>CAZMEL010000283.1:0-10546 GCA_964565225.1 uncultured Thermoanaerobaculia bacterium | reverse complement strand
GCGCAGCTCCAGCTGTAGCCTGCGTCTGCCTCAAACCAGGCAGCGGCGCATCTGTGGTGGTAGGGCCTGTACCGCATGGTGCAACTGTTCACGGCTCTCTTCGCTCAACAACTGCTCTTCCGGACCGGGCTCGTTCGCTGCAGGCAGCAGCGAAGAGCTATCTGAGATGCCGTCCAGGGGAATTTCTTCTTCCGCATTTCGCTTTTCAGCGCCTCGATCCCGCAGGCTATTGGCTCCGACATTGCGAGCGATACGGAAAAGCCAGGTGCTTTCACTGGCTTCGTGGCGGAAGTCTTTCAGACCCCGATGGATTCGCAGAAACGTCTCTTGAGCGAGATCTCGGCTTTCTTCCTTCGAAAAGCCGCGACCGACGAAGAAATGCACTACCGGACGGTAGTAACGGTCGAAAAGCCGACGAAAGTCCTCTCCTGCAGAGACAAGTGGAGGCATCGAAACCCTCGGAAAGCATGAGACGGAGTCCGCCGGCTGATTCTCCGGAAGTATTGAGAGAGAAGCTCCAGGAACTGGCAACGACGTCGAACTATATTGCCAGCGGAGTCTATAGGAAATACTTGGAGAGGCCCAACTGCGTTCCTGTCCGGAAGAAGAGCTTCAAGATTTGGGGCGCAGGACGAACGGCCGACTCACGGTTGCCCAATCACTCCCTTCGCGTCGCCGGATCTCCCGTTGCGGCCCTCCGCACAGGGCCAGCCGCAGGAGTCCCTCGAATTCGTTCGTCGTTGTGGATTGGCGAACGGAACCCTGTAGTAGGGGGCCGAAGTCCGTTGGCTCCAGGGTGGCGAATAGCTTGACGATCTCGACACCGGCTTTTCCCGACGGCAAGGTGAGATCGAGCTCGTCTCCCGGCCGCACCCCGATTTCCAACGTATGGTCGGGGATCAGCCCTTCGCTCGCTCCACGCACAGGGTAGAGGAGGTCGATGGAACCACTGACGCCGAAGTCGAGCACATAGACGTAGACGGGGCGTGAGTACCGGTGCCGAATGCCGAGAGCCAGCTGGTCACCGTCGTAGAAGACGACGTCGGCATTTCCCTCGGTCGGCGCTGCAAGCTCCCAACCATTGCTGCCGAATCGTCTCAGCTCGAGGTCTATCACTCCGCGCAACTCGCTCCGCGGATCGGAGTTCTCGAGCGCCAGGGTGCTCTGGTAGCGGCTTCGACGCTCTAGATGCTCGATCAGATCGACGACTTCATCGGCAACGTCCGCACGTCGAGATTCCAACACCGCCGAGCCGGTTCGATCGACGACGTTCCAGAGCTCGAGCTCCTGGTCGCCGGAACCAAGGTGGATCAGCAACTCGGCACTTTCTGGGGTGCCGATCGTGAGAAGCGGCGAAGCGTGAATCGCGTGTTCGAGCCGTTCGACTCTCTCTGCATTCTGCGACGAGCCGAGCACTCGCACGGCCATGCGGGAGTCTCCGGAAGGTTGGGAGATCTGCACCGCCCGGCCACCGGTTTCGATGGTACCGGGAATGACTTCGGCTTCGACCTTTGCGCGTGCCGTCACGGCTCCGACGGATTCTACTTCGAGAATACCCAGTGGCTCTGAGCGAGCCTCTCTCGTACCCGGAGGGTATACGGCCCACCGTGATCCCGAGAGGATCCCGTGGGCACTTCCGGCTGCGAGAGCAGCTCGGTTGTCGGTTCGGCTACAGACCGGGATATGGCGCATGGCGGTGAGGTTGCGGATACCAAAGATCTCGCGGTCCCAGGCCCCTTCGAGCTGCGGGTGTTGACTACGAAAGCGAGCGGTGATTTGAGCCGCGACGCGCTCGAAGATCTCTCGAGAAGGGACCGAGGGGCCGAGACCGGCAAGCTCGCGGCAGAGAAAAAAGCTCAGGGCCCCGTGTGCGACACCGCCGGTGAGGGCCCGATTCATCTCGTGGGCGCTTTCATCGTCGCGGCAGGCGGCGAAAAGGGTGTAGCCGGACTCCGTTCCATTGCGACTACGGCTCTTGGTGGTTCTGGTCGGTGACCATTGGGGTTGCGAAGGTGGTCGCGGATCGAGGGGCAAACGCCTGACTCGAGCTGCGAAGGGATCTCGGGTCATCGTGCCGGAATGGCAAGAATCGAAGATCAGCGTGACCAACGGAGTTCGTCGACCCAAGCAGCGGAGCCAGGCATTGATCTCGTCGTCTGTGATGTCCCGGTTCTGGCTCTTCTTGCGACCGCTGTCGAAGGGCACGATCGTCTCGTCGTAGCCATCGGCTTCGTCGCCGTCCACGTCGATGACCTGTGAGCCGTGGCCGCAGAACTGTACTACGACCACATCGTTGTCATCGACGGTGTCGAGCATCTGACTCATGGCAGCCAGAATCCCCTCACGGGTTGCTTCTTCGTTGCAGAGGTATTGGAGATTTTCCTTCGGAAACCGGAAGTCGTCGGTGAGCACGCGGCCGAGAGCCCTTACGTCGTGCACACATCCTTCCAGTTGATTGCTGCTGGAAAACTTCGGGTATTGATCGATCCCGATCAAAAGCGCGTGGCGAGCAAACTGAGACTCTTTCACAGTCTTTCCTCCTTGCCGGGATAGACCCAGTGGAGGAAGAGACTGTTCAGGTGACTTGCACCTGCCCGGGCCGGGACAGGCCGAATCTCGCGGCCTGCCCCGTGCTCTTCAGTCGCCGGTCACGGACGACGGCAGGAGGTCGTCGATGATGTGGCTGACGCGGAGGGGATGTTCGGTGGTGTAGTGGTGGCAGGTGAAGCAGTTCTGCTGGGGCTGCTGGAAAAAGGTTTCCATCGTGGTGTTCGCCAGCTCGAGGGAGCCTCGTTGGGCGTCGGGATCGCCGGACGGAACGCCGCCGTTGGTCCACAGGCCACCGACCATTTGATAGTTCTGCCAGATCGCCATGTCGGGCACGGTGGCGACATAACCCTCGGGGCCGACGAGCTGGGCGTTCAGCTCTTCGATATTCGCTCGGTTGGTGTCGTTGTCGTTGCCCCCGGTCTCGCTGCCCGGATCGGTACCCCAGGCGTAGACCTGGCAGACCTCGTCGGGAGTGCCGGTGAGGGCACAGGGAGGTGCCTTGCCGCCACAGGTCGCACCGCCGTCGTTGAACTTGCAGGCGGACTCACACTCGGGGGTGGGGTCGGCCAGGCATTGGGCGCAGTCCTCGGAGAGGAACGACCAGCCGCCGCCCGGGGCGGTCTGCGGATCGTCGCAGGTGGGAGCGTTGGCCTTGTGCTCCCAGGTGAGCCAGACGAACTCGGGATGATCCTCTGTATTGATCACGAGGTGAAAGCCGACCAGGCCGAGGTCGATGGGCTCGTCGGAGAATTCCGGGACGATCACGTCGTTGAGCTGGTAGTAGGTGTCGAGCCCGGGCTCGTCCGGCTCGAGGATTCGCCACGATAGCTTGGTTTCGATGGTGTTCGGCAAGTAGCCGGCCGACGTCGCCTGGCATTCGTTGGGGCTGTAGCCGATGGTGTAGAGCACGATGTTGCCGTTCTGGTCGTACAGGCCTTGCCCGGTCGCCTGGGTGAGCTCGGCGGGAACCACGTGCTCGGAGTCCTGCTCGGTGCCCTTGGTGAGGCGGACGCCCAGGTTCCGCGCCATGGCTTCGGCACCGGTGGGGATCATCTCCTGGGCACATTGGTCGGTCTGGCCGGGCTGGAAGACGTTCAGCGCCTCGAAGCCCCGCTCATCGCTCCCTTCTGCGACGGGGGAGGCCAGGTCGAGAAACCATTGCCAGCCGAATTGATAGAACTGGCAGTTGGTCTCGTCTCCCACGGGGACTCCGCCGCCGATCTCGCTCGGCGGGTTCGGTTGGGTGACCCAGGTCGAAGAGGCGAGGCAGGGTTGGGGGGTGTCGGTTCCCGGGGGCTCGCCCGGCTCCGTTTGCTCGGTGGTGTCGTAACCGGATCTGGAGCAAGACGCGAGGAAAACCGAAAAGAGAAGAAGCAAGAAGAGGGCAGCTGTGAACACACGAAAGTGACGGCTCATAATGTCTCCCTTGGCTCCGGCGCACGGAGTGGCCGGAACGTGACGGATTCGAAGAGAAAGGGTCTTACCGTCTACTGTACCGGCAGATTGGGGGAGAGTCCAGGCAGAGCCGCGTGGAAAGGGCTCAGAAGAAGAAAGGCTCGTCAACTCGACGAAAGAGTCGAGATGGGGCCACTATTCACACCCATCGGGACCACAAACGTCTGGTGTGGGGGTGGAGGCCGAGCTCGGCTCGGGCGTCGTCAGTTGTCGAGCTTGCGCGAGGGCTCCTCGCAGGGTAGCGGGCGGCTGGGCTCCCGAGGCGACCAGGCCGGGGGCGAAGACGAAAAAGGGTACGCCGGTGATGCCGAGATCCCGGGCTCGTGCCTGGTCGGCCCGCACCTCGTCGGCATACGAGTCCGTCCGCAGGGCTCCCGCTGCCTCCTCGGCGTCGAGGCCGACCTCCGCGGCCAGCTCGGCCAGGGTGCCGACATCGTTCAGATCCGCTCCCTCGGTCATGTAGGCGAGGAACAATCGTTCTTTGAGCGGGCTCTGCTGGCCGAGGGTTTTGGCCCACGCCAGGAGGCGGTGGGCGCGAAAGGTGTTGCAGGGCCGGATCCGGTCGAATCGGAAGTCGATCCCGACGGCCCGGCCGGCCTCGCTCATGCGGTCGATGAAGGCCTGGGCGTCGTGCCGCGGCATGCCGTATTTGGTGGCGAGCCGACCGGCATAGTCGACGGGCTGCGGAGGAGTTGCCGGGGCCTGCGGATGGAGCTCGAAGGCCCGCCACTCGACCCGGACCTCGTGGTCGAATCCTTCGAGGGCGGCCTCGAGGTTCTTCTTGCCGACCCAACACCAGGGGCAGGCGATATCGGACCAGATCTCGATGTTCATGGGTGCCGTGGTGTTCATGGGTGCCATGGTCTCACGAATCCTCTGGTGGCGATCGATCGTGGCCAGCCTCCTACCGTTCGCGCGTCGGAAAGGTAACCCGGCTGGCTCGGCGGATCAAACCGCGAGCTCCGCCTCCCGCTCGACATATCCGAAGGCCTTGGCGTCGAGCAAGAGCCGTTCGCGAAATCTCGGATGGGCGATGGCGATCAGGGCGAGGGCCCGATGCCGGATGGTCTTGCCGTGCAGGTAGGCGATGCCGTGTTCGGTCACCACGTAGTGCACGTCGCCACGTGTCGTGACGACCCCGGCACCGTCGGAGAGCCGAGGAACGATCCGTGAGACCTCGCCGTCGAGAGCGGTCGAGGGCAGGGCGATCACCGGTTTGCCGCCTTCGGAGCGGGCGGCGCCGCGCACGAAGTCCACCTGCCCGCCGATGCCGCTGTAGAACTTGTGACCGATCGAGTCGGCGCAGACCTGACCCGTGAGGTCGACTTCCAGGGCCGAGTTCACGGCCACCATCCGGCGGTTGCTGCTGATGAGAAACGGATCATTGGTGTACTGCGACGGCCGGAACTCGAGCATCGGGTTGTCGTCGACGAAATCATAGAGCGCCCGGCTGCCCATCACGAAGCTGGTGACCATTTTCTTGCGATGGAGGGTTTTCCGGGAGTTGTTCACCACCCCGGATCGGATCAGCGGCAGGATGCCGTCGGAGAACATCTCGGTGTGGATGCCGAGGTCTTTCTTGTCCTCCAGGTTGGCGAGAACGGCGTCCGGGATCGCACCGATCCCGAGCTGCAGGGTCGAGCCGTCTTCGATCAACGATGCGACGTGCCGGCCGATCGCTTCGCTGACGGGGCTGCTCTCGGGGGGCGGCAGCTCCGGCAGGTCTTCGTCGACCGGAACGAGGTGGTCGATCTCGTCGAGGTGGATGAGGCCGTCGCCGTGGACCCGCGGCATCTGCGGGTTGACCTGGGCCACGACGACGTCGGCCGCTTCGGTCGCCGTCTTGACGATATCCACCGAGACGCCATAGCTGCAGAACCCGTGGCGATCGGGTGGAGAGAGGTGGATCAGGGCGACGTCCACGGGGACGGCCCGAGTCTTGAACAGGGCCGGGATCTCCGACAGGAAGATGGGCAGATAGTCGGCTCTACACTCCTGGACCGCCTTGCGTGCGTTGGCGCCGATGAAGAAATTCGAGTGGCGCACGGAGCCTTCGAAGGCCTCTTCGGTGGTGGGGTCGAGGCCCAGCGTGAGCAGGTGGAGGAGCTCCGTATTCCGGAGCTCGGGGGCACGGTCGGCCAGGGCCAGAATCAGGGCCCGTGGCACCGCAGCCCCGGAGCCGACGAACACTCGATGGCCGGGCTCGACGACCCGGATCGCCTCGGCGGCAGTGCGGATCTTCTCCCTGGCCTTCTCGGGCCATTTCTCGATCATCGAGATTGCCGACGCACCGGCCATCGAATCACTCCTTCTTGCAGGATTGCTGTCGGGCCGAGCCTCGGGCAGCCTCGGCTCACCGATACTGTACGTCTTCGAGATCACAACGGAAGAACTCCCCTTCGCTCTCGAATCGGCGGGTACCGAGCTGCCAGCCGACCCGGTGACGGCTGGGAATCGTGACGCCATGGAAGGTGCGTTCTCGATCGCCGAAGCCGCCGAAGGAATGGTAGCCGAATCGCCCGGTCTCGAGGTCTCCCCAGCGATCGAGCCGGCAGCTCTTCAGGGCGCCGTCGGAATCCACCACGAGGTGCAGACGGGCCGGCTCGCCATGGGCGTCGAAGCTGGCCACCGTTTCGTCGCGACCCTGGTCGCTCCAGCGAGCCCCTGTTCGGAGCAAGACCGCCGGCATCCAGATCGCTTCGGCATGGAGGCGGCCCTTGGCCGCACGATCGATGTCCTCCCCTTCCGCCGTCATCACGGGAAACAGGCCGAGCAAATTCCAGCGCATGATTCCCACGCCATCGACCAGGCGATCGAAGCCGCTGACCGGAAGACCCTTCACCCGAGCCCGCGCGGACCAGACGAATCCCCGGTCCCAGCTGAGCACCTGCTCGGCCGTGAAATCACACCAGCGACCGCCGAGTCGAATCGAGCCGCTCATTCGAACCCGGGCACACGTCGAAAGAAGGACACCGGGTGCCAGAGCATGAGAAAGATAACGGCGGGCGACCGGAGGTAGATCCTCGATCGAGGAGGGGTCGAAGACCTCCGTGGCCGGCGCGGCACTCTCCCAGAGCTCTTCGAGGATCTCGTCTTTCCTCATGCTTGGATCCTTGTGAGCATTTTCCGGCTCCGAGTCTCGTTCTTCCGGGGATGGCCCGAGGAGCATCCCCGATCGGTTGCGGTCGGGTCAAGGCCTCTCGAAGGCATAGCAGCCCGTGGTGAAACTCGAGCCGCGCTGCGAGCGGCCCTTTTCCAGCAGCTCAGCGTTGCAAAAACTCGAAAGATCACCGATATTCCTGCGGTTCTGCGCCTCGATCTGCCGAAAATTGCTCGCTCTCGCCAGCGGCTGACTTTCACCACGGGCTGATAGCGGACGAAAGGGCTCCGGGAGCGGAGCCGGTCTCGGGTACCCTGGCATGCGGTACGATGTCGGAAACCTCGGATCCCTGAGAGGCGCGGAGAAAACCATGGACCACAAGCCTCATTTCCTTTCCTTACTGGTTCTGGCCGGTACGGCCTGCGGTCCGGCACCGCCGGCCGGCTCACCTCCGCCCGCGGACCCTCCCGCGGCATCGACCGAGCCCCCTCTGGAGCTCTTCGCCTTCGATTGCGGCAGGATCGGCTACGACAGTCTCCAGATGCTCGGCGTGGCCGACACGGACACCGACGTTCGGGAGATGATCGTGCCCTGTTTCGTGATCGAGCACGAGAAGGGCAGGCTTCTCTGGGATGGGGGGCTGCCCTCGAGCCAGGCGGAGACCGAAGGTTGGGCGGAGATGGAAGGCGGCTGGCGCATGCGCCTGGATCGGACCTTTGCCGAGCAGATCGGTGATCAGGGCCTCTCCATGGGCGACTTCGACTACATGGCCTTTTCCCATTTTCATTTCGACCACGTCGGGATCGCCAACGAGATCGAAGGAGCGAAGCCGATTCTGCAGCGGAAGCAACACGAGCTGGCCTTTCTCTCGGAACCACCCCCACCGGGCTACTCCCCGGAGCTCTACGATCGCCTCGAAGCCTCCGAGCTGTTGCTGCTCGATGGTGAGCACGATGTCTTCGGCGACGGCCGGGTGCGATTGATTCCGGCACCGGGCCACACGCCGGGCCACCAGGTACTCTTCCTGGAGCTCTCGGATGACTGCTCGGTGGTGCTCTCGGGAGACCTCTACGTGCTCGAGGTCGCGCGTCGGCAGCAGCAGGCTCTGGCGATCGATGCCGATCCCGAGCAGAGTCTGGAATCGATGCAGACGGTCGAGGCCTTGCTCGAAGAAAGTGGGGCTGCTCTGTGGATCGGGCACGATCTCGCGAGCTTCGAACGGATCACCAGGGGCTCCGGCTCGGGAGCGGTCGAGCCCGGAGCCGTCTGCGGCTCATCCACAGAGGGCTGAGGCCCGATTTTCGAGACGTATGGGACAGATCACTTCCCTCTTCGTGCGCAAAGTGGCCGGAGTGGCCGATGAGAACGTCGATCGGGCGGCCCTGTTGCAGTCGGTAGGGATCGATCCGGACAGCCCGGTGGATCCTACCCGGCACCGGAAGACATTTCGGACCATGAAGCGTATTTCGGCTGCCCGATCCATTTCGGCGCCGACCGAGACGCCCTCCAGCTCAGCGACGAGACCCTACAGACACCGAACCACCTCGGCGATGCGACCATTTCTCGGTTCTTCGACTCTCACCTCGAATCCGAGGTGTCGAAGCTGGACGCCGAGAGCTCCCTGGAACGCAGAGTCCAGAGCAGGATCGCCCGAGCGCTCAGCGACGGCTTGCCGGCGATCTCCGAGATCGCGAGGCACTTCGGCATGAGCGGCCGGACGCTGCAGCGCCGACTGGCGGACCGCGGCTACTCCTACCAGGCGCTGGTCGACGAGGTGCGGCGCCGGCTGGCCGAGCGGCTCCTCCAGGCGACCGAATCGTCTCTGGCCGAGGTCGCTTTCATGACCGGGTTCTCCGAGCAGAGCTCCTTCACCCGTGCCTTCAAACGCTGGGCCGGTCAGACGCCACGCTCCTACCGCATCGCCTCGCAGTCTCGGCCCTTCGGCTGAGCTCGGCGCTCCCGAAAAAGAGCGACCGATCCGGCCGAGGCCCAGGGCGCTCGAGCTATTGGCGCGTCCTGTCCTTCCAGGCCATGGACCGGGTGATCCAGAACCGGCAGCCGCTCTTCTTGCTGGTCTGGGTCGGTTCCTTCCTCACCCTGGTGACCTCGTGCCTGATCGGGATCCGGCAGCTCGAGGGGACCGACGAAATCCTGCTGGGTCTCGCCTTCGTCTTCTACCTGGTCGGTGTGCAGGTGCCCGCCGCAAGCGTGAACATTCCCTTGAACAACCAGGTGCAGGCTCTCGACCTCGCGACGTTGGACGAGCCGGCCGTAATCCTGCTGGTGCTGCGGCTCTGATCTCGGAGAGCCGCTCTCCGATCACGGCTGCTCGCTCCAGGCCCTCGTGTCTCCCGACTCGAAGCCGTCGGCGAAGAGCAGATCTCCGCCGGCCCACAACACGGCGCCGCGGATTTTCTCCTTGAAGCGGACGTCCTCGAAGGTCTGGGTGCGGTGGCCGAGAGCGGTGTAGAAAGCGCGGCCACCGTCGAACTCGTGGGCCCAGGCGATCGGGTGGTCGTCGCCCATGGCGCCGCCGCCGGGATCGTAGGAGCTTTCGTCGAGGGTCATGACCACATCCACCACCGGCCTGGGGTTGGCCTGGAAGTTGTACCACTCGTCCCGGAAGGAGGTGGTGAGATCGAAGAGGCCGGCACCGGGATGTCCGGGAAACTCGAGCTCCAGGGTGGCGGTCTGGATCGGCGGGTGGGAGTCGAACCAGGCGCCGTTGCCGAGCAGCTCGCCATACCAGGGCCAGTCATACTCGCAGTCGGCCGCCGCGTGGATGCCGATCCAGCCGCCGCCGGCCCGGATGAACCCCTCGAAGGCCATCTGCTCGTCGGGACCGAGGACGTCACCGGTGGTGGAGAGGAAAACCACGACGTCGAAGGCTTCGAGGGCCATCGGCGTGAACACGTCGGTCTCCTCGGTCGCCACGAGAGTGGCGCCTTCTTCGTCGGCGATCGCCGTGAGCATGGCGATGCCGTCGGGGATCGAAGGATGGCGGAACCCCTCGGTGCGGGAGAAGACGAGAAGGCTCAGGGGCTCTCCGGCAAGTGGCGAGGGTGCCGGAAGAAGGGTGGCGAGAACGAGCAGGAGAGGGAGTCGAGGCGTCACCGTAGCTCCTTTCATCAAAACATGGCTATATGCGGATTATTGCGATCCTACCTGCAACTCTTGGCAGAGGCCAGCCTGCAGGGAAGAGATCAGGAATCCGGTAGCGCGTCCTGGAAGTGCTTCGCCATGGCGGGACGATCGGTCAGGCGGTAGAGCTCCACCAGTCGGTCTCGGGCCGCCCGGGCGTGCTCCTGGCGGCCGCTGTCGTTCTGCCGCAGAATCTCGAAGCTCTCGAGCAGAAGGGTTTCGGCCTCGGCGTAGCGGCCGAGGTGGATGGCACAGGCGCCGAGGGTGTTGCGGCCGAGGGCGAGGACGACATAGCCTTCG
>CAZMEL010000282.1:0-10550 GCA_964565225.1 uncultured Thermoanaerobaculia bacterium | reverse complement strand
GCTGCAGCAGGCGTCGCTCTACGAGATCACCGGTCGTCGGCCCCTGGCGGCCCTGGCGGGGGAGGAAGCCCTGCGCATCCGCCGCGCGGTGCTCGACGACGACCACAAAGACGTGGCCGCGGCCTGTGATCACCTGGCCCGGATCTACCAGCACCTGGGTCGCCTGGACGAGGCGGATGCGCTCTTTCGAGAAGCGATCGAGATCTACACCCGCACCGTGGGGCCGTCGCATCCGCTGCGGGGCAAGGCCCTCAACAACCTCGGAGCCCTGGCCTTCACCCGCGGAGATCGCGCGGCCGCCCTCGGCCTGTTCGAGGAGGCGATCTCGATCCTGCAGCAGGTGTACGGCGACGATCATCCCGACGTCGCGTCCCTCGCCTTCAACCTCGGCTTCCTGCACCACGACGCCGGGGACCTGGAGCGCGCCGGGGAGTTTCTCGAGGAAGCCCTGGCCGTCTCGCGCCGGGCGCTCGGCGGCGACCACCCGACCGTCGGGATCGTGCTGCTGCAGCAGGGTCGCCTCGCCCTCGACCAGGAGCGCTGGTCGGATGCCGAACGGGCCGCCCGGCATTCGCTCGAGATCCTCGCCGATCGCCTGCCCTACGAGCACAACCGCAGACGCCAGGCGGAAGGGCTCCTGGCCCGCTCCCTGGCCGCCCAGGGCCGCACGGACGAAGCCGAAGAAGTCATTCGCGACCGCTATCTCTGGGCTCTGCGAGAGCACGGTCCCGAGCATCGGAAGACCGAGAGCCTGCGCGAGATCCTCACCGAGGTCTTCCGGGCGGCGGGCAAGGATGCCGATTCGGCTCTGGCGGCGCTCTGAGCCCTCTGGATTTCTCGCACAGAGCTGAGCCTTGGTGGGGTCGGAGAGGTCGAAGACCATCGCGTCCGGGCGGTGGAAGGTGAGATCGATCCCGAGGGCAACGGGTACTCACGTTTCAACGGATTTCGTTCCGAAGCCGGTGCGTGAGATCGCCTTCGGAGCGGGGAAGCCCGATCACGAGGTCGAGGCCCCGGTCCGCCTCCCCGGTCTCTGAGCCTCTCTCTCCGTCCGGTCGGCAACCGCGCCCCGGGCGGAGAGCCATCCCACGCCGCCGATCACCAGGGCGACTCCCGACCACTGCAGCGGCGACAGGATCTCGGCGAAGAGCAGCCGGCCCCAGATGATGGTTCCCACGGGCTGGAGCAGGAGCAGCACCGACCCGGTGAGGGCCGGTAGACGTGGCAGCATCGACGAGATCAGGGTCCAGCCCACCACCTGGGAGCCGACGGCGAGAGCGATCAGCCAGCGGTGATGGTGCCATTCGAAGGTGAAGTCGAGATGGCCCGAGGCCAGCCCCACCAGCAGGCAGGTGAGGCAGGCGCCGATGGTGGCGTCGAGCATCGCTGCCACCGGTGGGGACGGAGAGCGATTGGCGCTGCGCAGCAAGAGAAGGAACAGAGCGTAGGTGATGCCGGTGGCCATTCCGAAGAGGGCTCCCAGACCCGGGTTCTCGCCGTAGGTATCGCCCCGCCCGAGGCCGGAGATACAGACCACGCCCAGCAGAATCACCGGTACCGACAGCAGCGCCGAGCGGCTCGGGCGTTCGCGGTAGAGCCACCAGGCGGCGAGGCCCACGAACATCACCTGGGTGTTGCCCAGCACGGTCGACAACCCGGCCCCGATCTGGTCGATGGCGCGATGCCAGAAGGCGAGGTCGAGCCCCAGCAACGAACCGGCGAGGAAGGCTATCCACCGCTCCCGCGGGCTCCGGTGGTCTCGTTTCCGATCCAGCCACCAGAGAGCGAAGAGCAGGGGCAGGGCGTAGAGGGTCCGAAAGAAGGCGGAGGTGTCGGGAGCCACCTCCGCCAGGCGTACGAAGACGGCGGAGAAGGAGATGATCAAGACACCGAGGACGAGGAAGAGGTGGACCAAGGAAACCTCCGTTCGGGGCGAGTTCGGGCGCCCGACCCTATCTCAGCTCGAGCAGAATCTGGAGAAAGAGCCGACGCGCCCGGCTCCACGGAGTGGGACCCGGCCACCGACCCCGGCGCACCCTACGACCTTTCTCGATTTCGTAATCTGGATCGTAACGTGGGGCCCTTACCCTGTGCTTGGTTGGGTTGAACGTGCTGCGGCCAACGTCCTCGGGCGAGCCGCAAGAGCCTTCCGCGAGACGGTCCCTCTGGGCCGGCTAATCCGCTGACCGTCAGGTGTTGCTCGGGACCTCCGAGTTTCCGCCGAGGTCTCAGCTACTGTCGGGTCTCGAAGCCCCGTCGCACCTCCGGCGGGGCTTCACCTTATGCGGACGAATTCGGTTCCCACCCGATCCCGACCGTTCGAGCCCTTTTCTTCCCCACGACATCTTTCAGAGCTTTTTCCTCGATCCGGAACTGGGAGACCTTCACGCCACCCCCTTCGGCTTGGGTACATCGATGGCCGACTACGACAACGATGGCGACACCGACATCTTCTACCACGAAGGTCTGCCACCGGACGCCACGCGGTCCGGACCACGAAGTGGAAGTGCTGTCACGGCTGGTCTAGAATGAGGGTGTATGGCAACACCCGACAAGACCACATCACCGGCTCACACTCTCGTCATCGAGCTACCGAAGACGGCGCAGATTCCCGAGGCATTGCGCGATACGGACTACGTCCGCTACGTCCTCGCTGGCACCCTGTATGTTCGGGGGATGATCTCCGGCAAGGAAGCGCGCTCGCTAACGGGCGACAACCGGCGGATCTTCGAGGAGAACATGGCACGGTACGGCTTCCCGATCATGCCCGACGACCCGGAGTCTGTGTCCCAAGAGCTGAATGCCCGACTCTGAAGCCGTCAGCGACACCGGGCCTTTGATCTCCTTCGAAAAGCTCCCCGACGGCTTCTCACTCTTGAAGCAACTCCTCTCCAAGCTCTACATTCCGGCTGAAGTACTGGCCGACCACGGGCTCGATGGCTTCGTCGAGGTGGTTTCCGAGAGCAGCAGTCCCTGGGGAGAACCTCGTTCCGAGCGACTCGACGTTGGCGAGCGGGCGGCGATCGGTCTGGCAATCGAGAAGGGGCACCCGCTCCTGATCGAAGAGAGGCTTGGCCGGAAGCTCGCCATCGAAGAGGGCGTAGCGGTCATCGGCGCAGCGGGTCTCGTTCAGGAAGCCTACCGGCGGGGCCTTCTGAGTCGGCCTGAAGCTCGACGGGCCCTCGAGCAACTCAACGCTGCCGGTCGGATCGGCAAGCTCCTCATGGAGAGATGATGGCGAGAATCTCGGCTTGCTGAAGCCCCCAGACGCATTTCTTGGGGATCCTTCGGGCCCCACGATCTGAGCAACCGAGAGTCAAACCCCGGGTTGGAGTCTATTCGGGCCACCGCCTTCGGATGCCTCGCGTGCTTCGATCACCGCTGAGCCCGGCCCTCCTCGGGCCCGTCGGCCGGCTCGCCGGCCAGGGCCCAGAGGTGGTCCAGGGTGCGGACGTAGAAGGTGCCGTCGGAGAGGGCGGGGGTGGTCATGATCCCCTCGCCCAGCTCGTGGACCGCCAGCTCACGGTAGGTCTCACCGGCCTCGACCACGTAGATCTGGCCCTGCTCGGTGGTGAGGTAGAGCAGGCCGTCGGCCGCCACCGGAGAGCCGGTGAGAGTGCCCCCGGCGCTGAGACGAGCGCGGTAGATCTCCTCGCCGGTCCTGGCCTCGTAGGCCACCAGGCGACCGTTGTGGTGGGGCAGGTAGAAGATCCCGCGGTAGAGGATGGGGGTCGGCATGTAGCCGCCCCCGCGGTCGTGGCTCCAGGCCACCGACTCGCTGGAGCGTTGGCCCGGCGGCAGGCTGAGATCGCCGCGGGCGCCGGGGCGAATGGCGTAGATGGCGCGGACCGGCGGGTACCCGGCGGTAACGTAGATGCGCTCGGAGTCGAAGATCGGCGTGGCGATGATGACGTCGGAGCTCGGGCCGATGGACCACAGCTCCTCGCCGGTGGAGGGATCGTAGCCGCGGACCGTGGAGCCGTTGGCGACGAGCTCCGCGTGACCGTCGGCCTCGAAGACGGTCGGGGTCGACCAGGTGGGGATGTCGTCGCGCTCGGTACGCCAGATCAGCTCCCCGGTCTCGAGGTCCCAGGCGGCGAGGTAGGCCTCGCCCTGGAGGTCGGCCTGCACGATCACCTGGCCGTTCCAGAGGATCGGCGAGCTGGCGAAACCCCACTGGAAGACCCGGTCGTGGGTTCCGGAGGGCAGGGCGCCGAGATCCTGCCGCCAGAGGATCTCGCCGTCACGGTCGAGGGCCACCAGGCCGGCGGTGGGGAAGAGCACGACGAGGGTCTGCCCGTCGGTCACCGCGGTGGAATTGGCATGGCTCGATTTCAGGTGCCGCTCGGCGCCGGGCACCGCCTCGGCCAGGCTCTTCTGCCAGACGATCTCGCCGGAGCGGGTATCGAGCGCGAGCACGCGAAACTCATGTGCGGAAGATTCTTCCACCGAGTCGGGGTCCCCGTAGGTGCCGGTGCGGATGCTCTGGTCGGCGTCGGCGCTGACGGTGGTGGTGAGGTAGAGGCGATTTCCCCAGACCACCGGGCTGGAGAGGCCGAGCCCGGGAATCGGAGTCTTGAAACGAACCCCTCGGCCGCTGGCGGGGTCCCAGTCGGGGCGGATTCCCTGGCCGTCGGCGACCCCCGAAGCGTTGGCCCCGCGGAACGAGGGCCAGGGGCGAGCCGCCTGCCGGGGCAGCATCGCCTTGCCGAATCTCTCGGTCGAACGACCCTCCGTGGGAGCGGATTCGACCACCGTCTCGCCGGCATCCGGGTTCTTGCGGAAGCCACGAGGCTCGGCTCCCGGGGCGTCGAGGGTCACGGCGTCCACCACCCCGGCACGGTTGAGAAAGAAGACGCCGGTCTCGTGATCGGGACGGGCACGAAAATGCCAGCGGTTCAGAGGCGTCAGGGCCCGGCGCTCTCCGTCCGGATCTCGCAGCCACAGGGTCCCCTCCTCCAGCTGCACGGTCACCGTTTCCGAGCCCTGCTGGTACACCCCTTCGTAGGCTTGCAGCTGGTACGGGGTAAAGGGTACGTCCGGCAGCTCCTCCCGAACCTCCCAAGACTCCACCACGGCGGAGAGCTCCGCCTTCCCGGCCGCCGCTCTGCGCGCCAGGCGGTGCTCGAACGGGTAGAGCGGCCGGGTCTTGCGGAAGGCTGCCAGAACCTCTCGATCTTCGCTCTCGATGGCCCCGAGGAGGAGGGTGATGTCGAAACCGGAGCCGCGCAGAGCGAGCCGCCGGACCAGCTCGGTCTGGCCGGTCCCCAGGGCCTTGGCGATGGCGGTGGTGCCGAAGAAGGTCTCGCGCTGATCGATCTTCGCGCCGCGGTCCAGCAGCTCGTCCACCACGTCGAGGTGCCCGGCGCCCGCAGCCATCAATAGAGCGGTGACCCCGTGGCGCTGCTCCGCATCCACCGGCACTCCGTCGTCGAGGGCGGCTCGCACGAGCTCCAGGTCGCCGTGGCTCGCGGCGGCCCAAAGAACCTCGGGGGTCGCGGGCTCACCGTGCGTCGGGAAGACCAGGGCGAGCAGCAGGATGGAAAACGCAAGATGCCCGCAGAATCGCCGGTACCTGCGAGAAAGTTGGCTGGAAGTCGAATCGGGTCGCATGGAAGCTCCTCGGCAGCTGGGGCCCCCTTCGGCCTCGACCCCGTACGTGAGAAACGGTGTCGGGCAGCGGTGGGCCGGTGTCTGTAGCGCTATGTTAGCCTGGACGCATGAGCGATTCACCTTCCAGATCCGCCCGTCCCCGGGGACACGCAGGCCCCGGCTCCCGGTCTCGCGACGCCGAGGTGCCCCGACCGTCGTTCGCCGAGCGCGCGAGGACCCTGCTGCGGCGCCAGGCCACGGGGTTTCTCTCGACCCATTCCCGCCACCAGGAAGGATTTCCCTTCGGCTCGGTGATGCCCTTCGCGCTGGAAGAGAAGGGCTCGGCCCTGTTCTTGATCAGCAAGATGGCCATGCACACACAGAACCTCGATAGAGATCCCAGGTCCAGTCTCCTGGTGCCGGATCCGGGGGTGAGCACGAATCCCCTCGGCTCGGCCCGGGTGACCCTGCTCGGACGAGCCGAGGCCGTAATCGGAGCCGACCTCGAAGCGGCGCGGGAGGCCTATCTCGGCGCCCACGAGAACGCTCGCTACTGGGTGGACTACGCCGACTTCGGCTTCTACCGCCTGGCGGTGGAAAGCCTCTACTACGTTGGTGGCTTCGGGGAGATGGGTTGGGTGGAGGTGGAAGAATATCGCACGGCACGACCCGACCCGTTGCTCGACGCGGCGGAGCGGATCGTCTCCCACATGAACGAAGACCACGCCGATGCGCTGGTTCTGCTGGCGGGCCACTTCGCCGAGCTGGAGGCGGAGAGCGCGGAAATGACCGCGGTGGACCGGCTGGGTTTCCACCTCCGAGTGCAGACGCGAGAGCGAATGCAGGGTTGCCGTATCGCGTTTCCGGCAGAGGTCGTGTCGGCAGAAGAGGTGCGGAAGGTGATGGTGGGGATGGTGCAGACGGCCCGAGCGGACGCGAGCGGCTGAGCACGAGCCGCCCGCGGCTGACCGCCCGTACGCCGGGCGAGGGGCCTACTTCAAGACGACCAGGACCACGCGGCGATTCTTGCTGCGACCCTCGCGGGTGCCGTTGTCTTCGACCGGGGCGCTCTCGCCATAGGAAATGGCCGACATGCGATGCAGCGGGAACGACTGGTGGCGGTGCAGGTATCTCTGCACCGCCTCGGCCCGCTCGAGGCCCAGGGCGTCGTTGTATTTCTCGGGGCCGGTGTTGTCGGTATGCCCCTGGATCTCGATGTAGACGCCGGTGTTCTCGGCCTTGAGCTCGGTGGCGAAGGCGTCGAGAGCGGCTTTCGCGTGGTCGTCGAGCTCGGAGCTCTCGAAGCCGAACCGAACGTCGTCCTCGGAGAGCACGGTTTCGTAGAGCAGCTTGCCTTCGGCCAGCTTGCCGGCGGCCACCGCCCGTTCGAGAGCCTGGCGAGAGGTGTCGGAAAGCTTGTCGAGCTCTTCTCCCTGCTCTTTCAGGGTTTCTCCCTGCTCGTCGAGTCGGGTCTGGTTGGCCTCGACCTGGGATTCGACGCCATCGACCCGGGAGTCGACGGCGGCGACCTGGTCTCCGACATAGGTTTCCATCTTCTTCTGGGTCACACACCCGGAGGTGGCGACCAGGAGCAAAGCCGCACAGGCGGCGGTTTCGACCGGTTTCTTCATGAGCGATTCTCCTCGCTGGTTGTCAGTGCGGCGGACGGCCCAGATAGCCGGCCCGGTGTCTCACGGTCAAGCTCTGCTTGCGCACCGTGACCTGGAGACTGCGATAGGTCTCGTCGCCGCCGCTTTCGATGGGAAAGCCGAGAGTGTAGCGGCCTCGCAGCTCTCGATGTACGGTGATACACGCATTGTCCAAATCGTTTCGGTTCCAGATCTCGAAGTACCTTCCTCCGGTGCTCTCCGCCAGCCGCCGCAGCACCCGTCCGTAGGGCACGAAGCCGTCTCCGGATTCCGCTCGGGGGCGCGCCGGATTGCGGCGGCGACTCGGCGACTCGTCGGCGCCGGGCTCCGAGACCCGGCTGCCCCGCAGGGCGAGCACGTACACCGGGATCTCCGCTTCCCACACCATCTGCCGCGCGGCTTCGGCGTCGAGCACACTGGCGTTGTCGATGCCGTCGGTCACCAGAATCGCCGCCGGCCGACGCCCCGGGCCGAGGCGGATCTCGGGAATCCAGGTCACGGCGTCGTGCAGGGCGGTCTGACCGTAGGCCTCCCAGGTCTCGGAGCTCTCGGCGATCACCGAAGTCTCCTCGGTCAGGGGCACGTCGACCATCAGCTGCCCCGAGGCGAAGGTCACCAGGGACATGGAGTCGCCCGGTCGCGCTCGCTCGAGGAGACAACCGAGGGCCCGGTGGGATGCCCGGAGCTTGCCGCCGTTGGCCATGGAGCCGCTGAGATCCTGGAAGTAGAGGAGGGTCAGCGGATTCTCCTCGTCGGTATCGAACGAGGCGATGGGGGTCGCTCGCCCATCGACCCGAAGTCGAAAGTCCTTCCGGTCGAGATCGTTCACGGGGCTGCCCCGGCGGCTGACCAGGGTCGGTACCAGCACCCAAGACACCGAGGCTTCGTCGGTGAAGACCACGGCGGGCTCGGGTGTGGCTCTGCCCTGGGCGAATCCGGTAGTCGCGGCAGCCAGGAATCCTCCGAGAAGGAGTGCGAGCTTCGGGAGCCTGGATGGATGGGAAGATGGGGTCGGGGCCGGCATCGGCCTAATTATAGCAAAGTGTCAATATCCGGGGTGATCGAGTCCTCGGGGCTCCCGAGCGCGATAAGATCAGAGCGATACCCACCGTTCGGCAGTCCCGCGTGGAGGCCGCGCGAATTCTGGAGAACGCTCGATGACAGCAGATTCGGTAGAGAAGCCGAGGCTCGAGGAGGGGTTCCTCCGCGAGGTCGTGGCCTGGAGGAGAGACCTGCACGCCCACCCGGAGCTCGCGTTCGAAGAGCATCGCACCTCGCAGAAGGTCGCCGAGCTCCTGCGTTCGTTCGGTCTGGAGGTCGAAACCGGGATCGCCGGTACCGGAGTGGTCGGTAGCCTGCGGCGGGGCACCTCGGAGCGGAGCGTGGCCCTACGAGCGGATATGGATGCCTTGCCGATCCTCGAAGAGAACACGTTCGACCACTGCTCGACGATTCCGGGCAAGATGCACGCCTGCGGCCACGACGGCCACACGGCGATGTTGCTGGGCGCGGCACGCCACCTGAGCGAGACCGGTGGCTTCGACGGCACGGTGCGCTTCGTCTTTCAGCCGGCCGAGGAGCGCGACGGCGGTGCGCGGGCGATGCTGAACGACGGGCTCTTCGAACGATTCCCCGCCGACCGCGTTTTCGGTCTACACAACATGCCCACCCTCGGCGTGGGGAAGTTCGCCATCCGCTCCGGCCCGCTGATGGCGGCGGTGGATACGTTCACGGTTCGGCTGATCGGAACCGGCGGACACGCGGCCTTCCCGCACCAGGCCGTCGACCCGATCGTGCTCGCGGCCCAGGTGGTGAGCGCTCTCCAGACCCTGGTCTCTCGCAATGTGGACCCGATCGAAGGGGCGGTGGTCTCGGTGACCCAGATCCATGGAGGAGATGCCGACAACGTGATTCCCCAGGAGGTGGAGCTCGGCGGCACCGTCCGCACCTTCCTGCCCGCGATCCAGGATCTCATCGAACGACGGATCGAAGAGGTGGTCGCCGGCTGCTGCCAGGCCTTCGGGGCCCGTTTCGAGCTCGACTACGAACGCGGGTACCCGGCGACGGTGAACGCTCCGCAGGAGACCGAAGTGGCGGCGGCCAGTGCCCAGAAGGTCGGCGACGAGGTGATCCGCTCGATCCCACCGGTCATGGGTTCGGAGGATTTCTCCTTTCTGCTGCAGGCAAGACCCGGTGCCTTCATCCTCGCCGGCAACGGCGACACCTCTCACCTGCACACGCCCACCTACGATTTCAACGACGAGCTGATCTCCTGGGGAATCTCCTACTGGGCCACCTTGGTGCGGGAGCAGCTACCGGCCACCGGCTGAGGGATCGTCGGCTGGCGGGGCCTCGGCGGCGTCGGAAAGTGCCGGCGCCACGAAAACGGGAGGTCTCCGGAGATGGGGACGGCCCGGATCCTGCGCTGGCTCGGCGAGGCGGAGCGCCGGCAGGGCGGGCCATGACTCTCTCGAGGCGCAGGTCGGGAAGCTGGGGGAGGAGCCGGCGAGCCCGCGCCGGTTTCGGTGCCCGACACCTCTCGATCTACCGCCAGGCCATGGACAACTGGATCGCCCTCGGCGAGGTGGACGCAGCCTTCGCCGTGCTGGAGCGCTCCCGGGCCCGCGGATTCCTGGCACTCCTGCCGCAGCGTGATCTCTTGCTCGGCCACGATCGGGCCGAAGCCCTGGAAGCCGAGCGTCGGCGCCTCGGGACCCTCTACGCGCGAGGGAAGCCTTTGGCCACTTTCCTGGCGGAATTCCGCATATAGAGATGACCCCTCCCGCGATGCCGCGAACGATCCATTGACTGTCCCAGGAGCGATCCAGATGATTCGAATTCGGATTTCGTCCCCTTCCTGGCCCCGAGCTCTCGCCGGGCTGCTGCTCCTCACCTGCCTGCCGGCCACGGCTCCCGCCGCCGACTTCCCGCCGGTGAGCGCGGCGGAGAAGGCAATGACCAAGGTCGACTGGGACCCCACCGCTCCGGCGGTGGTGCTCTTCGAGGAGGCCGAGCTGCACTTCATGGACTATCCGAAGGAAGTGAGCTCGTACATGGATGTCCGGGTTCGCATCAAGATCTTGAAAGAAGAAGGCAAAGGATACGGGGAGGCGGTGATCTACCACAGCGCCTACGAGCGCCTCTCCAAGCTGGAGGGCCGAGTCCTCCAGCCCGATGGAACGGTCGTCGAGCTCGCCGACGAGCACATCTTCCAGGAGCGGCGTTCCAGGGCCCGGGATGCCTTCGCCACCAAGATCAGCTTCCCCGGAGTCCAGGTGGGCTCGATCCTCGACTATTCCTACACCACGC
>CAZMEL010000281.1:0-10572 GCA_964565225.1 uncultured Thermoanaerobaculia bacterium | reverse complement strand
CGCGACCCTTCGAGACCTGGCGGAAGGAACACCGACTCGACCTCGCGAGTGCATCGGAAAAAGTAGAATTCGCTCTACTCTGTCAGATTGGACATCCGGTTCCGTACGAGTCGGCGATCCTGGAGCCAGGTCGAGCGGGTCGACGAAGACCATGCCGAAGATGCCGCCGGACACAGCGCCAGGAGAGAGCTCGGAGCCGCTCACAGCCGACGCGACCCTTCGAGACCTGGCGGAAGGAACACCGACTCGACCTCGCGAGAAATCTGACAGAGTAGATTTGGGGAACCGGAGCGAAGCCTAGCGACTCTCGTTCACGTAGAAGTTCAACACGGCGCCCGAGTTCTCTCCCTTCGTGTGCTTCACCGTCACGTTGTAGTCGCCCGAAGAGCTCGGGCTCGCCGAGCCGGCGGGGGTACAGGGGCACTTGCCGAAGTGGTTCTTGGGCTTGAAGTCGTAGTTGAGGGTGAAAGCGACACCATCGACCGAGATCCCGATCTGACCTTCCGCGGCGCCGTTGGAGCCATTGGCCGATTGCACCGACCCCTGCTCGGCAGTTCCGGAAGCGATGCTATCCCCAACAGCGATACCGCTCAGACCGGTGTTGTTGTCGGTTTTTACGCTGGTGATGTCTACGGTCTGGCCACTCACCTGGTTGTTGATGTACAAGAGGGATCCGTCACAGCAGCTCATGGTTTCTTCTCCTGAAAAAAGGTTTTTCGAATTGCGTCAGCAGTTGACGGAGAAGACGTAGAGCAACCCTCGTGCCAGGTCCCCGAATCCTTCGAAAAACCTTCTTTTCGGCCCCCAGAGCCCTTTCTCGCGCCCTGCCGAGAGTCCGGCGCTTCGATTCCGGCCACTCCGGCTCATCCATCGAGCGCACCCGGGTGAACCCGATGGTTCACATCCGGAGCACCAATGAAGAGCGGCCGGCCCTCCGAAGAAGACCGGCCGCATCGCATCCCTCCCAGCGGAGATCAATCACATAGATCCGAGCCCGGCAGGTCGTCTTCGGCACAGACTCGTACGGTCATCGAGTCGGGTCCCGAGGCATCGACCGGCAAAGGATCGAAAGTCACCGAAGTGATGTCGGGATCACCACCGGACGCGCGATTCTTGCCCACGCGAAAGATCAGAGCACCGGGATTGGTCCGGGCCACGCCGACCGGCATCTCGTACATCAGGTCGACCGCGCAGGTGCCTCCCGGCAAGAGCCCGAAACCGCAGCCGTGGTCGAGAATCAGGTAGTCGTCGTAGAAGACATCGCGATCGAGGTCGATGGCGAGCATCGGGATGGTCGAGGTACCGGTGTTCTCCAGCGTGAGGTTCACCTCACAGGTGGATCCCTGGGGGCAGTCGTTGAACTTGATCTGCCATTCGCCGTGACTGGCCCTCCATTCGAGGCCGTTCACCCGCAGGTCGGCGGCGAGGCCGGAGCAGGCCGGCGGCGATGCGGCGCCGGGCTTGAAGCGGATGTCGGCCTGGCCGTACATGGTGACCGGAACCGTGTTGGTCGGCCGAGCCTGTGGATCAGAGCCGGTCGAGACGAAGGTCGAGCCTTCGATCTCGATGTCGCCGTAGACCTGGGGTAGTGGATCGATATTGCCGTGATACGAGCCTCCGGATCCGGCGAGGTACACGGCCACGGTGTAGGTCTCACCCGCCGTCACGGGCACCTCCTTGACCGATCGATAGGCCCATTGATTCGCCGCGGTCACCTCGGTTTCGGCGAGCAGCGTGCCACTCGCCTTCTCGAACAGGCGAACGATCTTGGTGCCGTTGAAGTAACCACCCAGCTGGGTCACTCGACCATCTACCTGGGGCGAAAAATGGTAGCCCATGGCGTAATTCCACGAAATGTCGGTGCTCAGAGTGCCATTGGCGTTGTCCCGCCACGGAGTCTGGCCGAAGTAGGCCTGGGCAGACGCCGCCATGGGTACCAACACCATCAGAGAGGCCAACAGGCCGATCCGGTAGGCACACCGAGAAAAATCCTTCGAAACGTTCATCGGGTCTCCTTGGAGGTCGAAAAAAGAGAGCAACCAGAGCCCGGCACCTCGCTCCTGGCGAGACACCACTCCTCTCGGCTGCAAGAAAGTCGGGAGCCGGCGCCCCCGAAGCTGGAAACAGAGTAGATCCGAAGAAGACGGAAGTCCTGAAAAAACCTTTCAATAGTTCTTCAATTCGAGCCCCTGGCCGTGGGCCGATCGGGCATCGACCCGACCCAGCGATAGCCCCGGCGGTGTACGGTTCGGATGTACCGGGGATTGCGCGGATCGTCGCCGAGGATCTTGCGCAGCTCGCGGATACTGACGGCCAGCACCACCTCGGAGACGTAGGAGCTCGGCCAAACCGAGTCCAGGAGCTCGTCTTTGGTGACCAGTTTCCCCGCATGGTCGACCAGGCAACAGAGGACACCAAAGGTTTTCGGACGCAGGACGACTTCCTGGCCATCGACGAGCAAAGATTGATTCCGTAGATCGAGCCCGACGGTCTTCACCGGGCCCCGCACCGAATTCGTCAAAACAAGACCTCCTCTCGAGGCATAAGAGCAGACGCTGCCGGGTAGAGCCCCGATCTGAAACATTCATCGGGCTTGCCAGCAGGCACAAGAAATCACTGACTCTGTCGAACGAGTGGCGTCCGCCGACATGGAGCGACGCCGAGCCAAGATCCGCCGGATCGGACCGGGCTCTCCACGGCTTGCGGGGGCCTACGTTTCAGGCAGAAGGATTGTTCGAAAAACCTCAGGGAACCGACGAAGAGTCGGGAAACGCGAGGATGTCGCGACGAACCGGCTCGCGGCCCGCGAGGTTCTCGTGGTGCCAGCTGTGGCCGGTCACGGTGTCGTGGATCTCGAGCCGGTAGTCGAGATCGGTGGTGTCGGAGAGGTAGACCCAGAAATGCTGGTTGAGGGCGCGACCGTCGAGCACCTTGAAGGTGATCTCGAGGTTCTGGTCGTCGAAGAACCAGAAGGCGCCGCTGTTTTCGGTCAGGCCCACGCCGGTCCCGACCCGGATCTCGGTGCGGGGATCGTCGATCGTCACGCGGGCGAAGAAACGGCAGCCACGGAGCCACAGCACCGTCTCTCCTGCGAGGGGCTCGGCGCCGGGCGGCAGACCGCAACGGCCGGTGAGCGCGGCCCCCACTTGCGCGTGCTCACGGATCACGGCGTCGGGCAGGCTGCGGGTCCCTTCGAGACCCGGATTGTCGGTCCAGGTGAAGACGCCCAGCACCACGGCATCGGGCTCGGAGAGAAAGAGATCGCGGTACGAGCGCAGCACCTGCCCCATTTCTTCCCGCGGAATTCCGGCATCGATATGGCCGAGGCTGTAGAAACCGTCGGCCACGACCAGGATCGGCTTGCCCGGATTGAACGCACGCATCCGGTTCCAATAGTCCTGGTAGACGGGATCGACCAGTGGATCGGCGATGGTGTAGCGGTCGAAGGCCACCCAGTCGCTGGGAACGGCCTCCTGGCGGCTGTCGAGAGTGGGCCAGGCCTGGACGATCAGGGTGGGAACTTCCGGGAAGTGCTCCTTCATCAGCTCCAGGGCCGGTACCACCTCGGCGTCGGTGAGGCCGTTCCAGTAAGGCTCGTCGATCGGCACGTGGAAGAGCAGATCCCGGAACCGCCGCCGTTCGGTGCTCACCAGGCTCTCGAAGCGCTGCCGGTAGTCGTCGTGCAGCCGAAAGGGGCGCCGGGAAGTGTCGAAGAGCACCTGACCCCAGCCGACGGCGACCCGCATGTCGCGGTCGCGGGCGAGCTCGTTCAGGCGGGCAAAGCCCGGGGCGAGAGGATCGAAGAGCACCACGTTGGAGAACGCGCTCACCTCGCGCAGATCTTCTTCGGTTCGGATGCCGCTGTAGCCGAACAAGATCCCGTCGGTCTCTTCGCCGGCGTGCGCCACAGCACTGGTAGCCAGAGCGGCCCAGAAGAGCATGCAATAGATCCATTGTGTGCTGCTCATCGTCGGCAGAGCCTACCAGCCATTGACCACGAATACGGCGCCCCATTCATCCCGGAGACCGACCCTCGTGTCCCCCGTGGCGGGCAGCTCGCCCTTTCGGTGAATCTTCTGGGATCCTGGCGCTTATGAGGAGGCAACGAACCGGGAGCGCGCCCTCGCGGGTTGCAGCTCCTCGAGATCTAGACCTGCCCAAGGGCAACTTGCTTCGGGAGAGCACAAGAATGTTCTGGTCACCCATGTTCTGGTCACCGATCCGGAAGAATTCCAGACTCCACAAAACCCTCACCACCACCGCTCTGCTCCTGACCTTCGCTTCGGCCAGCAGCGCCCAGGACTGGAACGGACGCTTGCTCGGGCAGTGGGTCTCGAGCTCGGCCGCCTTCGGGGACGGAGACTTCGACGACGGCTTCGGCCTCTACCTCGGCCTCGAGCGCCGACTCGGTGAGCGCTGGGGGATCGAGGTCGGTGTGGGTCGGGCCGAGTTGGAGGCTTCCCAGACGGTGGCATTCGACTTCATCGGCGGTTCTTTCATCAGCGAGGCGGAGGCCAGCTTGCAGTGGACTCCGGTGACGGTGGGTGCCAACTACCACCTGACGCCGCGGAGCCAGGCCGACGTCTACATCGGGCCCCGGATCGGCGTGGCTCTGGTCGACGACCTCGAGATCGTGACCCGGATCGATATCGACGGCTTCCCCACCTTTCCCGGCTTCCCCAACGTTCCCGTCAACTTGCCCGGGGCAGGGCTGCCACCTCAGACGACGTCCCTACCGGCCGACGACGCCTTCCTGTATGGCGCTCGACTCGGCCTCGACTGGCCCCTCGGCGACGGAGGCTGGGCCCTGTCCGGAGCCATCGACTACACGGTGCTCGAGCTCGAGTTCGATGACTTCTTCGAGATCGACGTCGATCCTCTCGCGGTCTCCGTCGGCGTATCCAAGAGCTGGTAACGGGTAGACCGAACCAGCGGCCGGATCGCCAGGCCTCAGCTCTGCGGATCGTCGGTGGCCAGGTCGGGGGCCGGACCGAGCTGCATGTTCTCGTCGTCGGGGAACATCATGCGGCGGAACTTGCGCATGCCCTTCAACCAACGGTCATAGTCGGCGGCTTTGTTGGAGAAATACTTACCGACCCGGGGATGGGGCAAGATCAAGAATCGTTCTTCCTCCAACCCCCGGATCGTCGCTTCGGCGACCTCGGCCGGCTCCAACACGCCGTCGGCGCTGGCCGCCTCGGCCGCGGCGGCATATTTCTCGCCCGAGTACATCCGGGTGGCCACCGCCTGGGGACAGAGCACCGAAACGCCGATCCCCTGCTCGCCGTGGGTGATCGCCAGGGACTCGGAGAAGCCGAGAGCGGCGTGTTTGGTGGTCGAGTAGGCGGCGTCACCGATCTGGTTGAGCAGGCCCGCCGCGGAAACGGTCTGCAACAGGTAGCCGCCGCCGCGGGCGATCATGCCCGGCAACACGGCCCGGGCGCCCCAGACATGAGACATCACGTTGATCTTCCAGATCCGGTCCCACTGCTCGTTGGTCTGGGAGGTAGCGGCCCAGCCCGGATGATCGGAGAAGAGCACGCCGGCATTGGAGCACAGCAGGTCGATCGGCCCCAGGTGATGCTCGGTGCGCGCCACCGCTCGCCGGATCTCTTCTTCCCGCGAGACGTCGGTGGCAATCGCCAGGCCTCCCAGCTCGTCGGCCAGCGCCTTGGCGGCCTCGCCGTCGAGATCGGCGATCGCGATGCCGGCGGCTCCTTCGGCGTGGAATCTCTCCGCCAGGGCCCGGCCGATGCCATGAGCGGCGCCGGTGACGAGAACCACCTTGCCCGCAACCTTCATGCTTCGGCTCCTTCCGGCATCGAGAGCACCACCTTGCCCACCGCTCGGCGCTCGGCCAGAGAGCCCAAAGCCTCCCGAAACCGCGCCAGGGGATAGGTCCCGAATCGCGGCCGCAGGGTCTCTGATTCGAAGAGGCGCCGCAGCTCGTCGAGATTTTCCTGGAAGGCGCGGGGATCGCGCTGGGTCCAGGCCCCCCAGAAGACACCGCGCACGTCGGCGCCCTTGAGCAGGGCCAGATTGAGCGGCAGCCGCGGGATCTCTCCCGAAGCGAAGCCGATCACCAGCAAGCGCCCTTCCCAGGCCGTGGCACGAAACGCCTGCTCGCTGAGATCGCCGCCCACGGGGTCGATCACCACATCGGCGCCGCGGCCATCGGTCAGCTCCTTGACCCGGTTCTTCAACGACTCGGAGCTGTAGTCGATTCCTTCGTCGGCGCCGGCAGCGGCCGCAGCCTCCAGCTTTGCCGGGCTGCTGGCGGCGGCGATCACCTTCGCCCCGAAGGCCTTCCCGAGCTCCACCGCGGCCAGGCCCACACCCCCCGCCGCGCCGAGCACGAGCAGAGTCTCTCCCTCGCGCAAACCGGCCCGCTGCTTCAAGGCATAGTGGGCCGTGCCGTAGGTAATCGAAATGCCGGCGGCAGCGGCGAACGAGAGCCCCTTGGGCATCCGCACCGTGCTCGCCGCTTCGGCCACCATCTTCTCGGCGAAGGCGCCAACCTGTCCCGTGGCCACCACCTCGTCACCAACCTGCAACCCTTCGACACCTTCCCCCAGAGCCTCGATCACCCCGGCACACTCCCCACCGGGCACGAAGGGCAGGGGCGGCCGTACCTGGTACTTCCCCTGGACGATCAGCAGATCGGGAAAATTGACGCCCGCGGCCCGCACCGCAACGAGCACCTCGCCGGGCCCCGGCTCGGGATCGGGTACGGTCTCCAGGGCCAGCTGGTCGAAGGGTCCGAGCTCACGACAGAGCAATGCTCGCATGGTTTCTCCCCGCACCTCTCAGGCGCTCAGCACATACATGGTCAGAGTTTCCGCCACCAGCCCGGGTTTTTCCTCGCCCCGAATCTCCAGGGTCGCTCCGGTCTTGAGCAGAATCCGACCCGGCCCCTTTTCCTTCACCTCCAGAATCTTCGAGCGCAGCCGGATCTCGCTCCCGGCCTTCACCGGGTGCGGAAAACGCAGCTTGTCGAGCCCGTAGTTGAAGGCCATCAGCATTCCCTCGGGGGCCACGGCCACCTCTTCCGAGAGCTTGGGCAGCAAGGAGAGAGTCAGATAACCGTGAGCGATGGTGGTGCCGAACGGAGTGTGCTTCGCCTTCTCCGGGTCGACGTGGATGAACTGGAAATCGCCGGTGGCCTCGGCAAAGAGGTCGATCCGCTGCTGGTCGACCTCGAACCAGGCCGTGGGCTCACGCTCCTGCCCGGCCATGGCGAGCAGCTCTTCTCTGGGGACGAACGTCGGCATCTCGGAAACTCTCCTACGGTCGATTTTCCTGCTCTCGGATTGGCTCCAACCCGGCTCGGGGCGCTCATTCTATGTCCTCTCGGCCGAATCGCAGGTTGTGACTGCGACTCGATCCCTACCCCGAGGCTCCATGTTCTGGAAACGCAAGAGGCCAGCGCCGAGATTCGCGACCGCCCCTGCGCCGGCAGCTGGGGAGAATCGCCCATCCAAACCCGGAGCGGCTCGGTTCCGACAAGGTCGACGTCGGAGCGGGGCGATTCCTCGGATCGGCAGAGTTCTCGAAATCGAGCGCTCCTCCACCGGGCCGGTACGGCGACCGGCGGAGGAGCATGTCGGGAATCAGGGGGAGACCGAGGTCCACTCCGAG
Organism: uncultured Thermoanaerobaculia bacterium; assembly: GCA_964565225.1. Lineage (GTDB taxonomy): Bacteria > Acidobacteriota > Thermoanaerobaculia > Multivoradales > J023 > CAZMEL01. The sequence continues at coordinate 2,934 of CAZMEL010000281.1, read as the reverse complement.
GTGTCACCCGACTCGAAGCCGTCGGCGAAGATCGCGATCTCGAAGCGCTGCGCGACCACTCCCGCGAAGTCGTCGTCGGTGGCACCAAAAGAGCGCCAGACGACCATGAAGCGCTGGCCCGGGCCGCCCGCCACCACCGGGTAGTCCTGGTCGTCGGTGGCCTGGGTGTTGACCTGGAACTCGCCGCCCACCAGCTGGCCCGCGGCATCGAAGCGCTGGCCGAAGAGGTCGTAGCTCACGCCATCGACCTGGTCTTCGCTCGACCACACCGCCACGAAGCCGCCGGTGCCGTCGGGAGCGACCCGCGGATCGTCCTGGTCCTGGGTGGTGTAGGTGTTGAGCTGGAGCTCGGGACCGATGGGTGAGCCGTTCGCGTCGAGCACCTGGCCGTAGACCCCCTCGCCGAATCCGTCCTGGGCGTCGCTCTCCCACACCACCGCGAGATGGCCCTCTGCCGACACCGCCAGGGCCACGTCTTCCTGGTCGCCCGGAGTGTGGCTGTTGACCACGATCTCGCCGCTCGCCGGTGCACCGGTAGAGTCGAGGAATCGCAGAATGGCCGATTCTTCGCTGCCGTCCTGCAGAAAGCTCTCCCAGGTCACGGCGAAACCATCGCTGACGGCCGCTACCCGCACATCGTTCTGATCGGCGGCGGTGGTGTCGTTGATCCGGATCTCACCACCCAACGGCATGCCGGCGGCATTGTAGACCTGCCCGTAGACTCCCCCGTCGCTCTGGTCCTGCGTATCACTCTCCCACACCACCAGGAATCCCCCGTCGGCGGCGGAGGCCACGGAGGTGTTGCCCTGGTAGTCGGTGGTGAAGGTGTTGACCTGGAACTGGTCGCCGAGAGGTGAGCCGCTGGCGTCGAAGCGACGTGCGAACACGTCGAAGCTCGGATTCCCACCATCTCCGTGCCAGGCCACCACGAAATTCCCCGCTCCATCGACCGCCACGGAGGGGTCCCACTGGGTGCCGGTGGTGTAGGTGTTGACCTGCAGCTCCGGGCCGATCTTCGTGCCGTCGGCCGCAAAACGCTGGGCGTAGACTCCGAAGTCGCTGCCGTCCTGAGGGGCGCTCTCCCAGGTCACCACGTATTCGCCGGTGCCGGTCACGGCGATCTCGGGAAATCCCTGGGGGCCGGTGGTGTAGGTGTTGACCAGCAGCTCGGGGCCGTCTTTGAGCAGCTCGTCGGCCGCAGCAGGAGCGGCTCCGAAGGGTACCCAAAAGGTGCTGCAGAACAGGGCTGTCGCCAGAAGGGGGAATCGTCGCATCGTTGTCTCCTCGGCCGGCAGTCGTCACGGAATACACGGCCATATGTTGTGCTTACCCGGTGTCTTCGCGGGACTCGGCGCCTTCAGTGAGATCGCGCCGGATCGCCGCACAATGCGTCTTGGCACCCGGTCTCGAAATCTGGCGGGAAATCGGGTCTCGCGACCGCTCTCTCACCACCTGCTCGGACCCGGTGCACTGGAGAAGACCCGATTATATCTCCGAATCGCGGTGGGTACACTGTGGGACAATCCCTGAACCCATGGCGGCGACCCGTAGATCCCGGCGGCGGGCTCATACACCTCGATGGCAGGACTTCGGTAAGGAGTACCGGAAGCTCCGGCGAGGCTGGCTGCTCGACACCGCCCGCCAGGTCGATCGCTGGGCCGAGCGGTACGAGAAACAATACGAGCGCTGCCGCGAGGATCTAGGACGCTGGTGGCGTTTCTGAGGGCGGATCGGAAGCCGTGGCGGAGGCTCCGCGAGAGGGCGGAACGGCGTAGGTACCGGTGACGTGGGTCACCGGATCGGGATCACCATCCGACCAGATCGTCACCTCCCCCACCTGCAGCTGGCGGCCCTGCTTCAGGAGCCGAGCCTCGGCGACGAGGTCCGCCGGGGCCGGGCGGCGCAGGAAGTGCAGGCTCATATCGGTGGTGACCGCCGCCGGCACCAGACCCACCGTGGCCAGCACCGCGGCATAGAGCGCAGTATCGGCCAGGGTGAAGAGCACCGGTCCGGCGATCGTGCCGCCGTGGCGCAGTTGGGCCTCGTCGTAGCGCAGTCGCACGCGGGCGAATCCCGAGGCCAGGGACTCGACCGAGAAATCGAAGTCGAAGCGGTTCGACATGTGCTCGGCGACCAACCGCTCGAACTCGCGCGGCTGGATCTTGGATGGTGCTCGCTCCATGTTCCGTGAAACGGTAGCACAGCAAGACTCCGAGACCTCTCGAGGCCTACACCTCATCGATCTCCCCTCGCACCACCGCCGCCATGGCTGCGAGGGTTTCGGCAGAGCTCGCGCCATAGCCGAGCACCAGGCCGTTCGGCTCGGGGTCGGGCTGCACATCCGGAGACGCCGAGTATTCGTCGAGGGTCCGCACCCAGACGCCGCGGCGACGGCAGCGAGCCGCCACGTCGCGGGCCGAGATCCGATCCGGGAGCCTCAGGGTGGCATGGAGCCCGGCCGCCAATCCGATCCAACATGCACCTTCCGGCAAGGGCTCGAGAGCCGCCACCAGTCGGTCGCGACGCTCGCGGTAGAGGCGTCGCATGCGCCGCAGGTGGCGCCCGAAGCCCCCGCTCTGGATGTAGCGTGCCAGGGTGCGCTGGGCGAGGACGTCGGAGTGGCAGTCGGTCCGCGCCCGGAGCCTGCAAACCGCCTGGCGCAAGGGCTCCGGCGCGATCAGATAGCCCAGCCGCAGGCTCGGAGCCAGCACCTTGGAGAAGGTGCCGAGATAAGCCACCGTGCCGTTGCGGTCCGCCGCCGCCAGGGCCGGCAGGGCCGGGCCATCGAAGCGAAACTCACTGTCGTAGTCGTCCTCGATCACCAGGATGCCGTGCTCGGCCGCCCATTCGAGCAGCCGAGCCCGCCGGGTGTAGGCCAGCACGCTGCCCACCGGAAACTGGTGCGAGGGGGTGGTGTAGACCAGGAGCGGCGGC
>CAZMEL010000280.1:0-10594 GCA_964565225.1 uncultured Thermoanaerobaculia bacterium | reverse complement strand
AATCTTCCACCCCACCCGATCCGCCGGTCTTCCAGCGGCGCCGGGTGGCGGCGTTCGATCGCCGGGGGGGGGCGACCAGCTCGGCACCCGGCGGTCCGCCGGGCCGGGGCGCCGAGCAGCTGGGGCAGGCCCGCTGGCTCGGTGTCACCCAGGCTTCGCAGTGGCTACATCGCATCGTCTTGGCAACCGTCCTCAAACCAGGGCCGACCGGTAGGCTTCGAGCGCGTGGGTCAGGTCTCCGCGGGCCCGAATCAGCCGGCGGCTCAGAGCCCCCGCGTCGTCGGTATCGTCACTGACCTTGCGGAGATCCGCCACCACGCGAGAGATCTGCTGCATGTGCCGGGCCGCCGCTTCGAGGCCGCGGTGGCCCCCACTCTCTACCTCCGGCATGGCGTGGCGAACCCGATCGAGCACCGGCTCGATCTCCACCAGGGCCACCTGCACCGTAAACGATTCGTCGCTTCCCCGGCACCGATGGATCCGGTCGCGAGCCTGCACCAACGAGCGCAGCAGGCCGTCGAGATCGAGACGGATCCGCTGCCGGGCCTGTGGCAGAACCGTCTGCAACAGCTCGGCACGCCGCCTGCGGGCCCAGACCGACCGCACCCACAGCCAGGTGATCAGGGCCAGCAGCAACGCCGTGATCCGCAATCCCAGGGAAACCCAGGGAGGCCAGACCGTACGGCGAATCGCCAGAGCGTACAGCAACTGCCCGGTTTCGACGTTGATCAGCCGAACTTCCAGATCGGCCAACACCCCCAGGCCCTCGGGCCTCCATTCGTTGAGCCGGGTCAGCACCAGGGCTCGCGCGGCGACGATCTTTCCCACCGCCACCGCGGTCTCGGGGTCGGCATAGGCCGAGTCGGCAAATTTCTGCTCCCGCAGGATCGCGTCGAGAGACTCCCGCTCGATGAGATCCACCTCCGCCACCGCCTGCAGCGCCGCCGAGAGGGTGCTCGTCCAGCCGGTGGCGAAGGCCTCACCCACTCCGCTCGGAGCCACCAGCTCCGGCGGCAGAATGGCGACCGGCACCTCGCCCAGGCTCGGCCCGATCTCCGCCGCCACCTGCCGCGCCACCTGCGTTCGCGCCGCGGCCCCGGCGCCGTCGAGCTCCCGGGCTTCCGCAAACGACACCAGGAGCGTCGCGGCGACCAGGATACCCATCCAACTTCGCGTCCTCATGCTGTCTCCCATCCGAAGCACCCCGGCATCATCCACCGACCCGGGGCATCCATTGGAGGGGGATCACGGCTCTCCCGAAATGTTACACGAGCCTCCCGCCGGGTTCCGGGAACCGACGGCCCACTCATCGAATAGAGCGCGCCGCCATTGCGTAGCCTGGAGCATGAGAAACAAGAAACCATCGATTTGCGCCTCCCGCCCGAACCACTACGCCCTCGGCATCGGGATCGCCCTCGGGACGAGTCTGGGTGTCGCCTTCGGCCATCTCGCCGTCGGTATCGCCCTGGGCGCCGCTCTCGGCGCCGCTCTCAGCTCGCGCCGATAGCCGTCCGACCCCATTCCAGCGATCACCTCACGGCCCCTACGTGCACCTTCGTCCGACAGCCTTGAATCAATTCCCAGCTCCTTCTCGCGTTTCGGGTATTCACCCCGCTCCGGATCTGCCGAGTGACTCCTCCGACGGGTCATGCGGCAGATCGCTGGCCCTGGTCAGCGCCCCGGAGCTCTTCGAGAAGGAGCCTCGAGCATGCCGAGAACGAAACTCGACCACCCCACCTTCCGCCGTCGATCCCTCGACTTCGGATCCATCATCGCCTTGGCCCTCGCCTTCGGTACCGCCGCAATGGCCCAGGAGCGGTCCGCCCTCAGCTCCCCCGAACGCTCGGAGGTCCGGTTCGAGCGCAGCTTGCAGGAGCTCGCGCGAGATCTCGCCGCGGCCCTGGGCGCCCCCGGCGCCCGCGATTGGTTGCTCGACAGCATCGAATCGTCGCGATACGTAGAGCAACGCATCGCCTTCCGCCGGGCGTTGACGAACCGGCCGGAGCTAGTCGAGCGTCTCGCGGTCGAGAGTGGCTTCGACTCCCGCTGGTCCGAACGTGTCGCCGAGTTTCCGGACCTCGAGCTCTACTTCCCCATTCCCGGCCACCTGGAAGCGGCGCGGCAGCAGCACCTGCCGATCGATGTCGCGATCCCCGCCGCGAACGAGACCGGCTACATCGTCTTCTCGGCGAACGGAAAGATGGAGCGTTTCGGCAACGACTTTGCTCCCGAAGGTCCGACCCTGCGCCTCGGCCGTAGCGAGATCGACTTCGACCACCTCCCCAGCGCCCTCGAGGGCGGACCGATGACAGCCTCGTTCTTGCGTCGTCAGACCCGCGCCACCGGGGCTCTCGACGGTCGCACGTCCTCCCGGCCCTGGGCTCCTTCGACACCGAGCTCGATCATCGACGTCACCCAGCACACCTACCTGACCCGTCTGGAGGTCAAGGCCGAGGCCGGCAACCACCAGGATCTCTTCGAAGGAAAGATGGAGATCGAGGTCTTCGGTTTCTGGACGCTTCCCTATCAAGAATGTGTCCGGATCACCGGGGTCAGCCAGAGCGGCGAGATCTTCGACCTCCCGTCGTTCACCCACCTCGTGGCGACCGCAGTCCCGACCGGCTCCACCCAGAACGTGGTCAAGGTGCTCGAAGACGATCGGCAGACCTGTGTCGAGCATGCACGAGACGAGAGCCTCGGCTCGATCGGCATCATTCGTTTCGACTACGACCGGATCTTGAGCACCGACAAGAACCACGCCACGGTGATGGTCCAGGCATCGAGCAACGTCTGCGGCGACAGCCTATGCGAGGGTCCCGAGACCTGTGACCTCTGCCCCGAGTGTGGTCCCTGCCCGTTCTGCGGCGACGGCTCCTGCAACGGCGGCGAGAGCTGCGCCACCTGTTCCGACTGCGGTCCGTGCCCCTGTGGCGACGGATTCTGCGGCCTGGACGAGAGCTGCCTCACCTGCCAGAACGACTGCGGGCCATGCCAGTGTGTCGACGACGGGATCTGCACCCTGGAAGAGTCGATCATCGGCTGCGCCGACTGCTGCCAGGGTCCGGAGAACTGCGAGATCCTCTAGTCAGCAAGTGCTAGTCAGCAAGTGCCACCCTGATCGTGGAGTCGGCCTGGGCCTCGACCCTCTGCTGGGAATGGTGGGGCGGAGCTACCGGTTCGGATGACTACTCGTAGGTCACCGCCAGGACCGGAGCCAGTCCACCACCCTCACCTCCGTAGAGGGTCAACACGTCGGAAGCGAAGTCGACGGGAGCCGTGGCCCGGAGACGGACCTGGAATCGGGGACCCTCGATGGATGGCAGCACCGACGCCGGCAAGCTGGCTGTCGACGACGCACCATCGGCCGAGGGAACGGCGAGGGTGAAGGCCCCCGTCACGGAGGCGGGCGCCGAGTAGTCGCTCCGCACCAGCGCGGCGCTGGCGCCGAAGGTGGCCGCAACGTCGGCGGTGAGCTGGGTGACCGAACCGCTGAGCGACGCCCGGTAGACGGTCAGGGTGGCACCCGTGATGGAGGCGCTCTCGGGGATCGAGCGGGTGTCGAACGACAGGATCAGGCGGTAGGTATCGGTGTTGAAAAATCCCTTGTCGCCCAGGCGGTGGTTGGTCGTGCTCACCCCGTCGACGAAGAGCTGGCCGGCGGTGCCGTCTTCGGCCGCGATGGACGGAAGCATCACCACCGACGACGACGAGAAGGTGTAACTCTCGGTCCGGATGGCTCCGACGTTTCCGGCCGTATCGACCCCGAAGAACGAGAGATCCGTGTGGCTGTTGATGCCGATCGGTGTCGAGAACACTGTGGAGGAGGTATCCGGGATCGAGCCGTCGACGGTGTAGTAGATCGTCGCGGGCTCGTTCGCCGTCAGGGTCACCTGCACCGGCTGGGCGTAGGCTCCGCCACCGGGTGATGCCGTGACCACGGGTGGGGTCGTGTCGCCCGTGCTGTCGATCACATAGGTCTCGGAGCGAATCGCCTCGAGGTTCCCGGCCGAGTCGACGCTGAAGAATCGCAGCGTGGTGTCGGCGACGATCGGGATCGGTCCGACGTAGATCGGTGACGTGGAGTCGGGCGCCGAGCCGTCGACCGTGTAGAAGGTGGTCGCGGCCTCGTCGGTGCTCAGGGTCACGGCCACCGCGGAGCCGTAGGTGCCCCCTGCCGGACTCGCCGTCGTCACCGGCGGATCGGTGTCCACCGGCGGATCCCCGGCGAGAAAGAAATCGACCAGCAGACGGCTGGCGTCGGGTCCGTCGGGATCGGTGAAGGTTCCGCCCAGGGGGCCGCCCGACCAGTTGTGCCCCATGCCGTCGACCAGGATCTTCTCCATCACCACGGTGCCGTTCGAATCTTCATAGAAGGAGCGAACGTAGGTCCGCCCGCCGCTCACCTGGCCGCTCTCCGAATCCTCTGCCACATCGTCGATATCGTCCTGATCCACACTGTCCGAGGCCAGGTCGTTGGTCTGCGCCCACTGACTCAGAACCAGGTCCCCATTCACCGTCGCCACCGTGAAATCCGAGGTTCCGTGCACCACCATCACCGGAAGCACCCGCGCCCGACTTCCCATCGCGGCGTAGGCCAGATCTCCCTGGGGATCCGCCGGGGGGCCGCCGCTGAACATCGCCGGGAAAGCGCTGGTCACGCTGGTTGCGGCCTTGTATTCCAGCCCCGAATGCACACCGATGGCAGCGAAGACGTCGGGATAGGTGGCGCCGAGGATCACGGCCATGGCGGCACCGGCGGAGAAACCGGCCACGTAGACCCGATCGGAATCCACCGAATGCTCCGCCGCGATGTCTCCCACCACACCGGCCAGCAGGGCCGGCTCCCCGCTCCCCCGAGCCTGGTGGGAGGTCTCGAACCAGTTCCAGCACCGGCTGCTGTTGGCCGAGCTCGGCTGCTGCGGATACGCCACCAAGAAGCTCTCCTCGTCGGCCAGATCGTTCATGCCCGTGCTGATGGCGAAGCCGTCGCCGCTCTGTGTACAGCCGTGCAACATCAACACCAGGGGAACCGGCGTGCCGGGTTGGTAGCCATCGGGTACGTAGAGCCAGTACGTTCGACCCCCGAACGACTCCTGGCCGAAGGTACCCGCACCGGCTGGCACCGTGGAAATGAGGAGTAGAAAGGAAAGAGCGAGCCACAGGGAGGGAACGGTTCGCGGCGACGGACGGAGGGCAACTTCGGGCATGACGAGCTCCTCGAAAATCCGAGCTTCGATCGGTTTCGGACACAGGTCTCCGAATTCGCCGGCACCAGGGAGCAGTAGCTCCAGGTCGCAACCGAACGGGATCAAAAAGAAAAACGACTGTTCGGTTTTTTATTTTACCCCGGCCTTCCGACGCCGTCAAGAGAGATCACCTTCCTCCTCGACCCATGCCTGCTCTACCTCAGAAACGCGCAAGCAACGATGAAATCGCACTCTGTACATCGGAAACTTTGCAGAATCTAGCTCCGAGGCCTCTGGCTCGCGCCTTGATCTCACCAGACAGCCTACCGCTCTCGACAAGCTCTAAGAGGGTTTGCCGTACCCCTTCATTTTCGACTTTCAAACGAAACATACAGTCTGTGAGCACGGCCCTCTCTTCACCTCGATACACGGCAGCCGAGCCGGCACGCCGGCCAACTCGAGTAACCACGATATCTCCTGGCTCCACCCAGACCTCAGAGCTCCCTGCTACCTTGGCCGAGCTGCATCGACGATTCACATACCCGAGCCGAGCTTCTTTTCCCCCACAATGGATGACCGCGACTTCACCGACATCGTGTGTATCTGAGGACACGAGTCGACCGCGGCGCGCTTCTACTCGCAATTCGTGCGGCTCTGTACCCCCCGAAACAAATGATTCTGCCGAAAGAGTCGAACCGGGCTCGCACTCGTCGAATTTGTAGGCACCGAGAAATACCAGACCCAGATCCTGACGCTTGAAACCACCGCGCGGAATCGGAAGGACGTCGAAACACCGAAAACGACCCGCGAGCCAAGACCTGAGAGCTCGAAACGTCTCTCCATAGACCATCGTCTCGGGAACAATCGCGGCAAGCGCTCCCCTCGGACCCACCAACATCCCACTGGCAACGATCATAGCGCTCTCGATTCGAGGAGAGCCCAGCAAGCCGAACGTCTCCTCCTCATCGAGAGATCCACCTTCTCTCGGAGCAAACGGAATCTCTCTGCCGAAAGGTGGGTTGGCCAGTACGATATCGAAGCTCCTACCCTGCGAAACCGCTTCGATCGCGAATTTCCTGCCGTCCCCAACATTCCTCGATACAACTCCCCGCTGATCCGGGAGCTGCTCGAAGTCGACCAGATCATTGGCCACCACTTCCAGACCAGGCCATCGCTTCCGAGCTGCACCGAGCAAGTGACCTCGCCCGGCACAGATGTCGACCGCGGTCCGGGTTTCCTCCGGACTACGAATCCAGTCGACGAGCCGCTGCCCGAGCTCGACGGGAGTCTGGTACTTCGTCCAACGCTGGGCGCCATCGCGCAAGCTGTCAAGCTCCACCGAGGTTTCTTCCGATGTCGCGAAATCGCAGATAGGCCTCCGAGCTCGTCAATCTGTGGCTCGGAGGTACTTCTCTGGAATAGAAGAGATCGAAGTACCGAGAGAAGATCCTCCGATCCCTTCGCCCATCCCACGTCCAGGCACCATGCTTCGCGCTCAATACCAGGATCTCCCAGAAAAGGAAGTCGTTCATTTCGAGCACGAGGTTGGTGCCTATCGTAAGAGCAATTTGAATGTCATCGAAGGAAAGAGCCAGCGGCTTTTCGACACACTGCATATGCTCATCGAGCCCCAGGAGAATAGCGTTCTGGACGCCCAGCCGACCGAATCTATGGACGGCGCAATGGCGAAGCTGACAAACCTCATCGAACTCGCGCAACGCCTCCTCGAAGCTCGCATTCAGCTTCTGGATACCCAAAAACCTCTTGATCGCCTTCTTGATGTTATTCCCATTCGAGAAAGTAAACCCTTCCAAGAGGGCCTCGGGGAGCATCTCTTCTGAATGCACCGTCACGGCCCCGAACGGAATCTCCAGAGCCTGGCAATGTTTCTTGCATCTCTGATCTAGCCATATTGTTCGACGTAGAACCTCGCGACAATAGCTCTCGACTGCGGATACACCACCGAGAAGCACGAGTGTTCCAAAGGTTGTCGAGGCCATCAGAGCTTCATTGCCATAGAGTGTTACGAGCTCCCGAGTCCTCTGATAGTATCGATCGATAGCCGAGGTCTCCTCGTCCTGATGAGAGCTGTCGAAACATCTATACGTCGGGAAACGTACCGCGTTTGGCGACCCGTTGACCTTCGGTCGGCTCCGGGCAACGGTGCTCATCGCTCCAAATACTCCTTGATGAAGCGCTGTGTGGCTTTGACGATCTTATCCGTCCGCACCGGGCCGACCATTCGCACTTTCCGTATCTCTGTTGCCGGATCATTCAGCATGGCGATGTCGCGAACGGTCTGGATCGCAGTGTGATTCAAGAGACCTTGCTCTTGGTATGAAGGCAGACCCAGTTTCTCGATCGGGGTTTTCATACACGCCTCGAAGGTCGAGACCCGGACCAGACGAGAGCCACAATTATGGCAGAATCGCTGGCCCTCACTGAGCCGTGCTGCCCCGCACGAACCGCACGCCGGCACATCCAGACGGAGCGATTTCATCAAATCCCCCAAGAGCGTGCTGAACTTACGTCGAACAGGATGTTTTGGAGATTTCTCCGACTCGATCCGCGCAGCTACGACCTCCGGCATGAATCCTCGATTTCTCTCGAACACTCTTTCTTTGACCAGAAAGATCAAGTGTGGGATATAACGATCGTAGTCTCTACCTCCATGCCTGACGGACTGCTTGTCGTAGAACAGACCGACCTCGCAGAGCAGCTTCATCAACTTCTCTAGCATCACATCGTCGGCGTGCTCGATTCCAATGAGCAGCTGCCGTTCACCATCTAGAGCCTTGTTTACATTCGAAAGCTCTTCTACGCATTTCTGGAACAGCTGCCACCCTGCATCGATAATCGTCTTGTACTGGGGCAGCTTCAGGGCGAGTGATCGATACTCTGCCTCGATTTGAGAGCTACGCTCTTGGATGGCAAAATTAAATTTTTGCTGAGCCGTCTTTCCCCCGGCGAGAGAATAGCTTCGACCTAGAGAGATCAAGATTCTAGGAATGCCAAATGCAGCGTATTTGAAAAGCTGCCCAACACCTTCCGGAACCTTGCCCGCGAGGCGAGAAGACAAGATCTGCCCCATGAATCTTCCGTACGAGTCATCGTCGATGCTCAACCAGCAGTTCACCGGAACGGCGTCATGGCCGACATGGAAACGGGGCCCGTACTGCGTCGTGCCTGGATAAACCGACGCTTTGGGAGAAATCGAGGCTCGTTTCAAGCTTCGAAAGACTTCGAAGAACTCCACCATGTACTCGGGTGTCAGAGAGAGTGCCGCGTCATCGAGAAACAGGACCGTTCGATTGCGCCCACACCTCGATGCAGCCTCTTCGATATGGTCGCAGACCGCAGAGATGGTGAGCACCACCTCGACCTTCTCATGCCACTCCTGAACCAAACCCTTCTCTATTTCACTTACATACCTCTTCAGCTCTCGAGGCTCGAAAAGCGAGGCAACATCCGTTTCGAGCTCTTCAGCAGATTCTGAAACTCCTATCAAGAGCTTTGCCAACACCCAGGTATGAAATACATGAATAGCATTGGCCGACTCGGTCAAACGGGGCTCGAGCCACAGATACTGTCCGAAGGACACGTAGACCGAAAAAGGCTTCGATGAATCCTTCAGACATCGAGCATGTGCGAATCTGATTTGATGTGTCTTCCCACAACCCCTCGGGCCGACGAGAAGCTTCGGACCCTTACCCACCAGCTGCTTCTGAATGTTGCGAAAGAACTCGTTCTCGACATTCCAGCTCGCAAGGTCGGCGCTATCGATGTAGTCGGCTCTCTCTTCCAGTCTCGCCGACTCTTCGAGCTCGATCGAGCTCTCGGGAGTATCTTCTACAGGCATCGATCTCCTGGTACCTCCAGCGCCCTTGCTGACCGCAAACCTTCGAGGCGGGTAGAGAGCCCGCTTCTCGCGGCTCCGAACGACAAACGCAGGCATTCCCCGCACCCCGTTGTGGCGCCGCACGATACCACGGTGTCATGGGAGGACCGAGCTGTTCCTGCATCAAATCGACTCGATCTCATTCGACCGCCGCTCCCTCCCCGGCCGGCTTCGCCACCCGCCAGATCCAGACCAGGGCCAGTCCGGCTACCAGGAGACCCGCTCCATAGGCCGGGAAGGAGAGCTCGTCGAGAGGCAGGTCGTAGCGCTCGGCGGTGAGGGCGGAGGCGTTGCTGAGCATGTGCCAGACCATGGCCGGGTAGATGGACCGGGTTCGTAGGGTGACCGCGGTGAGCACGGCGCCGACGAAGGCGGTGGGGAGAAAACGGGAGAGCTCGAGGTGGAAGGCGGCGAAGATCAGGCCGACGACGAGGCAGAGTTGCCAGGGGCGGAGCCGGTCTCGCAGGCCGTGCAACAAGACGCCGCGAAAGGCGATCTCTTCACAGATCCCCGGCAGCACCGCCACCAGCAGCAAGATCTCCACGAAGGGAGTCTCGGGCGGCAGGAGCATCTGCGTGAGACCTTCGCGCAGGGCCGCGGGGACCGGGAAGAGCCACTCGGAGATCCGCGCCAGGGCCAGGGTGCCGACCAGCAGGGCCGGAGCCCCGAGGACCACCGCGGGCCAGACGGTGGGATGTGGCGGGCTGCGCAGGCTCAGGACTTCTCTCGGATCGAGGCGGTAGCGCCAGATCAGCAGCAGGGAGCCGCCGAGGAAGAGGATCACCAGGTTGAAGGTGAGCTGGGCGTGCAGGTTCATGAGCCACGGCACGCTGGCCACGGCGACGACCAGGATGGCCCAGAAGCCGCCGAACCACCACAACACATGGCGGGCGAAGAGCATCGAGCATCCCTCGAGGTCGCCACGATCGAGATCGTTGCGGGTCACCAGCCCCTCGGTGTCCAGGGCCTGCCAGGCCCACCGGGCGAGGCCGAGGGCGGTCGTGGCCGACACCAGCCAGGCGACCGCGAGCATGGGAAGGTCGATCTCTCCCACGAAGACCTCTCGCAGGGCCAGGCTCAGATTCGCCACCGGCACCAGGACCACCGCCGAACGCAAGCCCAGATCGGGCAAGGTCGCTATCCCCGCCAGCGGCACCAGGACGAGGAATAGGGGGAAGAAGTAGACCTGGAACTCGCGGTAGGAGCGGGCCCGCCCGGAGACGAGCAGCAGCAGGCTCGAGACCACCGCCGCCATGGGAAGGACCAGGAGCAGCACCAGGGCCACCACGGCCGGATCGAAGGAGAAGGACCACTCCGGAGGCAGGGGGAAGACATCGAGCCCGACCCAGACGAGCAGATTCGCCAGCTGCCAGGCACAGATCGCCAGGCCGACGGTGAGGATGCCCAGCTGCTTGGCGGCGACGATCTCCCGGCGACCGGCGGCGGTGGTGAGAAGGGTTTCGAGCGTCCCCCGCTCCTTCTCTCCGGCAAGAGTGTCGGCGGCCACCAC
>CAZMEL010000279.1:0-10607 GCA_964565225.1 uncultured Thermoanaerobaculia bacterium | reverse complement strand
GCCCGGCGGAGGTCGAGTACCTGCTCGAGGCCGCCAGCGCCTCGTTTCCCGAACGGCGGCTGGGGATCGACGATGTCACCGGTGCGTTCGCCGGCCTGCGGCCGGTGCTCGACGATCGCGCCGAGGACCCTTCCTCCGCCAGCCGCGAGGAGGCGATCTGGTTCGAGCGCGGGATCCTCTCGGTTGCCGGAGGCAAGCTCACGACGTGGCGGTCGACCGCCGAAGAAGCGGTCGACCGCGCGATCACCCACCTGCCTGCGGCGCGGCGGCGCATCGCCGCTCCCTGCGCCACCACCGGCACCCCCCTCGTGGGCCTCGTCCCGCGCGACCACAGCCGTGCCCTCTTCACGGCACGTTCCCTGGAACCGTCCGTCGCTTCGGCGATGGCGCGCAGGCTCGGGGCCATGGCCTGGACCGCCACGGACCTCGCCCGAGACGAAGACGAGCTCGCCCCGCTGACGCCCGACACCGATCTCTGCATCGCCGAGATCAGGACCCACCTGCGGTTCGGTGGTGTGTTGCATCTCTCCGACCTGATGCTGCGGCGGACCCGGATCGGAATGTGGGACCCGGAGCTCGCCGATGATCTGGTACCTCGCCTCCGGCGGGTGGCCTGTCGCGAGCTGGGCTGGAATCACTCCCGGTGGTCGGCAGAGCTCGAGGCGTATGCCCGAGACGCCCTGGCCTGGAAGGTGGAAGGAGTCCGGCCGGCGACGGACGAGCCGGCAGCCGAGGAAACAAACCCGTGACGCGGGCAGCCCGCACCCTGGCCTTGATCAACCCCAACGCCGGAGGGGGCCGAGCCTACGGCATCTGGTGCCGGCTCCTGGCCTCTTCCCCCCTGGGCGAAGATCCACTGGAAATCGCCGCGGCCGATGCCGAAACCAGCCGCGCGGAGCTGGCGGCAGCGCTGCACGCAGACACGTTCGACCGTCTCCTCGCCGTGGGTGGCGACGGCACCGCCCACCTGGCGGCCAACGTGTTGCTCGAGGAAGGCTTCGGCGAACGGGTCGCCCTCGGCCTGATCCCCGCTGGCACCGGCTCCGACCTGGCCCGGGGCCTGGGCCTGCCACGGCGGCCGAGCGCCGCCCTTCGCACCGTCGCGCGGGCCGAGCCCAGGCCGATGGACGCTCTGCGCATCGAGAGCGACGAGGGGAGGACCCGTTTCGTCGCCAACATCGCGTCGGCAGGGCTCTCGGGTCGGATCCTGACCGCTTTCGAAACCCAGGGGAGCCGCTCCAAGAGCTACCTGGCAACCACCCTCCGCGAGCTCCTTCGCTACCGGGCCGTGAGCTACCGGATCCGGGTCGAAGGAGAGACTCTGCTGGAGGGTCCGGTGTTCCTCGTCGCCGCGGCCAACGGCCGTTTCTTCGGCAACGGAATGCAGGTGGCACCGCGAGCGCGGATCGACGACGGCCAGATCGAGGTGGTGGCGATCTCCCCCATTCCCAAGTGGCACCTGCCCGTACGGCTTCCCCAGTTCCTCGCCGGCCGCCACATGTTTCTGCCAACGGTCCGGTCGCGCTCGGCACGCAGAGTCGAGATCGAATGCCTCGAAGCCCCGCCTCCCTACGATCTCGACGGGGAGCTCTTTCGTGCCAGGGCCCTGCAGATCACGGTCCTGCCCGGGGCTTTGCGAGCTCTCTGAGAAGGCGCTCGGAAACGGAAAAACCCCGCCGAAGCGGGGTTTCGAGACACCAGCCGGTTGTAACCGGCGAATCAGGCGGTCTGGGTCTGCCTCGAACGGCGATCTCTGCGATCTTCGGCGCGGAAGTACTTCTCCCACAGAATGGCGAAGGGCGACGCCACGAAGATCGAGGAGTAGGTACCGATCATCACACCGATCAGGAGCACGAAGGCGAACCCTCGCAGGCCTTCGCCGCCGAAGAAGAAGAGACAGGCGACCACCGTGAGGGTAGTGCCGGAAGTGAGGATCGTGCGGGTCAGGGTCTGGTTCAGGCTCAAGTTGATGACTTCCACGAAATTCTTCCGCCGATGTTTGCGCATGTTCTCGCGCACGCGGTCGAAGATCACCACGGTGTCGTTCACCGAATAACCCACCAGGGTGAGGAAGGCGGCGATGGTCGGCAGGTTGAACTCGTAGTTGAAGAGGGCGTAGAGACCCAGGGTGATCATGAAGTCGTGGATCAAGGCCATCAACGCACCGATTCCGAAGCGGAGCTCGAAGCGGTACCAGATGTAGAAGAGCATGCCGGCGAACGACATCAACACCGCGAGCAATCCCTTGGTGCGGAGCTCACTGCCGATCTGCGGACCGACATTGTCGTTCTGCTGTACGTTGAACGGGCCGAGCGAGGCCTTCTCCTGGAGGCGAGCCAGGGAAGCCTCGCTGAGGCCGTCGACTCCCTGCAGGTCGTCCCAGGACTGGAAGATCTTCAGGTTCTTGCGGGCTTCCATCACCGCGCCGGCCATGGTGCCGTAGTACTCGCGACCGCCATCTTCCTCGATATCTCCCACGTCGTCGGGATCTTCGGAGATCAGAAAGGTGGTGAGGGTTTCGGCGCCGCGCTGGTTGAGGTCGAGCTTGTTGGCCTCGGCCCCGAGCCCGGATTCGAGCGCTTCGATGATCGCCGAGGCGCTGCCTTCCTCACTCCCCTGCACCACCGGCACCTTGATCAAAAGCTCCCGCTCTTCCGCGGCACCATAGCGCTGAATCTGCGGCTCCCGGACGCCTTCGTTCTCCAGAGCCCGGCGAATCGTGTCGGGGTCGACGTCGTCCCGCATCTTCAGGGTGAGTTGGGTGCCGCCGGCGAAATCGATTCCGAGATTCAGACCGGTCAGAAAGAAGAGCTCGGCGAAGGCGGTCACCAACAACAGAATGGAGAGCACCACGAAGAACCCGCGGTACTTCATGAAGTCGATTTTCGTATGGGTCAGGAATTCCATGTCCAACTCCTCGTGCCGGCACAGCGGCGATCAGATCGAGAGCTTCTCCACCCGCTGGCGTCGTCCATAGGTCATGTCGAAGAGCCAGCGACTGATGAAGACCGCGGTGAATACCGACGCGAAGATTCCTACCGACAGGGTCACCGCGAAACCGCGGATGGGCCCGGTGCCGAACATGAAGAGGAAGATCGCCGCAATCAGGGTCGTTATGTTGGCATCGAGGATCGACGAAAGCGCCTTGCCGAATCCCGAGGCGATAGAGGACTTGACGGTCCGGCCGGCACGCAGCTCTTCCCGGATCCGCTCGAAGATCAGCACGTTGGCGTCGACCGCCATACCGATCGTGAGAATGATTCCTGCGATTCCCGGCAGGGTCAGGGTCGCCCCGAAGAGCGACAGGGCACCGAACACCAGAACCACGTTCAGCACCAGGGCCAGCACCGCGTTGACGCCGCTCAGGCGGTAGACGACCAGCATGGTGAGTACCACCAGCAGGCCACCGAAGAGACCCGCCTGGCGCCCCTTGAGGATGGAGTCGAGGCCGAGGGTCGGTCCCACCGTGCGCTCTTCGAGGTTGGTCAGGCCTGCCGGCAACGCACCGGAGCGCAGCACGGTGACGAGATCCTGCACCTCTTCGAGGGTGAAGTTGCCTTCGATCACGCCCTGGTCGGTGATCCGGCCGTTGATCGAAGGAGCCGAGACGACCCGCTGGTCGAGCACGATGGCCAGGAGCCGACCGATATTGGCCCCGGTGACCTCGCCGAACTTCTTGCCACCCTCGCTGGAGAGGATGAAGCTCACCACCGGCTCGTTGAACTCACCCGAGCTCACCCGAGCGGTCTTGAGATCACGGCCGGTGAGCACCCGCTTCTTCTCCAACACCCAGTACTGCTGGCCGATGAGATTCTTGTTCTCGTCGCGCAGATCCTGCTGCATCACCTCGTACTTGCTGGGATCTCCGACGGCCGCCTGGGCCTGTTGCTCGGTGGCGAACACCCCGGTGCCGTCCTTCGCCAGCCGCATCTCGAGGAAAGCGGTGTTCTTGATGATGTCTTTGATCCGCTCCGGATCGTCGACGCCGGGCAGCTGCACCACGATCCGGTTGCTGCCGAGGCCTTCGTCGTGGATCACCGGCTCGGCCACACCGAAGGCGTCGACACGGCTGCGGATGGTCTCCCGGGCCTGGTTGACCGCCAGCTGCCGCAGGTTCTTCATCTCCTGGGCTTCGAGGTCGAAGTGCAGCCGGTCTCCCACCCGGTTCATACGCCAGCCGAGCAGCCGGCGGTCGACGACCTCGTCTTCTATGAATTCGTCACGATCCTGGGGCACTCCGGAGAGCCTGAAGCTGCCCAGGTCGTCGCTGCGGTCCACGTCGACCCCGGTCACACCGGCTTCTTCCAGCTCGCTCAACAAGGTGTCGATGGTATTTTCCGTCTCGGCCCGAACCGCATCGTCGGTCTCGACCTGGAGAACCAGGTGCATGCCGCCGCGCAGGTCGAGGCCCAGGTGCACTTTTTCCTGGGGTGGGAAAGCCGAGATCGCGGCCAGCGCCAATACCGAGAGGATGACGAAGCCACGAAGTTGGAGCGTACGATCCATGGTCAGTTGCCTCCGTTGTCTGCCGCAGACCCTGCCAGCCCGGCAATGGCCCGTCGGGCGACCCGAACCTTCACATTGTCGGCGAGCTTGAGCTGCACGATGTCGTCATCCACCTTCACTACCTCGCCGTAGAAACCGCCGTTGGTTACCACCTTGTCGCCCTTCTTGAGCGCCGAGATCATCTCGTCCACCGCCTTCTGCTTCTTCTGCAGGGGCCGGAACCAGACCAGGTAGAACACCAGGAAGATCAAGACCATCGGCATCAGGCTCAAGAGAGGTGATGGTTCTTGGGAAGCCGCCGCCGCGATCCAGTACTGCGTCATACCGCCGATCCTTCATTCAGTGTTCTCTGGCCACGGACGGAGCCAGGGCCCGGAGCGTCGCAACCGCCCGCTGCTCCCTGCTCGTCTGTGGATGGATGACTTCGCGATCCTCGGAACCGTTTTCGTGTCCCCTTCCGGGCCCCGCCGGTGTCTCGCGCTCACGGCCGTTCGGACGGCCGGATCACGTGGCGAGAATCCCGTGGAGACCGAAACGCTCAGGTCGTCTCCGCATCTCCTTGCCCTGCTTCGGGCGGTTCGGACACAGAGATGGCCTCCAGGGTCCCGAGCTGAGCACCTTCTCGCAGTTTCCCCATAAAGTCAAGATAGAACCGGAGGTTGTGAAGCGTCGCCAGCACCGGTCCCGTGAGCTCGCCGGAACGGAAGAGATGATGCAGGAACGCACGGCTCTGGCGCTGGCACAGAGGGCATGGGCAACCTTCGTCCAAAGGCCTCGGATCGGTCTTGTAGCGGGCGTTCTTGATCTTCACCACCCCGTGCCGGGTGAAGAGGGTGCCGTGCCTCGCGTTGCGCGCCGGGAGCACACAATCGAAGAGGTCGACCCCCTGCCGCACGCCGTGCAGGAGATCCTCGGGAGTTCCCAGCCCCATCAGGTAGCGAGGCTTGTCGGCCGGGAGCTCGGGCGCCGTCCATTCCACGACCTGGCGACGAAAGAGCTCGTCTTCTCCCACGCTCACCCCGCCGATCGCATAGCCGTGGAAATCGAGGCCGCGGAGAGTCTCGACAGAGCGCATCCGGAGATCCCGGTAGGCGCTGCCCTGCACGATGCCGAAAACGCCGCCGGGTTGCCCTTCGGGCCAGGCCGCTCGCGCCCGCTCCGCCCAGTGGTGTGTGAGCTCCAGCGACTCGGCCGCGGCCTTCTCGTCGATCGGCCAGGGCGGGCACTCGTCGAGGATCATGGCGATGTCGACCCCCATCCGGCACTGCGACTCCACCACGCTCTCCGGCGTGAATCGCGCCTCCGAGCCATCGACGTGGGAACGGAAGGTCACCCCTCCGCGATCGATCTTGCGCAGCCGGGCCAGGCTGTAGACCTGGTAACCCCCGCTGTCGGTGAGGATCGGCCGATGCCAGCCCGTGAACTCGTGGATCCCGCCCAGAGATTCCACGGCGTCGATCCCCGGGCGCAGGGACAGGTGGTAGAGGTTCGACAGCATCACCGAGGCGCCGGCCTCTTCCAATGCCTGGGCCGTGAGTCCTTTCACCGCACCGAGGGTTCCCACCGGCATGAACGCAGGTGTCTCGATCACTCCGTGGGGAGTGGTCAGACGGCCGCGGCGGGCCTGGCCGCAGGTGGCGAGTACTTCGAAGGAGAGGCTCATGGTGATGGGTCCTGAAAGCCAGCGGATGCTACCGCGCCAGGGGTCCCCGGGCAAGAAAGGGTCGCGGATCGAAGAGCTCGTCTGGTGGGCTCAGTCGTCCTTCCTCTGCAGGAGACGAAGAATCGCTGCGCTGGTCGGCACCAGGGGTGAGCGGCCGGCGCTCTCCTCCAGCTGGTCCGCACCCAGCCATTGGAATTCGTCGTACTCCGCCGAGCGCAACGTGCTCGAGCTCGGTGAGCGCCGCAGCTGGATCCTCACACAGAGATCGTAGACCCGGTTCTTGCGGTCGTAGACCAGGCCCAGGGGCATGGACCCGGCGACACTCTCGAGACCGAGCCCGGTCTCTTCCACCAGCTCGGTCTCGATCTGCTCCAGGAAGAGCCTTCCGGTCATCTTCTCGACGGGGATTCCACCCGAGGGAACCAGCTCGTAGCACCCCGGATACTCCGACACCTGGTGGCTCCGCTTGCCGAGCAGCAGCCTGCTACCAGGGTCGACGACGACCGCGCTCACCCCGATGGGAGCCGGGAGCCGCAGGCCCCGATCGTGCAGGCGGGCGAAGACGAAACGGTACGGGGAGGGAGAGCAGGCGACACGAAGGGTGCCGTCCGCCAGGGTCTCGTGGCCCTGGTAGGTGGCCACGAGACCGTCGAAGAGAGAAGGCCGGCCGAGCAGCGCCTCCTGCCAGATCTCATCGGCTCGCCGGGCGTCGCGCTCCGGGACCGACGGCTCCACGCCCTCCCTCACCAGCTCGATGTGCTCGGCGCGCGAAAGGACGACCGACGACTCCGCAACGATCTCTAGCAGCTCCGAGAGCTCACGGATCTCGTAGCAGGCTTCCGGAATCCGCGGCTCCTCGCCGGATCTGAGCCGGATGGCCACCCAACCGGCTCCCAGAGCCGCTCGGATTCCGTTTCGGGAATCCTCGACCACGAAGTGCTCCGTTCCTCCACACCGCTCCTTCGCCAGGCGATAGATCTCCGGGTCGGGCTTCGCCCGCGCGACCTCGTCGCCGGAAACGATGGGCTCGAAGAAGCTCTCGAGGCCGAAACGCCCCAGAACCTCGTCGATCGGGCCGCGGGCAGCCGAGCTCGCCAGACCGATGACGAAGCCTTCCGCTCGCAGCGCTTCCAGCACCTCCACCACGCCGGGCATCAGGTCGATATGGGTGTAGAGCTGGCGGAAGCTGGTCTCGAATCGCTCCCGGATCTCGGACTCCCGTCCCCCCAGCTCGTGCTCCCGTGCCAGGTGGGCGACGATCTCGTCGAGATTGCTGCCGTTCAGACGATCGAACTCCTCGGACGAGCCAACGGCCCCGAAACCCTCGAGGATCTGCAGGTACCCCCGGTAGAGCGACGCGATGGTGTCGACGATCACGCCGTCGAGGTCGAATACGACGGCCGTCTGGCCAGGCCTCCCGATCATCGTTCCGGAACCGTGCCTCCGGTGTCCTTCGCGGACGAATAATCGAAGGAATACACCCGCTCCTCTTCCAGCCGGCTGGGCACTTTGCCGTACCCGGGGATCTCGACCTCCATGCTGATCGTCCGATGCAGGTCCTCGTGATAGATCAACATGGTCGAAGGGTCCATCAGCCGCCAGCCCCCGCCGACGATCCGCGAGCCCGATGCCGAGAGCTCGAAACCGTCGGCGAGGCCCGAGAGGGCCTTGCCGGTGGACTCCAGGAGGTCCGAGAGAGCGCTGGCGTCCGAGTCGTACCGAAGCTCGATTCGTGCACATCGGCTCTGCTCACAGGGTTCGAGGCCGGAAACCCAGGTCCGCAGATCGTAGACGACCTCGCTGCCATTCGGCAGAGCGAAAGGCACCTGGGCCTCGAAAACTTTTCCGACCTCGGCCTCGGTGCCTGCGAAGTCGGTGATCCTGCCATTCCATTCCGCCGTGGCCCGAGCCACCAGGGCTTCTTCGCCGAGAGCCGCCGCGAGAGCCTGCGCCACCTCGGCGGGCACCTGACCCACCAGCCGATCGACGAGCCCGCCAAAGCCTTCGATGCTCGACACGACCCCGTGATGGTCGACGCGGTAGCGGATGACCGCCTGCTTCAGGATGTCGGAGATCGGATCGGGGAGCGGGGCACCGTCCCTCGTCGATCGGGCAGAAACCGTCTTGGAGACGATCTCGTAGCCGGACTCCACCGCATGCACCGTGACCTCGGCCACCGATCTCGTCTCGTCCGTCTGGCTCCCCAGGCCTTCGAACTGCTTGCGACGAGTCGTCTCGACGGTCTGCAGATACACGGTCCCGTCGGGCGGAGCAAAGGTGAACCGCACCGTCTCGGGCGGCTCTGCGGCTTCCTGGCTCCAGAGAGACACGGCTCCACAAAACATGAAACCCAGCACCCGGGAGCAGCATCGCAGCTTCGACATCTCGTTCCTCCTTCTCACCAACGGCCCCTGGCGTGTCCCTCTACCAAGTCGACGCTTTCGAGCCGACGGTCAGGGGGAATTGTGCATGGACATCCGCCCATCCGGGGATCTCACCATGGATGGTGATCCACCATCCGCAATGGTGATCTTTCTCCTCGAAGGAAGGGAGGGCATCCTCGGGCAACACCAGATGGAGATCTCGTTCCCTGCGGATCGGCTGCTCTTCTTGCAGCAGGATCTCCTGAAAGAAGACCCCGCGCCCCGACTTCGGGCTGGCGTGAGAGTACGCTTCTCGCCCTCGGACCTCCACTCGCACCCTCCGCAGCCGCTCCGTTCGGCCGGTCCACCGAAGCTGCATCGAATGCTCCGAGCCCAGCTCCAGGCGAGGAGAAGGAAGCACGATCCGAGGCCGCGGGTTGACGAATGCCTGCAGTGACTCCAGGGTCATTCCAACGAGAAGGGCTCCCAGGAGCACGAGAGCGCCGAAGCCGGCCGACGCCAACCCGCCCAGGTCTCCAGCGAGCCAGTCGTCATAGAAGAAGTAGACCACGGCTCCCGAAACGACAGCCCAGAGCAGGCTGAGCCCGAGGCAGACGACCAAGGTACGGGTGAGCGCAGAGCTCCGGTCGAGAATCGTCTCCTCGCCGACGGCGTCCTTGCAGCTCGTTTCCGTAGATCTCGACATGCTCTGTGGTTCCGTACGGAAAGCTCGGTCACTCCTCGCTCAAGGAGACTTCGCGAATCCAATCCGAGGATCTCCGATCCCGATGTTTGCCCGGGATCCGGTCGCGGGTCTCGCCCCTCGTTTCCGGATACTCGACGAACACCGCAGCCAGCAGGCGCTCCTTGCCCGAGATTCCTACCCGTGCGAAGAATTCCGCCGAGCCGAGCGGGCCACCGCTCGACCAGTAAGTGCCCATACCGTGTGCGGTGAGCATCAGGAGCAGGTTCTGGACCATCGCCGAGCTGGCGGCCAGGTGCTCCTCGTCGGTCGCCACCTGGGCCGGTTTCTTTTCGTCGACCCCGTAGAACTGGGGGATCCAGGTCACCAGGACGAGGGCTCCGCACGCGGACATCATGCTCGGGATCTTGTTCGAAGGTTTCAGGGTCGGAAACCAATCGAAGAGCCTGGGCGCCAGCTCCTGGCAGTCCGGGTGCCACAACACGTGGGCCCTCCAGGGCTCTGCCAGGCCGTCTTCCTCGCGCGCATAGTGGAACGGAGCCCAGCCGGCGATCTGTAGAGATTCGAGCACCCGCTGCCGATTCCTCTCGGCCGCTTCGGGGGTGAGCACCGCCGGGCTCTCGGTGCTGCCGAGCACCTTGAGGGTCTTGCGTCGCTTGATCGTGGCCTCGACGATTGCAGGGTCGAGGCGGGTTTCTCTGGACATCTGGGGATCCTCTATCAATCCTCGAGCTCGGTTTCTGTGGAACGAGATCATGGCCCGGCCCTCAGGCAGGAGCCGGAACCCTGGGCTGCGAGGCCCGGCGGCCGAGGGTACGGGCCTCGGAGCGGATCTCCCGCCAGTCGACGAGCAGCTGGTCTCGCTCTTCCCGGGTGAGGTCTCGCTGGGCAAAGCTCTCGCGCAAGTAGAGAGCCACGAGCCGCTGGACGGGCAGGGCGGCGCCCGGGAACACCGCGAGGGCGAGGCGCTCGATCTCGAGCGGCGGGCTGTTGTCCTCGATCTCGAGGCCGGCTCGTTCGAGCAGAGAACGGAGACCGAGGTAGGCTGTCTCTCCCCGGAAGGCGAGGCGCCGACGGTAGACGACGGCGACCGCCAGGCCGAGGAGCAGCGCAACGATGGCGATCTGTATCGGCAGCCCGGGTTGCCAACCGGTGTCCTGGGCGGTCAGCTCGTCGTCGGAGAAAACGATGGCCCCCTCGGTCGTCGCTCGGGCCGGCTTCTCTTCTTCCTTCCCGAGATTCCGCCACCAGGTGAGCACGGCGCTCACCCGATCGCGGAGCTTCTCGAAAAAGCTGCGCTGGTCTTCGGCTCCGTAGGTGAGCACGTAGCGGTCCCACCGGAAAGTGACGAAATCGACGAGCTGGGTGAGGA
>CAZMEL010000278.1:0-10668 GCA_964565225.1 uncultured Thermoanaerobaculia bacterium | reverse complement strand
CCTCTACGAGCCGACCTCTGGGTCTCCACCCCGCAGCAGGACGCCGACTGGGTGGTGAAGCTGATCGATGTCTTTCCCGGAGATGTCGAGGACAACCGGGACCGCCGCCGCCGGTCGGAATCGGATGCGGTGATGGGCCACTACCAGATGTTGGTCCGTGGCGACGTTTTTCGCGGCCGCTTTCGCAACAGCTACGAGATCCCGGAGCCCTTCACACCCGACGAGGTGACCCGGGTGGCCTTCGAGATCCAGGACGTCCTGCACACCTTCAAACGAGGCCATCGGATCATGATCCAGGTCCAGAGCTCCTGGTTCCCTTTTGTCGACCGCAATCCTCAGAAGTGGGTCGACAACATCTTCGAGGCCGATGCCGAGGACTTCGTGCCGGCAACCCACCGGGTCTACTTCTCGAAAGAGCATCCGAGCCGGTTGGAGGTGGGGGTCCTGGAGTAGAGCTGGACGCGACCCTTCGAGACCCGGGGCAAGGAACGCCGACTCGGCCTCGAGAAGATAGATTCCGAAGACAAGAAAGGGCCTCCCGAGGGAGGCCCTTTTCCGTTTGCCCGAGAGTAGCTCTCGGGAGCTCGGGACTTACCGGAAGGAGATCCGGGCGCCGATCTGGAACTGCCGCTGATCGGTGACCAGGTCGTCCGGAATGCCGAACTCGGGGTTCGGGGTGATGCCGTCGTCGAGGGTCGGCTGGCGCTCGCCGAAGGCCACGTCGAAGCTGTTCTCGTCGAAGAGGTTGAACGCTTCGCCGAAGACGTCGATCGTCCAGTTGCCGACCTTGAAGACCTTGGAGAGTCGCAGGTCGACCCGGCTCACCGACTCGTTGCGGGCGGAGTTGCGCTCCACCAGCTGGCCGTCGATGACCGCGAGGATGTCGGTGCAGTTGAAGCCCAGGGTGAAGGGGCAGTGGTCGTCACCTTCGAGGAATGCATCTGTCGGGGTGTAGGGGCGACCGGAGCGCAGCTCCACGATACCGCTCAGCTTGATGTCCCACGGCAGGAGAACCACGCCGCTGAGCAGGAAGCGATGCTCGACATCGCGCTCGGAGAGACCCCAGTCGAAGCGGATGTCGTCGGGATTGGTCACCGTCACGCTGGTGGCGGACCGCTCGTTGGAGTCAGTGTCGCGGTCTTCCGACCAGGTGTAGTGGGCCTGCAGCTGGTAGCGGCCATTCCAGCGCTTCTGCGCCTTCAGGGTCAGCGCGGTGTACTCGGACTCACCCACCGACTGGCGGGTGAAGATTTCGTTGAACTCGTCCTGCGGTCGCGAGAAGGAGTAGAGGGGACGCCCGAAGCTGTCGAGCCCGACGATGGTCCGGTTCAGCTCGATGTTCGACTGCAGGTTCGAGGACTCGGCGTAGATGAAGTCGACGCTGGCGGCCCACTCGTTGGCCAGCTGCTTCTCGTAGCCGAGGTTCAGGCGCCAGGTCTCCACGTCCTCGAAATCCGGGTCCACGAAGGCCGGCGAGTTCGGGGAGTCGGCGGGCGGGTTCTCGTTGTTGATCGGCGAGCCCAGGGGCACGAAACCGACATCACCGGGCTGCACGTTGACTCGACCGAAGTTCGGGAACAGGCCGTTCTGCTGCACCTGGCTGGCGAAGATCAGCGACGGGGTGCGGCCGTGGAACAGGCCGATGCCGCCGCGGAAGACGTCGCGTCCCTCTTCGTCGAAGGAGTAGGCGAAGCCGAAACGCGGGGCGATGTTGTCGGTGTCGTCGGGGATCTCGCGACCCTCGGCGAAGATGTGCTCCAGGCCATCCGGGTTGTAGGTGGCGCTGTAGCGCAGGCCGAGGTTCAGGGTCAGCTGGGCGTTGGGCTTGAAGCTGTCCTGGGCGTAGATGCCGAAGATCTCCTGGGTTTCGTCGTAGTTCGGGAACCCGACGTCGCCGAAGTAGATCCGGGCGTTGGACGCCTCGTTGTTGAGGAAGTCCTCGATCGAATCGAAGTCGTAGCGGCCATCCCGGCTACCGGCGAAGAGCTGGGCCAGGTCGTCCTGCTGGAAATCGAAGCCGAACTTCAGATCGTGGTCGCCGAAGAGGTAGGAGAAGTTGTTCTGCACCTGCAGCTTGTCTTCTTCCACCTGGATCGGCAGGAAGTCGAACTTGCCGACCGAGTCACGACTGCCGAAGCGGAAGCGGATCTGGGCCTCGACCTCTTGCCCGACACGCTGCGAGAGACGGTCGAGCTCGTCGGAGGCCTGCTGGACCCGGAGCTCGTTGACCGCGTTGTCGCCGATCACCGACACCAGGGCGCCCACCAGGGAGGTGGTCTCTTCCAGCTTGAGGGATTCCTCGTCCTGGAAGGAGCTGTCCCGTTCGTAGTCGGTGATGTTGGCCCGCAGCGAGAGGGAGTTCGACTGGTTGAACTGATGGTCGATCTTGCCGAAGTAGATCTGGTTGTCGACCGAGCGCAGGAAGAGGCCGGTGGCGGTGCCGTCGGCATTGCGCTCGAAACCGTCGACCAGGGCGGCGAAGCCGGGCTCGGACTGGGCCCGCTGCAGAATCGCGTCGTAGACACCCGGGGTCCGGAGGTCACGGGTGAAGGGCTCGTCCCGCTGGTTCTGGTCGTAGG
The DNA here is from genome assembly GCA_964565225.1 of uncultured Thermoanaerobaculia bacterium. Taxonomy (GTDB): domain Bacteria; phylum Acidobacteriota; class Thermoanaerobaculia; order Multivoradales; family J023; genus CAZMEL01. The sequence goes on along the minus strand of CAZMEL010000278.1, from coordinate 8,089 downwards.
AGAAGAAGAAGTGGGTCTTGTCCTGGGCGATCGGGCCGCCGAGGGAGAAACCGTAGTTCTCGATCTCGAACTCGTCGACCTCCCGCGAGCCGTCGCGGTTGTTGAAGTCGTCGAGGGGCGAGCTCGGAATGTCGGCCGACATCGAGTCGTCGCGCAGGTAGTAGAAGGCGGTGCCCTTGATCTCGTTGGTGCCCGACTGGGTCACCACGTTGATATAACCACCGTTGTTCTCCGCGTACTCGGCCGAGAAGCCGTTGGTGATGACCTGGAATTCCTTCACCGAGTCCTGGGCGACCACGAGGCCGTCGTTCTCGGTGGCCTCACCGCCACGGCCGTAGGCGAAGAAGGCGCTCTTGCCGGAGGTGCCGTCGATATTCAGGCCGGTGTACATGCCGCGCTGGCCCGACATGGTCACGAAGCCGCGGATGTCGTCGGTCTGCACCGTGGGAGCGAGCAGGGCGAAGGCCTTGAAGTCGCGGCCGACGATCGGCAGGGATTCGATTTCTTCCTCGCTCACATAGGCGGCGGCGCTCGAGCGGCTGACCTCGACCAGCGGGGCTTCCGAGGTGACGATGATCTCTTCGCTGACGTCTTCGACACCCAGGCTCAGATTGGTGTCGAGCACCTGGCCGGTCAGCAGCTTGACGTTTTCCTGGCGAACGGTCTGCATGCCTTCGAGGGAGGCGGTCAGCTCGTACGTGCCCGACTGTAGAGAGCGGGCGGAGAAGAAGCCTGCCTCGTTGGTGAAGGCGGTACGCACCGTGCCGGTTTCGACGTTGCGCAGGGAAACCGTGACACCGGGCAGGGCGCCACCGCTCGAGTCGGAGATGTAACCCTGAATGGTGCCCAGGGTCTGGGCGGAGACCATGGGCGGCACCAGCAGAAGCGCCAACGCCAGAGCGAGCCATGATCGCTTGAAATGGGGAGAATTCATCAGCATTCCTCCGAGGTTGTTGGAATCAAATCTTGGTTCTCAGTGGTTTTCGAATCATCGAATCCGGGACCCGGGTACTCGCTGGCAACACCAGGACGGCACCGGAAGACATCGCATCGGAACCTATGAGGCGAGCGAAGAGTGTCTGAAACACAGGTAGCCTGGCGAGCAAAGATCAAGATTTCGTGAGGACGAAACGATTCTGGAGTGAAAAAACTTCGAGAAACAGTTGTCGACGAGAAATGGGAGCCGAAATGGCGGCTAGGCAGGTTTCTCATCTTCACACCGCGAGTCTGGCACCCCTCCGGGCGCCGGGCGAACCCTGCTCTCCTCCGAGACGCTCGAGGAGCTCTCGTCGGTCTCCTCGCCACCTGCTCGGGCTCAACGACGAGCCCGGCTTCCTCTCTGGAAATTTCTACCCCGGAGAGCATGTATTGTGTTCGCGTACCAAGACTACCACTATCCGTGGTGGTGTCTAGCCCCCAAACATGGATCCAAATTTCCGTTTCGTTCAAGATTTCGGAGCCGGACGAATACGATCAATCCTGGTGGATATTTAGCTCCTACCGCCGGGCGAGCACCCTACGAAATCCAAGAATCTGTACGAAACCGGCGGCGACTCATTCCTCCTCCCAATCCCAGAAGTAGTCTTTGTTGCTGAGGGCTTCTTCGGCCGGGCGGTCCGCCAGGCCGAAGGAGGAGGCCGCCGCCGAAGCGGTCGGATCGCCCTCTGCCCGGGCCGCCGCCGCGTCTTCCACCGCGATCCTCTGCTCCTCCAGATCCTCCACCTCTCCCCGCCAGTAGTCCTCGCTTCCGAAGTGGGGCCACCCTTTCTGAAAGGCCGGATCGTGCCAGCGGCGTGCCAGCCAGCCCGCATACCGCACCATTCGCAGCCCGCGAAGAGGCTCGATCCACTGCAGGGTCGCCCGGTCGAAGGGGCGAAATCGCTCGTAGGACTCGAGAAAGATCTCCCGCTGCCGCCGGGTGAATTCATCGCGCCCCGGAAGCGCGAGCCAGAGATCCTGCACCGCGGGGCCGTGCGCCATGTCGTCGAAGTCGAGCACCCGCAGCTCTTCGTCGCGGAACAAGATATTGCCGAGGTGGAGATCGGCGTGGATCCTGTGGGTCTGCGCCCCGGCCATCATCTGATCGGAGATCTCGGCGATCGCCAGGGCGGCGGTGCGGTAGCGGGCCTGCAGGATGCCGTGCAGGCTCCCCTGCTCCTCGATCCACTCCAGGGCGCGCCGGATGTAGTGATCGGCGTCGAGGTCGGGGCGGTTGGCCTGGCGCCGGGCTCCGACGTTGTGCATTCGCGCCACGAAGCTGCCCAACCGGGCCACCGAGGCGTCGCTCAGCTCGTCGGGCGCCCGGCCGGCGCGGCGTTCGGAGACGCTGTAGAAGATCCCGTCGATCTCGTGCAGGGTCGAGCCGTCGGGAAACGGTTGGACGGCACACACCGAGAGCTCTTCCGCCTCGAGCTCGGCGAGAAACGAGTGCTCCTCCTGGATCTGCTCGGCCGTCCAGCGCCCGGGGCGGTAGAACTTGGCGACTCTCCGAGTCCGGTCTTCGAGCTCCACCTCGTAGACCCGGTTCTCGAAGGAGTTGAGCGGATAACAGAGGGTGTTGCAACGCAGCCCCGCGGTCTCGACGGCCGCGAGAACCCGTTCCGGGGTCAACGAGAGGAAGAGATCGGTGGCTTGTGGGGTGCCGGGCAAGGGGAGCTCCCGTCTCGGGCCCCGTCGGGGCGGATGAAGAGGCGGAGGCATCGTTGCCTCCGCCCCGGATTTCGAGTGCGTCCGAACGTGGGGTCAGAACGCGTCGGTATCGCCCACGCTGGCGAAGCTGCGGGCGGGGTTCGTGTAGACCTTGGTCAAGGTGTTCTGGGTATCGGTCACCGTCATCTCGAAGGAGACGTTGGTCAGAGAGCCGAAGAAGATCCACAGATTGCCGTTCTCCTGGCGCCCGTCGAGAGCCTTGACGATCAGCTCGATGTTGGCGTCGTCGAAGAACCAGAAGGAACCGGTATCCCCGGTCTGGAGAGCCCCGGTGTTGCCGACCCCGGTGTTGCCGCCGAAGTCTTGCCAGTCGACGCGGGCCCGGAAACGACCGTTCTCGCCGAGGCAGAGGGTGTGGGCGTCGGGCACGCAGACGTCGCGCAGCCGCACTCGGTCGTCGAGGTCGGGAATCACGAAGTCGGGATCGATCCGGCAGGGGCCGGGGAACATCTCGCTCTCGATCGCCAGGCACGCCTGCTGCAGATCCTGGGCGGAAGGCTGGGGAAAACCGGCGACCCAGGCTCGCAGAGACTCCCAGGCGGCCAGCACCTCGGCCGGGGTGAAGTCACAGTGGCTCGGCACGTCTTCGACCACGATTCCCACCGTGAAGTTCTCGGCCGGAACCAACGAAGCGTACTCGCTCTCGTTCTCGACGATCACCAGGCCATCCTTGTCGGTGTGCAGCGACACGATCTTCACATCGCCGACCTTGCCCGTGGGCGTGTAGTACTCCACCAGCCGTTCCCTCGCTTCGGGATCGGGGGAGAAGCGTTCGATCGAGGTATCGATGACGGGAATGCCGTAACGCACGTCGGCATTGCCGAGGGGCAGGGCACCGCCCAGCTTTCGGGGATCGAAGATCAGGTCGGCGAGGCCGAACACGGCGAAGCCGAGGTCGGTGAGCACGAAATTCTCCGGCAGGCCGGTAGCACCGAGAAACTGGTTCAGGCGGGCGGTCTGCTCGATCGATCGAGCCTCCGCCGGGAGCAGGATTCCGAAGCATTCGTTCGCGGCCACGGCCAGGGCTTCTTCGCCGAATCCGGGAGCCGGAAGGAACCGAACCCCCGGAACCTCCACGAGCTCGGCCCCGGGCACGTCTCCGCAAATATTCTCGTAGAGCATGCGGACGTCGAATCCACCGTCCCATGTCCGAGTCCCGGCGAGGGCACCACAGATGGGCATGGCGCCCACCACGTTGTCGAGCAGGCCGCGTTCGATATCCTGGACGGTGACGATGCCACCGAGAGATGCGCCGGTGATCAGGATCTGGTCCGGGATTCCGATCTCGGCTTCGAACGCCTCGACCATTTCTCGATTGTCCGTCGCCGTCTCGAACACGGCCCAGCCGGTCAGGCTGTAGGAAGACGCGGCGACCGCGTAACCCTGCTGCAGCTGGACCTCTACCAGGGGCCCGAGATCGGTGACGGGCCCGATCGGTGAAAGGCTGAAACCGTGGTTCCAGATCGCCAGGCCGTCGGCCGGTGTCCAGCCATCGGGCACCAGGATCTTGTAATGGGCTCCGCCGGAGGTGGTGCCGGTGAGCTCGGTTTGCGCGAGACCGAGAGCGGGAACGAGGAACAGGGCCAGGAAGAGAATGGACCAACGTCGGATCATCGAGACCTCCTTGAGTCGGGAACCTTCAACGCGACCGGATCGGCAGGCATCCATGGCAACACACCACTCGGGTGAGGGGGAGATTGGGCGGGAATCTCGCGATCCCGATGCCTGACCACGAATAGAGAACGTACGGCATCTTACACCGAGAACCTGTCGTGCGGCGTCACGATCACCAGGTCGTGCGGGTGGAAGAGGCGCGGCGGGCCCGAGGGGCTCAGCGAGCTCGGGAAGCCTCCCGGATCATGCTCTCCAGGCGATCGAGGCCACGCGAGACTTCGCCGATCGGCGGGCCGAACGAAAGTCTCACGTGTTGCCGGAAGCGGGAGAGCCGCTGCGATCGACGCCGCCCGGGATTGACATCGAAGAAGAGACCCGGAACACAGATCACCCGGTGCTCGAGGGCGGCGCGGAAGAAGGCCATGCCGTCACTGATGCCGTGCGGCAGATCCCGCAGAGAGACGAAGAGATAAAAGGTACCGTCGGGCAGACCGTCGACCCCGAAGCCCAGCTCCCGTGCCCGATCGATCAGGAGCTGTCGCTTGGGCCGGAACGCCCGACGGATCGCCGCGGTCTCGGCGGCCACCCGCTCCGGATCGAGGAGCGGCACCGCGGCCCGCTGCAGGGGTTTGGAGCCGCCGCCGTCGAGGAAGGAACCGGCGCTGGCCACGGCCTGGATCACCGCCTTCGGGCCCACCGTCCAGGTGACCCTCCATCCCGGGTAGCGCCAGTTCTTGGTGAGGCCGTCGAAGAGCACCACCGGATCGTGGTCCACGTCCTCCACGTAGCGGGCCGCGCTCACCGTGGGCGGATTCTCCGATCCGGCGGCTTCGGTCCAGATGTAGTGGGAGTAGAACTCGTCGAAGAGCAGAGCGCAGTCGAGCTCGCGGGCGATGCCCACCCAGTCGGCCAGATCCTGCCCCGCCACCAGCTTGCCCATCGGGTTGCAGGGATTCGAGAGCAGCAACGCCGCCAACCCACGCCCCAGGATCTCCCGCCGCAGGTCTTCGGTGGTGAAGCGGTACCCCACCTCTCGCCCCAGCAGGATCGGGATCGGCGTCACCAGCCGGAAGATGTCGAGAAGCTCCTCGTAGGCCGTGTAGTCGGGCAGGAAGTGGCCGAGGTTGATCTGCCCGAGGGACGCCACGGCCCGGGTGAGAGATGCCCGCCCGCCGCCGCAGATCGCAACGTTCTCCGCGCTGTAGAGCGATGGCATGCCCCTCCGGTACATCTGGTTGTAATACGAGGCCACCGCCTCGCGCAGCTCCCAGATCCCGGGTACCGGGGCGTACTCGTGGGAGTCGGGCGAGATCTCCACCGCTTCGAGCCTCGGCGGTGCTCCGGGCAGCACCCCGCTCTCCGGCTGCCCCTGGCCGAGGTTCGACCACTCCGGATCGGAAGGATCGTAGCCCGCCGCCGCGGCCTCGTTGGTGACGTAGATGACTCCGGTGCGAGGCACCTTGCGGAAGGCCTGCAGGGATGGCAGAGGATTTTGGATCGGGCTCATGAACTGGTCTCGGAATGAATCGGAATTTGGAGACAGTCGACGCGGAGAATCGGAAAGTGTGCCGGGTCGCGTGGCGGCCTCCGCGAGATCACTCGGGGAGGCGGAACGAAACGGTGAAATTCAGCAGGCTCGAATAACGCGCTCCATCGAGCTCGGCCGGGCGGAAGACCCAACCGCAGACGGTCTTGATGGTCTCTTCCTCGAGGCCGTGGGGCAACCCCTTGACGATTCGGATGAGCCGTACCTCCCCATCTTCGTCGATATACGTCTGGACGGAAACGCTTCCTTCGATGCCGGCCCGTAGTGCCTCTTCGGTGTAGGGCGGCGGCGGGCTGGCGATGCGATCCGGAATCTCCGGTCGGCGTCCTTCGGGCCACTTCGGCAGGGTACCGACCACGGCGCGAACCTCGTCGGGCTCGAGAGACGCAAAGGTCTCACAGGAGAAGACCTTGCCGGCGAGGCTGGGCCAGGTCGGCTCCTTCGGCGCAGCTTCGGCGCCTTTTTCGGACCCGGCGACTCCGCCTTCTTCCTCTTCCGCGCCTTCGTCCCCTTCGGCTTCGGAGCCTTCTTCCCCCTCGGGAGCCGGCGGCGGGCCCTTCAGCTTGCGGCGCTGCTCGGATCGGGTCGCCACCCGGTGGTCGGGGTACTGCTCCTCCAGAGCAGCGAGCGCCTCGTCCCGGTGGGTTTCCTTGTAGATTCGCATCAAGGCCCGCACCGAGTCGATGTGGGTTCCCTCGGAAAGCTCCAGGGCCTTGCGAAAGGCCGCCTCCGCCGCCTGTTTCTTCTGGTTCATGCGGTTGCCGCGGATGTCGCGGGCCAAGCCGATCTGGTAGTGCGCGAGGCTCAGGATCTCGGGATCGGTCGCCGTCGCCAGCACCCGGCTCGCGGCCTCGAGCGCGGGCTTGTGCCGGTTCATGGCGTTGTAGGTCTCGGCGAAACCCAGCTGGGCCTCCACCGCACAACCGGCCCCGGCGGCGGCCGCCTCGAAGGCCTCGAGGGCCTCGGGGAAACGTGCTCGCCGGGTCTCGAGGAATCCCTGGGCGAGGAAGGTCTTGCAGGAGTGAACCGTCGTCTCTCCTCCACTCTGGGCAAGACCAGGCCCGGGAACCAGCAGGAGCAGAGCGACGGCGGAGAGCGGCAGGCAGGGGTGCCGGAGGCACAGTGTTCTCATCCGGGGGATTCTACGTCTCCGGCTCCCCATCTGTCACGGCGTTACGAGACTCGTCCAGGCCGAGGTGTCGCCCGACTCGAAGCCGTCGCTGAACAGGCCATCGGTGCAGGCCCCGGACACTTCGGCGTGAGTGATCGAGAGGTCGTCGAGGTACCACCCTTCGAGGGTCAGGCCGCCGTCGGTCGAAAACAACCAGCGGACCCGGATCTCCTGGCCGTTCCAGGGACTCAGATCGGCGGTGTACTCCGTCCAGGTGAGCTGCACATCGGTGAAGGAAGGATCACCACTGAGGAATCCGCAAGCGTCGCTGCTGGGAATGAAGCTCCCCGGGTACCCCTGGTCGGGCGTCAACAGATCCCAGGTCGCTCCTCCGTCGTCGGAGATCTGCACCACGCCACCGTCCCAGCCGTCCTCGATCTCGTAGAGGGTCCAGAAGCTCAGCTGCGAGCTCTCGCCCGCCGTGAGCTGTACGGGAGGTGTTTCCACCGCCGTGCACTGGTTGTTGGCATAGGTCGAGAAGTACGATCGATCCCCGCTGTGGGCCCGGGCATCCGAGGGCTCCCAGCCAACGTGGAAGAAGGCCGTGTCTCCGCCGTCGAAACCATTGGTGAAGATCACCTGGGGGTCTCCGATCTCCGCTCCCAGAGCGAGGGTGCCGTCGCTGATCGGGCCACTCGGAGCTTCCGAGGCCACCACCGAGTTCTGGTCTTCCGTACCGCTCCCGGAATCCGTCGCACGAACGACATAGAACGACTCGACTCCGCTCTCCACGTCCGAGTCCGACCAGGACGTCGCCGCGAGGCCATTCGCCACCCGGTTCTCCGGCGCGGGTACGAAATCGGCGGTGGTACCGCGATACACGGCGTAGGTCGCCTCGGGGCCGCAATTGGGCGTGGCTGCCGACCACTCGACGTCCAGACGACAGGCAGCCGAGCCCGGGTTTTCTACCGAACCGATCCCGGCGAAGGCCGGCGGCGCGTTGCAGGCCCCCGTGGTCGAGGTGGAGGCGCAATCACTGGCCAGGGATTCACAGAAACCCGACTCGTCTACCTCCGTGATGTAGTAGGAGTACTCCACCTGCCCGGTGG
>CAZMEL010000277.1:0-10676 GCA_964565225.1 uncultured Thermoanaerobaculia bacterium | reverse complement strand
GGCACCCTGGTGAGCTCGGTGGTGGTCGACGGCCCGGCCGGCCAGGCGGGCATCGAAGCCGGCGACCTGGTGGTCGCGATCGACGGTGAGCCCCTGACCCTGCGTTTCACCGAAGAGATTCCGCTCCTCCTCGACCGCCTCGCCAACCTGCCCATCGGCCACAACACCCGCTTCTCGATCCGCCGAGGCGAGAAAGGGCTCGACCTCGAGGTGACGACCGAAAAGCTGGAGAAGGATCTCGGCGACGCGGCATCGTTCACCTCCTGGGGATTCACCGCCCGGCAGATCACCCCGCGAATGGCCCGGGAGCTCCGGCTCGAGACCGGCCGGGGCGTGCTGATCACCGGGGTCCGGCGCGGGGGCCCGGCCCAGCTCGCGGAGCCGCCCCTCGAGCCCGGCGACATCCTCTCCCAGCTCGAGCAGCGTCCGGTGGAGTCCCTCGCCTCCCTGGTAGAGATGCACCGGGAGCTCGAGGATCTGCCGGAGCTGCTGGTCGGCTTCGCCCGCCGTGGCACCGACCACCTGACCCTGCTCGAGAGCCGGGAGGACAGCGCCGAGGATCCTCCCCGGGAGCTGCCCAAGGCCTGGCTCGGCCTCGCCACCCAGGCGGTCCTGCCCCAGCTGGCGGCCCGGCTCGACGGCGTGACCGGCTTCCGGATCTCCCGCATCTACCCCGGCACCCTGGCGGCGGAGGCCGACCTCGAGACGGGCGACCTGATCATCGCCCTCGACGACGAGCCGATGCATCCGGAAAGCCTCCAGGATTCGGCCCTCTTCCACCGCCGCATCCGCGGCCGCGACATCGGCGAGGAGATCCGCCTCACGGTTCTGCGCGACGGCGCGCGCCACGAGGTGCCGGTGACCCTCGAACGCACCCGGCTCAGCAAGGAGGAAGCCCGGCGCCACAGCGATGGCGATTTCGAGCTCTCGGTCCGTGAGCTGACCTTCTTCGATCGCGACGAGCAGCAGTGGCAGGACGATCTGCGAGGCGTGCTGGTGGAGAATGTCGATCCCGCCGGCTGGGCGGGCCTTGCCGGCCTACGACCGGGAGACCTCGTGTTGCGCATCGAAGACCAGGAGATCCGCGGGCTGAAGAGCTTCCGGCGGACCCTGGACGAGATCAAGGAGACCCGGCCCGAACAGGTGATCGTGGTCGTCCGGCGCGGCATCCAGACCCGTTTTCATTTTCTCGAGCCCGATTGGAGCCCCGAAAGCCCCGATCGGGCCCACTCCCGAGAGGCATCATGAGATCTTTTTCCTTCCTTCGCTGCTCCCTCGCTCTGCTGCTTCTCGTAGCCATGGCTCCCGATCCCGTGGCGGGTGCCAATCCCTACCACCAGCTCACCCGCCACCGGGAAGCGATGGTCGACCTGAAATACGTGCTCGACATCAAGGTGCCGGGGCTCGGCTCCGATCGCGAGGTCGAGGGATCGACCACCTGTCTGCTGATCGATCCCGAAGGTCTGGTGCTCTGCTCCCACACCGAGATCGGTGGCTACGTGGGGCTGCTGCAGCAGCTCTCGGGCGGGAGCTCCGACTACAGCGTGGTGCCGCGGCAGATCGAGGTTCTGATCGGCGACGACACCGAGGGAGTGCCCGCCACCTTCGTGACCCGCGACCGCGATCGTGACCTGGCCTGGCTGCAGCTCCAGGAGGCTCCCGCCGAGCCGCTGCCCTTCTTCGACTTCGCCAGCTCCACCCCTCTCGCCGTGGGGCAGACGTTCTACCGGCTCCGGCTCATGGACCGCTTCTTCGGTCAGGCGCCGATCGTCGAGGAAGGGGTGGTCGGCGCCGTGCTCGACAAACCCCGCCGCCTCTATGCTCCCTCGACCCCGACCAGCTCTGGATTCGGGACTCCGGTCTTCACCGCCGACGGCCGGCTCGCCGGCATCACGGTGCTCCAGGCACCCACCGCCGAAGAGCTGGCCAGCGGCCTCGGCGGGGGCGCCGCCGGCCCGTTCGGCGGCTCCGAGCGCCTGCAGGATCTGGTCAGCGGTCTGATCCTGCCCGCCGAAGACGTGGCCCGCGCCACCCGCCTGGCTCGGGAGGTGGCGGCCGCCGAAAAAGAGGGCGAATGACGCCGCCACGGTTTCGTCACATTTCACCACGGAAACGCCCATGGCGAGCCCTGCCCCCTCCTGCTCCGAGGAACAGAATGCGCCTGTAGACAAAGGTGCCCGTGATTCCTGATCCGGTTCGAGGAAGGAGACTCCATGATTCCCAAGGCCCCCAAGGTTCTGCTCTTCGCCACCCTGATGATCGCGGGCCTGCTCGCAGGCTGTGGCGACGATCCGCCACCGCCGGAAGCCGGATCACCTCCCGTGGTCGAGACATCCGAGCAGGAGCTTCCCGCCGCGCCTCTGAGCGCCAGCGAGCTACGGCCGGTGATCCGCGAGGTGGCTCCGGCCCTGACCTCGCCGGAGAAGGTGGTGGTCGAGTTCGCCCGGCCGGTGGTCGACGAGGCCGCCGTCGGCAAACCCCCGGCCGAGGGCACTGTGCTCGAGATCCGTCCGCAGGTGCCCGGCGAGCTGCAATTCACCAGCCCGTCGACGCTCACCTTCACCCCTCGTGAAGGTTTTGCGCCTTCCCAGCGCTACGAGGTCGAGCTCACCGCCCTGCAGACCACGGATGGAATCCTGACGCCGCCGAGCTCGGGCCGCTGGGTGCGGGTCTTCGAATCCCCTCCCTTCGATTTCCTCCGTCTCGCCGTCTCGTCGATCGACCCGGCCAAGAACCAAGCCGAGGTGCTCATCGCCTTCTCGGGCCCGGTGGAGGTGGAAGAGGTTCGCCGACGGGCCAGCTTCTCTGTCGATCCGCCCGGCTCCGGTCGCACCCAGCAACGCTCCGCCCAATTCGAGGCGGGCGACGACGAACACTCGGTGATCGCCCGGCTCAGCGGTTCCGACATCGTGTCCGGCTCTCGCATCGAGCTATCCCTCGAAGCCGGCACTCCGAGCCTGCTCGACAGGGAACGCGTCGCAGACTCCGGATCCGCCTGGGTCGTGGTCGAAACCGGACCCGAGGCCAAGGTTCTCCACGCCTACCGCGCCGAGAGCGAAAACGGTTTCTACATCCAGGTGATCTGCGACGACCGTTCGGTGTCGGGGCGGCGCTACTACTGGGACCGCGAAACCTACAACTCCTACGAGCTCTCCACCCGCTGCCTGCTCGACGAAGACGAGGCCCGCACCGGGGTTCGCTTCGAGCCCGAGGTCGACTTCACCGTGTCTCCGGCCGGCGGCGGTTTCCGCATCTTCGGAGACTTTGCCCGCGGCTCGTATCAAATGCAGATCGATGCCGGCCTACGCACCACCGACGGCGGCATGCTGCGCCAGGCCTGGAACCAGGACTTCTCCATTCCCGCCCGCAGCCCCCAGATCGCATTCACCTCCCGCGGCCGCTACCTTCCCCGCAGCGCCTGGAGCTCGCTGCCGGTGCGCCACCGCAACATCAGTGGTGCAACCCTGGTGGTGCACCACGTTCCGGCCGAGAATCTGGTGTTCTGGATGAGCGGCGACAGCGAGCAGGCCAACGAGCGCACCAGCAATCTGATCCTGCAGGAGAAGCTGACCTTTTCGAGCCAGCCCGACGAGATGGCCACCACCGAGGTCGACCTCTCCTCGATGATCCCCCAGGACACCCGCGGCCTGCTGGAGATCCAGCTGCTCTCGGGCAACGCCCGGGCGACCTCCCGCCTGCTGCTCACGGACCTGCACCTGATCGCCAAACGTGGGGGGGCGAGTGCGGAGCTGTGGAAAGAGGTCGAGGTCTGGGCCGTGGACATGAAGACCCTCGAGCCCCAGCGCGGTGTCACCATCGATCTGGTGCGCAAGAGTGGCTACGTGATGGATACCTGCGAGACCGGGAGCCGGGGCGGCTGCCGCCTGGTGCCACGACGCGACGCCAAGGGCCATCACCCGGCGTTTGCGGTGGTGGCCCGCCGGGGCCAGGATTTGACCTACCTGGAGTTCGCCGACCTCGAGGCCGAGGTGCAGGAAGAGCGAATCGCCGGTGAGCCCTACTCCGGCTCCCAGCCCTACCGCGCCGCCCTCTACAGTGATCGCGGCGTCTACCGCCCGGGAGAAACCGCCCATCTCGCGGCGATCGTCCGCCAGGAAGACCACCTGGCGCCGCCGGCCGCCATGCCGGTACAGCTCCACCTGCTCGACCCCCAGGGCAAGAAGATCCGCAGCACCACCCTCGAGACCAACGCTGCCGGTACCGTCGACCTCGACCTGCCGTTCCCGGCCTTCGCCACCACCGGCCGTTACGAGGCCCAGCTGGAAGTGGCGAAGCGACGCATCGGCCAGTACTCCTTCCAGGTGGAGGAATTCGTGCCCGAGCGGATGAAAGTCGAGGTGGCCTCGGAGGCCCCCCAATACAAGCTCGGCGACGAGCCGCGCCTCGAGGTTGCCGCCCGCTATCTCTTCGGTGGAGTGCCCGCCGAGCACCGGGTGGAGCTGGCCTGCGAGCTGGTGCCGGGGAACTTCGCACCCACCGCCAACGCCGAGTTCGACTATGGCGTGTGGCGCACCGAAGACACGCCGCTTCGCCCTCTCGACCTCGGCAAGCTCGACGCGACTCTCGATGAGCAGGGACGCGGCACCTTCGCCTGCCCGGGCCGGGCCGGCGTGGTGGCGGGCCCGGCCTGGGACGGCCCCGCCAGCCTGGTGGCCCGAGCCGCGGTCTTCGAGGCAGGCGGCGGGCGCACGACTCTCGGCAGCACCGCGGTGCCGGTGCACCCCGAGTCGTTTTACATCGGGCTCAAGTCCAGCGCCTCCGAAGCCGAGGCCGGCACCGAGCTGGTGGTCGAGGGCATCACCGTCGACTGGCGGGGGCAGCCGGTCGAAGAGGTCGCCACCGTGACCCTCGAGCTGGTCCGCCTCGACGCCGAATACGGCTGGTACTACGACGAGGTCCGCGGCCGCGAGACCTGGAGGCGCTTCCAACGCCAGGTCCCCGAGAGCCGTCAGGAAGTGGCTGTCGTGAACGGACGCTTCCGCGCCAGCCTGCGCCCGGAGCGCAGCGGCGAGGGCTTCCTGATCCGGGCCCGGGCCGGAGAGGCACGCACCGAGATCCACCTCGAGGGAAGCGGCTGGTACTACTGGCAGCCCGACGAGAGCCAGGTCGACCAGACCCCGCGCCCCGGGCGCCCCACCTGGCTGGCGGTGAAGACCCCCGATGCCATCCGCCCGGGAGAGAGGTTCCCGGTGCAGATGGAAATCCCCTACCGCGGGCGGGTGTTGCTCACCACCGAGAGTGATCGCCTGCTGAGCAGCGAGTGGATCGAGGTCGAGGCCGGCGATCTGGCCTGGTTCCTCGAGGTGGAAGACTTCGTACCCAACGTCTATGTCAGTGCCTTCCTGATCAAAGATCCTCACCTCGACTCCGAGCAGGCGTTCCTGCCCGATCGTGCCTTCGGCGTGACCTCGGTGAAGGTCGAGCCCGAAGCCTTCCGTCACGCCCTCAGCGTCGAGGCACCCGACGAGGTGCGCTCGAGCTCCACCCTCACGGTGACCCTCGATCTCGGCGATACGCGCGACGAGGAAGGGCCGGTGTACGCCACGGTGGCGGCGGTCGATGAAGGCATCCTCTCCCTGACGCGCTTCGAGAGCCCCGACCCCTTCGCCCAGATCTTCACCCGTCGCGCCCTGGGGGTGGAGACGTTCGAGACCGTGGGCTGGACGCTGCTGGTGCCCCCCTCGGGCCCTTCGTCGGTGAGCGGCGGCGACGGTGCCGTGGAGCTCGGCCGGGTGCAGCCGATCCAACCCGTGGCCCTGTGGTCGGGCCTGGTCGAAGTGCCCGAGAGTGGTGAGCTCTCCCTCGACTTCGAGGTTCCCCAATACCGCGGCGAGCTGCGGGTGATGGCGGTGACCGCCGGGCGCCAGCGCATGGGCCGGGCGGAGACCCGGGTGACGGTGCGCGATCCCCTCACCCTGCAGGCGACCCTGCCTCGCTTCCTGACCCGAGACGACGAGTTCCACGTGCCGGTGCAGGTCACCAATCTCTCGGGCCAGGACCGCGACCTGCGGGTGTTGCTGGCAGCCGAGTCGGTGGAGATTCCCGGCTTCGAGCCGCGTGGCCAGGAGGCCCCGGTGGAGATTCTCGGTCCGCGCCAGGAGATGCTCCGGCTCGCCGAGGGCGACTCCAGCACCGTGGTCTTCCGCGCCCGCGCCCGGCAGCCGATCGGCGCCGCCAAGCTCCGGGTAGAGGTGCTCTCCGACGAGATCCGTGCGGTGGAGGAGCAGGAAATCCCGATCCTACCTGCCGGACCCAAGAGCCGGGTCCGCCAGCGTTTCGAGCTCACCGAGGGCACCACGGAGCTGGCCGACGATCTCGAAGGCTGGTTGCCGCTGAGCGAGCGCACGGTGGTGTGGGTGTCGCGCAATCCCTACGGCGAGACCTTCGGCCATCTCGAGCACCTGGTCCGTTACCCCTACGGCTGTATCGAGCAGACCACCTCTTCGACCCGCCCCCTGCTCTACCTCGGGGACCTGATCGACAACATCGATCCCGGCCTGACGCAAGGAGCGGCTCTCGACGACCTGATCGCCCACGGGATCGACCGGCTGCTCAGCATGCAGACCCCGTCCGGCGGCTTCGCCTACTGGCCCGGGGGCATCGAGCCCGCCTACTGGGGCACCGCCTATGCCACCCACCTGTTGCTCGACGCCCGGGAGCTCGATTTCCCGGTTCCCGAGGCGCGCCTGGACGACGCCCTCGACTGGATGGAGCGGCAGATCAGCAGCCACTACGAGGCCGGCCAGGAGAGCTGGTACAGCCGCCACGCCGAGCCCTACATGCACTATGTGCTGGCCCTCGCCGGGCGCCCGCAACAGGCCCGGGCGGAGACCCTGCTGGCCCAGGACCGCGACCGGAATCGCGGGCAGAAGGCGGAGAACGACTACCTGCTCAAGGCCGCGCTCTTTCTCGCCGGCGACCAGCGCTATCGCTCCGAGCTGAAGAATCCCGACCTGAGCCCGGTGCGGGATCAACGCAACAACGGCTGGTCTTTCTACTCCGATCGCCGCCGCCGCGGCCTGATGCTCTCCACCTTCGTCGACCTCTTCGGCCAGGACCCCGCCGCCGAGCCGCTGGCCGACCTGGTGGTCGAGGCCCTGCGCGGAGAGAGCCGCGGCTACACCACCCAGGAGCTGGTGTGGGGCATCACCGGCCTCGGCAAGCTGCTCGACAGCGGTGCCGATTCCTTCGCCCCGCCGGTGCTCCGGGCCGACGGCCGGGTGCTCCCGCCGAGGCCCCAGCGGGCGAAGTCCAACGACCGCACCTGGAGCGTGATCCGGGCGAGCGAATACGAGCGCCTGAGCCTCGAGGTGCCGGAGAAGGGCGAGGGCAAGCTCTTCCTGATGATGACCAGCGAAGGCGTGCGCGAGGCTCCCGACTGGCGCACCGGCGGAGCCGGGCTGAAGCTCACCCGCCGCTATCTCGACGCCGGGGGAGCACCCCTGGACCTCGACCGCGGCCTGGCTCTCGGAGACGTGGTGATGATCGAGCTGCAGATCACCAACACCGGCTCCGAGCGGGTCGCCAACATCGCCCTGGTCGACCGCATCCCTGCCGGCTGGGAGATCGAGAATCCTCGCCTCGGCCGCGACGGCGGCACCGGCTGGATCGATCCCGAGTCCCTCTGGAAGGTCGACCACATGGACCTGCGCGACGACCGCCTGGAAGCCTTCGGGCACCTGGAGCGGGGCCAGACCGGCAAGGTGGTCTACGCCGTGCGGGCGGTGACGGCCGGCTCCTTCACCATTCCCTCGGTGGAGGCCGAGGCCATGTACGACCCGCGGATCTGGGCTCGTGAGGCCTCCCGGCCGGTGATCGTGCGCGGCCCCTGGGAAAAGGAGCCCGCGGTCGAAGTTGCGGCGATCTCTGATCCGGACCCGGCTCCCACGGCGACGACACCCGGCAGGATCGGAGGCGCCACCGACGTCCGAACCGGCGCGGAGTGAGCCCGATGTCCGGGCGCCAGCTCTTTCCCTGGATGCGCCGGGCCGGCGCCGCGGGGGCACTGCTGCTGGCAGGGGCCTACGCCCTGGCCCTGGCGCTGCCCCTGCCCGAGCGGCTGGGCGAGCCTCCCTCACGGGTGGTGGCCTTCGCCGATGGCACCCCCTCGTTCGTCTTCCTCTCTCCGGATGACAAGTACCGGATGGAGGTCGCCGCGGACGAGCTGGCGAAGATCGATCCCGACTACCTCGACGCCCTCCTGCGCTTCGAGGACAAACGCTTCTACCACCACCCCGGGGTCGATCCCATCGCCGTGGTGCGTGCCGCGACCCTCAACCTGCGCCTGGGCCGGGTGGCCTCGGGGGCCTCGACCCTTACCATGCAGCTGGTGCGGCTGCTCGAGCCGCGTCCGCGGACTCTGCGCTCGAAGATGGTGGAGGCCCTGCGGGCGCTGCAGATCGAGGTGCACCTCGGCAAAGACGAGATCCTCGCCGCCTACCTCAGCTACCTGCCCTTCGGCCGCAATGTCGAGGGCCTGCCGGCGGCGAGCTGGGCCTACTTCGGCCACGGTCCGCACCAGCTCACGCCGTCGGAGATCGCGGTGCTGGTGGCGGTGCCCCAGCGCCCGACCTCGCGCTTCCCGTCGCCCGGCAATCAGCAGCGTCTACGAGACGCCCGCGACGAGATCGGTGCCTGGCTGCTCGAGCACGGTGGTCTGGACCGCGACACACTCGAAGATCGCGAGCCCGAAGATCCCGAGCCCGATACCGTGCTCGCCGCCCTTCGCGCCGCCGCCGTGCCCGGGCGCATCCGTCCGCTCCCGCGCAACGCGCCCCACGCCGCCTTCTGGCTCGCCGCCCGGACCGCCCGGGAGCCGGGGCATCGCCTGGTCACCACCCTCGACCGGGGCATCCAGCAGCTGGCGGAAGAACGCCTGGCTCGGGCTCATGGCGAGATGCAGCTGCGCGGTATCCACAACGGAGCCGCGGTGGTGGTCGACCATCGACGCTCCGAGGTCGTAGCCCTGGTGGGCAACTTCGACTTCTTCGACGCCCACGGCGGGCAGATCACCGGCTTCGCCAACCCCCGGTCGCCGGGCTCGGCCCTCAAACCTTTCATCTATGCCCTGGCGATCGACCGCGGGCTGGCCCTGCCCGAGCACCTGGTGCCCGACATCCCCACCCACTACACCGACTACGCCCCGAGCAACTACGACGGCCGGTTCACCGGCCTCGTCACCCTCGAAGACGCCCTCTCCCACTCGCTCAACATCCCCTTCGTGCGCCTCTTGCGGCAAGTGGGGCTCGAACGGTTCCTCGGCACCCTCGAGGCCGGCGGGGTCTCGACTCTGGAGAGTTCGCCCGGGTACTACGGCCTCTCGGCGGCGATCGGCTCGGTGGAGATCTCACCCCTCGAGCTGGCCTCGCTCTACGCCACCCTCGCCGCCGACGGCTTCTATCGTCCCCTGACCTGGCGCCGGACCGAGCCACCGGAGGTCCGCACCTCCCGCGGCCTGCCCCTCTTCGCCCGCGGCAGCGCCCATCTCACCCGCCGCGCCCTGGCGCGCCGCGATCGGCCCGACTTTCCCAGCCGGCGCCAGCTCTCGGGAGCCCCGCCGAGCATCCACTGGAAAACCGGCACCAGCTACGGCCATCGCGACGCCTGGGCCGCCGGCTCGGGGCCTCGCTACACCGTGGTGGTCTGGCTCGGCAACTTCGACAATCGCCCCGCCGTGGACCTGGTGGGTGCCGAGGCCGCCGGGCCGCTGCTCTTCGACCTGCTCGAAGCCGTGGCCGACCGCGCCCGGCCGTCGCTCGCCGAGAGCCCATCCGCCGACCTGCACCGGGTCGAGGTCTGCGCCTACTCCGGCCATCTCCCCACCCCGGCCTGCGAGCAGCGTGAATGGGCCCTGGCCCTGCGCCACAAGGTGCCCACCGAACGTTGCCCGTACCACGTGCGGATGGAGGTCGATCTCGACACCGGCCTCGCCCTCAACCCCTCCTGCCGGGCCGGGCGCCGCCGCGAAACGCGCACCTACCTCACGTTTCCCGCTGCCGTCCGCAGCTGGCTCACCCTCGGCCACCGCCGCCTGCCCTCCCCGCCGTCCCTCGCCGCCGACTGCCAGGCCGCCGGCCAGCGCCGAGCGCCGTCGATCCTCTCGCCGCCCGCGGGCCAGACATTGGTGCTCCTACCCGGCCTGCCGACGAGCCGCCAGGAAGTACCCCTCCAGGCCGAATCCACCACCCCCGGCACCCGCCTGTCGTGGTTCGTCGACGGCGTCTTCCTCGGCACCGCCCCCGCCGACGAGCGCCTGTGGTGGGAGCCCGTGCCCGGCCGCCACGAAATCCTCGTGCTCGACGAAGGCGGCCTCTCCAGCCGCCGGGTCTTCGAGGTCCGATCGCGGTCGGGCTGAGGACTCTGCTCGGCTCAAATACCGTCATTGTCTCTGGCCTCCGTCGAACCGTCGAGTGTTCTTCGTCTCCAGTGAACGAGTACCAAGCGTCGTGGCAGAGAGATGCAGAGCATTGGGCATTGCCGCCACATCTTGAAGGAATGTTCGATGGATCTAGTGCCCCTTTATAGAGTGACAAGATCGTTATCTACAACCTGGGCAGGTCTGGTTCTTCTGTCATGGGCCGGGAACGCTGCAGGAGACTCCATCACCGACCCGCCACGGATCTGGGTCGCCGACGCGACCGCCGTCCACCGTCTCC
>CAZMEL010000276.1:0-10706 GCA_964565225.1 uncultured Thermoanaerobaculia bacterium | reverse complement strand
ATCGGGGCGTGGAATCGGGAGAGATCGCTGTGGTCTTGGGCCACCTCGTCGAGGAAGCGGCGGAAGAGCTCTACATGTTTGGCCTCCTCCCACAAGAAAGCGGTGAGGTACATCTCTTCTTCCAGGCGACCCTCGTCGGCGACGGTCATGACCAGGGGCAGGAGATCGAGAGTCACCGACTCCTCACCCGCCTGGAAGAGGCTGGTGAGGTGCAGGAGGACTTCTTTCTCGAGGTCGTCGAACCGTTTCCAGTCGGCCGTATCCTGCTCGAAGTCGATCGACCGGGGATCCCAGATGCCGACTTCCTTGGACTTGCGCCACAGACGCATGGGCGGGCTCGAGAAGTCGAGCCCGCGGGGGCTCGTGGACTGGTAGGTTCTGGTCGAGGTCATGAGGCCTCCGATCTGGCCGGGGTCGTTTCGGGAAACACAGAGTCCAGGCGGCCGGCGGCCGCCACCAGCTCCTTGCTCGCCGCTATGTAGGGGGTCAGCTTGGCGATGCTACCCCTGGCCAGCTCGATCTTACCGGTCATGATCGCGAGAATCGGCTCGAGCTCGCCTTCGAGAACCCGCCTCCAGATGGGTAGGGAGGCGCTCAGCACATAGTCGGCACGGTCGCGATCGGCAATCTCGGCGGTCTTGGCCTCGCGGCACTCCCCGTGCCAGAGGTCGAGGAACACCGCCTGCCAGGGAGATCCTTCTGTCGCCGGTGTCTCCACCAGGACCGAGCCCTCCCAGGTCTGTGCTGCCCGGCGATATCGGTCGCTCGCTCCCAGCTCTCGAGCCCAGGCATCGACCCAAGTCTGGCTGAAAATGGGCTCGGGCATGGTTGCCTTCTCCGATCGTGGGTTGGTGTTCGGGAATCGAGTTCGGACCCGTTGCGTTTGGAACTCGCGGGCAAGATGTTATCCGATTCTCCGATCGGGGGGTCTTTCGAAAGTCGGTTTGGGGTTAACATACTGACAAGCTAATGATTCGCGTTCTGATCATCGACGATCACTCGATCACGCGGGCAGGCATCCGCAGCCTCCTGGCCCAGGCTCCCGACATCGATGTCGTGGCCGAAGCGGGGGATGGCGAAGAGGGAGTCGGCCTCGCTCTGCGCAAGCGCCCCGATGTGATCGTTCTCGACATCTCCTTACCCGAGCAGAGCGGTATGGAGGTGTTGAAGAAGCTCAAGAACGTGCTTCCGAGAACTGCGATCCTGGTGTTGAGCATGCATCCGGAAGATCAGTACGCGATTCCCCTCCTGCGCGCCGGAGCCTCCGGATACGTGGCCAAGAAGGCCCCGGCGGAGACTCTTCTGCACGCATTGCGCCGGGTGCACTCCGGTGGCCGGTTCATCAGTGAGGCGGTGGCGGCACAGCTGGCTCTCGGCCTCGACCCCGGTTTCGACGGCCCGGCCCACAACCGGCTCTCGGGGCGTGAGTTCGAGGTTCTACGCCTGTTGGCCGGCGGCCGGACCATTACCGATATCGGCAGCGAGCTGGGCCTCAGCGTCAAGACCGTGAGCACCTACCGGCGCCGGATTCTCGACAAGATGAATCTGAGCTCGACGGCCGAGATCATTCGCTACGCCTACGAGAACCGCCTGGTCGAGTGAGCTATCCCGGCTCCTTCAATCCACCCGGCTTCGGGCCTCGGAGCCGGGCGAGGATCAGCTCGAGCTCGTCGGCGATCAGGTCCACCTGGTCGTGGAGGTCGGCATCCGCGGCCGTGGGCGCCTCTCTTTCGAGGGCTTCACAGCTCTCGACCAGGTGAGGTGCCTGCACGTAGACGGAGATCCCGGCCAGGGAATGGGCCTCGTCGGCCAGGGCCTTGCGATCTCGCCGCCGTAGAGCCTGGCGGAGCTGTACGAGGTACCTGGGACCCTCGACCAGGTACTCTTTCTCTACTCTCTGCTGGAGCTCGGCGCTGGAGAGAGCCGGCCACTCCTCCGGATTCCCGGGCTCTTCTTCGGCTCGATGGAAGTGGCGTTCGAGGAGAGCTCGCAGCTCCGGGATCCGCACCGGCTTGATCAAGTGCTCCTCGATTCCTTTTCGCTTCCAGAAGGCCGCATCGGCGCCGGGGGGCGTATGACCCGTCATGGCGACGATGACCGGAAGCGGCGGTCGTCGGGGCTCCTGGCTCCGGCGTAGCCGTCGCACCGTCTCGAATCCATCGATCCCGGGCATCCGGCAGTCGACGAGCAGCAGGTCGTAGTCGGTGCTCGCCAGCACCCGCAGTGCCTCTTCTCCGGAGTCGACGGTGGTGGGGGAATGGCCGAGCGCCCGGAGCTGTTCTTCGACGACCTGGCGGCTCAGGGCGCTGTCGTCGACCACCAGGATTCTCAGCTGGCGCGTCGAGGGGTCGGGCGAAGGTGAGCGGGCTCTCTCGTCGTCCGCTCGGGTGTCCACCGCTCGCAAGGGCAACACGAACCAGAACTCGGAACCACCGGTGGGAAGGCTTCGGCACGAGATCTCGCCACCCATGTGCTCCACCAGGCGTTTGCAGATGGCGAGCCCGAGCCCGGTTCCACCGGAGCCCATCGAAACACCCGGAACCGAACGCTCCGAGGGATAGCTGAAAAAGGGGGCGAAGAGCTGGCCCGGCTCCAGGTGCCCGATTCCGATGCCGGTATCCTGTACCGAGAAGCGGACGTGGATCGGGCCTTCCCGGGTGGTGCTCTCCAGCCCCACACTCACCTCTACCAGGCCCTTGTCGGTGAAGCGAATGGCATTGGCGAGAAGATTGAGCAGCACCTGCCGCAGACGGGCCGGATCCCCGTGTAGACGCGGCGGCAGCCCTTCGCGGAAATGGGCGGAGATCTCGAGAGCCTTGTTGCCGACCCGTGGACGGACGAGCTCCAGGGTTCGATCCACGAGATCGCGGGGATCGAAGTCGAGGGTCTGGAGGGAGAGCTCGCCGGCCTCGATCTTGCCGAGGTCTACGAGGTCGTCCACGAGCGAGAGCAGAGCCTCGGCCGCCGAGCCGA
This sequence comes from uncultured Thermoanaerobaculia bacterium, assembly GCA_964565225.1. Classification (GTDB taxonomy): domain Bacteria; phylum Acidobacteriota; class Thermoanaerobaculia; order Multivoradales; family J023; genus CAZMEL01. Next base: position 7,733 of record CAZMEL010000276.1, on the reverse strand, counting down.
TCAGGTCCACTCGCTTCTCTTGGCTCGGGCTCAGCTCGTCCTGCTCGAGGAGCTCCGCCAGGCCGAGGATGCCGTGCATGGGAGTGCGGAACTCATGGCTGACGCTGGCGAGGAATTCGTTCTTCTCGCGGCTGATCCGCAGGGCCTCGAGCTCGGCCCTACGCCGTTGCCGGATCTCGTCGGCGAGGATTTTCTCGGTCTGCTGCTGCACCGAGAGCAGGCAAGCCGTCAACACCGCGATACCGATCACCGAGGCCAGCCGATGCAGGAAATGGGCGGGCACAAACGAATCGACCTCGGCGGGAATTCGCAGAGCCGTGGGCAGAGTGGCGATGATCAAGAGAGTGAGCCCGGTCCAGATTCCTCCGGCGATGGGGCCGGTGAGAAGCAGGCCGAGCAGGGGGATCAGGTAGATCCACAGCTCGTTGGGCAGATGCAACACCAGTCCGGGGGTGACCAGGCCGGCGAAGAGGATGGCGACGGTGAGATTGGCAGCGAGGGGCGAATTGCGATGCCAGCGAAAAGCGAAGTGGTTCAGGCAAGCGGCTGCGAAGGTACACAGCATGATCCCCGCGAGCGCGGGGTAACCGCTGAGCTGGTAGTAGAACGCAAAGGGCAGCATGGTCGCCATCAGCAAGAGATTCGTGGCGCTGGTGAGGCGGACCTGGCGGATCAGGCCATAGGGCAGAACGGTAGGGTTCAGGCCGGCGTGGAGCAAGCGGTCGTACCAGCTGAGGTCCGGGAAGGAGCTCGAGGCCTCGTCGGGCTCGAATCTGCCGATGTCGGAGGGCGGAGGTGACGTCATGTAGGTAGATTCTTACAGGGCATGGGAAAAATCCTATGCGGAATGTAGGACAAACATCGGTATACGAGCCGCGCGTCTGGTTCTAAGATCTTGTCATTGAGATTGCTCTGAGTCTTGGCACCGCGGGAGAGCAGTGGAGGTGGTAACGGTGTCGAGCGACGAGCCCGGACGTTTGAGTCGTTGCTTGGCGATTGTACGGGCTCTTTTGCACTTCTTCTATCGTTGGGGGCGAGGAGCTTCGGTCGAGAGCGGTGGCGGGTGGACCGAATGTTCTAACCCGGATGCTATCCGATCCATTCAACAAGATTCTCGGGGCGGTTCTGCCGCCCCGCCCTTCTTTCATCTCTTCCTGATCGACATTTCGGTGATGGCGTGGGCTCGGCGTCCGCGATAGCATCTCCCACCTACGGAAAACGTGCGGCCGGGTCCACCGGACGCTGGAGGGTCGACATGTGTTTGGATAGCCGCGCCATCGATCGCCTGCGAGACCTGGGTGGGGAAGCTCTGATCGCCAAGATGATCGACGCCTATCTGGGGACCTCTCCGGAGAAGATCCAGGGGGCTGTCGAAGGAATGCGTACGGGAAACCTGGCCGAGGTCGAGCACGTCGCCCACTCTCTGAAGTCGAGCTCGGCAAATTTCGGTGCGAATCGCCTGGTCGATCTTGCCGCCCGGGTCGAGAGGTTGGCCGCCGCGCGAGCCGAGACTCCCGAGCTCGGCAGTCTGGTCGCGGAAATGGTCGAGGCCTTCGAGCAAGTGCGGATCGAGCTGGAGAGCCTGGCCCAGGAGCTGCAGGCTTGAGCGAGCCTCGGAGACGAAGAGTGGCGGTGGTCGAAGACAATCCCGACAACCGCCTGTTGGTCCAGGCCATTCTCGAAGATCGATACGACGTCTTCGAGTTCGAGTCGGGTGGCGATGCGTTGGAAGGCATCCCGGAGATCCGGCCCGACCTCGTGTTGTTGGATATTTCCCTTCCGGGCAAGGACGGCCTGGAGGTTCTCCGGGTCCTGCGTTCCGACGACGAGCTGCGAGGGTTGCCGGTGGTCGCCCTCACGGCCCATGCCATGGCCGGCGATCGGGAGAAATATCTCGCTGCCGGTTTCGACGACTACATCAGCAAACCCATCGTCGACGAGGAGAGTCTGCTCGAGCCGCTGCGGCGGCTCCTGCCCGGCGATTGAGAGACGTCATGTGGACGATCCATAGGCCGGAGACCCGGAGGCCCGGGGCCCCGGGGTGCCTCTGTCGTGGAGCTCCCTCGGGAGCCGAGCCCGGGAGCCCGGGGCGATGATTCCCTTCAGTCTGGTTCTCGAAGTCCTGGTGGCGGGCGTGGTCTTCGCGATCGTGCTCTTCACCCGGCGTCTCGGGAAACGCGAGAGACTCGAACGAGAAGCGGGCTGGGAGCAGATCTCCACCGGTCTCCTCCTTCTCCTGGTCGGCGCCCTGGTCGACATCTCGGACCATTTCCCGGCGCTCGGCCGATTCGTCATCCTCGGGCAGACACCCGCACAATCCTTCGTCGAGAAAGTCGTCGGATTCCTCGGCGGCTTCACCTTGCTTGCAGTCGGATTCTGGCGCTGGCTGCCGCAGATCGCGTCGGTCCGGCGAACCGAAGAAGAGCTGCGGAAGAAACGCAAGGAGCTCGAGATCCGGTTGCGTCAGGGCTCCGAAGAGCTTTCGCTGCGCGAGATGGATCTCGAACGGGAGGTGCGCCACCGGCAGCGCACCGTCGAGCAGCTCCACCGCAGCGAGGTGCTCCTGCGCCAGGTGGTGGAAAAGGCCCCGATCGCCCTGATCGCGACCAACTCGGAAGGAGTGATCACCCTGGCCGCCGGTCGCGCGCTCGAGACGATGGGTCTGGTGCCGGAGGAGCTCACCGACCGAGCGGTTTCGGAGGTCGATCCACAGCTGGCAAGGGATCTGAGAGGATTCGACGAAACCTCCACTCTTTCTACCCGCCAGTTCGGCGAGCGCTACTTCGAATACCAGCACTCCCGCTGGCCCGGCGAGCGCCGCGGTGAGACCGGAGTCGTGACCGTGGCGGTCGACATCACCGAGCTCAAGCTGGCGGAGCTGGAGCTGCGCACCGCCAAGGAGGAAGCAGAGCACGCCAACCGTGCCAAGAGCCAGTTCCTGGCCAATATGAGCCACGAGCTGCGCACTCCGCTCAACTCGGTGATCGGCTTCGCCAACATCCTGAGCAAGAACAAGGGAGGCAATCTGGAGCCGCCACAGCTGCGCTTTCTCGAGCGAATCCAGAGCAACGGGCGCCACCTGCTCGACCTGATCAACGAGATCCTCGATCTCGCCCGGATCGAGGCCGGGCGGCTCGACCTCGAAGAGTCTTCGGTCTGCTTGCGGCGGCTGGTGATCGACACCGTGGCCGAAATTCGCGCGGGCAGGGGAGAGACCCGAGTTTCTCTCGAAGTCGACGTACCGCCCTCGGTCGAGCCCATCCGCACCGATGCCATGCGTCTGAAGCAGGTGTTGATCAATCTGGTGAGCAATGCTCTGAAATTTACCGACGACGGCCGGGTCGAGGTTCGGCTGGAGGTCGACGAGGAAGACCGTCCGGTCCGTCTGCTGGTGAGCGACACCGGGATCGGCATTCCCGAGGAGCAGCTGGGGCAGATCTTCGAGGCCTTCCGGCAGGTCGACGGAGAGGCCTCGCGGCAATACAGCGGAACCGGCCTCGGCCTGAGCATCTCCCGATCTCTGTGCTGGTTGATGGGATTCGAGCTGGCGGTCGAGAGTCGGGTGGGGGTCGGCTCCAAGTTCTGGATCGAGCTCCGGTCCCGGAGCTCGGCAGCGGGACCACGAGCGGTAGAGGGCGAAAGCCCGGCGCAGCCCTTGGGCCCGAAGCTCCCGGCCCGGCCGGCAAGCGCCGACGAGGAGCCGACCCGCTCGCCCTTGAGCCGACGCCGGGTGCTGGTGATCGACGACGGCACCGATTCCCGCCTGCTGCTCGCCAGCGCCCTCGAAGAAATGGGCTGTGTGCCGGTGCCCGCCGCCAGCGGTGAGGAAGGGCTCTGGCTCGCTCGCCGAGAGCCTCCGGACCTGATCCTCCTCGACTTGATGATGCCGCGGATGAGCGGCTGGGATGTCTTGACGGAGCTGCGAGGTGATCCGCGGTTGGCGAAGATTCCGGTCCTGGTGATCAGCATCGTGGCCGAAGAGCAGAGGGCGACCCTGCTGGGGGCGATCGAGGCGCTGAGCAAGCCCGTCGGCCGGGAGCAGCTCCACGAGGTGTTGCGGCGAGTCTTCGCCCATCGCCGGGTGCGCAGAGTGCTGCTGGTGGACGATGAGGAGGATCAGGTCGATCTGGTCACCCGCTACCTCGGCGAGGAAGAGGATGGCGTCGTGGTGGATTGGGCAGCCGATGGTCTCAGTGCCCTGCAACTGCTGGAGACCCGGGTCTTCGACCTGGTCCTGGTCGATCTGGTGATGCCGGGTCTCGACGGGCTCTCCTTCATCCGGACCCTGCGCTCCGAGACGCGACACCGCGAGGTACCGGTGGTCGTGGTCACCGGCAAAGAGCTTTCGACCGCCGAGATCGGTGGGCTCGAGCCCCTGGTGCAGGGAATCCTGCAGAAAAACGGCGAGCTCGATCACGAGCTGCGTCGTGTGATCGGAACTCTCTCCGGGGCTCAGGACACGGAATCTTCGCATTGAGCCGGAAGCGGCGCACGCCGGGATGCACCGAGATGCAACCTTTGCCGGTTTGGGTCGTACCGGAGGTCGCGGGAAGGTGCCCCGGAAACCCCTCGAAAGCTCGGATGCCCGCGGGGCTGGTGCTATAGTGGCTCAATAGTGAGAGCCAGGCGGAGCTTCTGGCATCTTCACGAGAGGTAGAACCCTTCGAGGCGCGCATTGGCCAGGTAGCCAGACGCGAGATGGGAACCGACAGAGCTCGGTGTGAGTGAGGGAGAGTCCTGAGTCGGCACCACCTGGAGAACGTGTGGCGAAGATTCTTATCATCGATGACGACCCGGTTGCGCTGGTCCTGGTGGAGCACACCCTGGTGGAGGCTGGGCACTGGGTACGCACCAGTGCTGATCCCAGCCAGGTCATCTCTCTCGCCATCGCTCATAGTGTCGACCTGATCATTCTCGATGTCATGATGCCGGCCATTTCCGGCTACGAGGTGCTCCGGTCCCTGCGCAAGGACCCCAGAGCCGGTGGCACGCCGATCCTCTTTCTCTCCGCAAAGGGTGATTCCGCCGATCGGATCCGCGGTCTGCGGGAAGGAGCCGATGACTACCTGGTGAAACCCTTCGCTCCGGAAGAGCTCGTCTTGCGGGTCGAGCGGCTGGTCGCGCAGGCGACGCCCGCCCGGCGGTCGACCTCCGAGGTCTCTCTCGAGGGCATCGGCAAGAGCGTGGTCGACGGGCGGCTGGTGTCCCCGCTCTATTTCGGACGTTACAAGGCGATGGAGGTGATCGGCGAAGGCGCCATGGGATTGGTGTTCCGCGGCTGGGACCCACGCCTCAAGCGAACGGTTGCCATCAAGACTCTACGTTTCGACAAGGCGGCGGCCAGTGATCGAGGAGACCTGGTCTCCAGCCTTCTCGCCGAGGCGATCACCGTCGCCCGGTTCAACCATCCCCATATCGTCTCGGTCTACGATGTCGCCGAGGGCTCCGAAACGGCCTTCATGGCCATGGAGTTCGTCGACGGCATCAGTCTCGCCGACCACCTCGAAGAAGGGCACCCGCTGCCGCCCTCCCAGGTCATCGACCTCGCGCTTGGGGTGGCCCGGGGGCTCGCGGCTGCCCACGAGCATCGGATCGTGCATCACGACGTCAAACCCGGCAATGTTCTGCTCGGATTCGACGGCTCGATCAAGGTGACGGATTTCGGGGTCGCCCAGGTCGTCACGGGGCTGGCGAAATCGCAGGACAAGATTTTCGGCACACCGGGGTATCTACCGCCGGAGACCCTGTTGAACGAGGGCTACTCGGAGGTGGGCGACCTCTTCGGTCTCGGCGCCACCCTGTATCAATGTCTCACCGGGTATCCCGCGGTCACCGGGCGAAATCTCCAGCAGCTCATGGTCAACACGATCCAGAAAGATGTGGTTCCTCCGCACGAGATGGCGGAAGTCCCGCTCGAGCTGAGCCAACTGGTGCTCGCTCTCCTGGAGCGAAACCCGAAACGACGCATTCCCAACGCCGCGGAAGTAGTGATCCGCTTGCAGGCCCAGAGCGACGACAGGTATCAGTGGATGCCGCCCAGGCAAGAGGTCGAGCGGCTGCCCCTGTCGGTCGAGAAACAGAACCTGACCCGCTCGAGAATCCTCACACCCATCGCCCCCACCGAAGCCATCGACTTCGAAGAGCTCTCGGAGCACTGACCCGCCGCGGCGGGTCTCAGCCGCCGGTCCCGACTCGAATCTCGCGGATGATCCTGCGGTGGTGGTCGTGGTGGATCTGGAGGAATCGCAGCCAGCGGGGGAGGTCGAGAATACCGAACACAGGATGTGGGTAGGTGAGCCGAAGATCGGCCAGGCGTTCGAGATCGAGGCCGGCGAGCCGGTCTCGGGTCGCCTCCAGTTGCTCGCGCACCTCTGCGGGCTCCGGATCTTCGGGGCGGCTGAACTCCGGAGCCTTGCCCCGGCCCCGGGGAATCCAGCCGAGCAGGAACACGAGGCGGCCCATGGGGGTGAGCCCACCGGAAACGGGCTGCAGGTCGCCGCGGTGGAAGCGGTCGAAGGTGTCGAGAATCGCGCCGTCCACCAGGCAGACGTGGAGGAGCTGCTGGCCGATCGACCAGGCCGATACTCTCGGCTCTCGCACTGGTAGCAGAGACTCGTTGCGAGCGATGGGCAGGAGCTCTTCTTCGAGGTGGCGGAGGGCCTTGTGGTGACGACGGCGGAGCGAGCTTGCTACGGGCATGAGGTACTCCGTGGAAATCCGTTGGCTCGGTCTCTGCGGCTCCAGACGATGGCGCCGAGGATCGCGACGGCAACAGCGACGAGGCCGAAGCCGAGACCGTGGGCACCGAAGATGAGATTGCCGATGCCGAAGCAGAGAGCATAGACCGCCACGCTGCCCGAGGCCCAGAACAAGAGTGCGCGGCCGAGACCTGGATCCCACGCGATCTCGGGATGGCGCTGGTGAACGGGACCCCAGAACGCGGGGAAGGGGCGGACCTTGCGGCAGAAGGCGACCAGGTGCTCTTCGTCGCAAGGGCGAGATGCCAGGGTGACCAGGAGCCAGGCAACGGTGGAGGCGCCGATGACGGTCAGGTACCGGCGGGCGAACGACCAGCCGTCGACCGCGTCGGCATACCCCAGGAGCCCGGCGAACTCGGGAGCGAGCACGGTTCCCACCACCCCGGAGGCCGCGAGGGCGGTTATTTCCGACCAGGCGTTGATCCGCCACCAGAACCAGCGGGCCACCATCAAGAAGCCGTGCCCGGCCTTGAGGGTGGCGATGTAGAACCAGGCTCCGCTCACCGAGTCCAGGCTGTAGGCCACGGCGACGGCGAAGAGGAGCATCAGAAGGGTGCTCACCCGGGCCGAGAGCACGTAGTGGCTCTCCGTGGCGTCGCGGCGTAGGAACCGACGGTAGATATCGTTGACGAGGAAGGCTGCCCCGTAGTTCAGGTGGGTATCCACGGTCGACATGAAGGCCGCCATCATCGCTGCGAGGAGCAAGCCGAGGAGGCCCGGGGGAATGAGCTCGACGATCAGTCGCGGATACCCCTGCTCGGCGGCGGCGGCGGGAAGCTCGGGAAAGAGCACCAGGGAGACGAGGGCGACGACGATCATCGGCCAGTAGTTCACCGCGAATTGCAGCACGCAGAAGAGCAGAGTGGAGAAGGAGGCGTGGCGCTCGTCCTTGGCGGCGACGATGCGTTGGTGAATGGCCGGCGGCGGGTTTCCCCACCACTGCAGCGTGATGAAGACGAGAAACGTTTCGAAGAA
>CAZMEL010000275.1:0-10717 GCA_964565225.1 uncultured Thermoanaerobaculia bacterium | reverse complement strand
CGACTCTTACGAAACCGAATATCCAATCTGACAAAGTAGAACTAACAGCCCGTGGCGAAAGTCAGACCGCTCCGAGAGCTGCCCTTTTCCGCCAGAACGGCGTTCCAAAATCTCTGAAGACAACCAGTATTCATGCGATTCTGCGCCTTGTTCTGACGAAAAATTGCTCGCTCTCGGGAGCGGAGCACTTTCACCACGGGCTGCTAAAGCACTGAAAACAATAGGTTACGATTCGGGTGGCACCGAGGAAGGGCGGACCGAACGCGAAGTGGCGAAATTCGCTACGGCAGCTCCGTCTTCGTCAACTCTGGATCGCGCGCCTCGACGGGACGAGATCCCAGCTCTTGAGCTTTCGGTAGAGGGTTGCCGAGCCGATCCGGAGCTGTTCGGCGGTGCGCGTCCGGTTTCCGCCATTGAGCTTCAACACGGCGAGAATGTACTCCTTCTCGATCTCGTGCAAGGGCTGCACCCTGGCTTCGCTGAGGACGGGAGAGGGAAAAGCGTGGCGGATCTCCTCGGCCAGGTCGTCCAGACCTACACGGTTTCCAGTGCCGAGAGCGACGGCGCGCTCCACGGCATTCTCGAGCTCGCGCACGTTTCCCGGCCAGTCGTAACGTAGGAGCTGATCGGCTGCGGCCGGAGTGAGGCCCGAGACCTCGCGCGCCATCCGCGCTGCCGCGTCCGCGAGCATCAGCCTGGCCAGGGGCAGGACATCCTCTCGGCGTTCGCGCAGCGGCGGCACCGCAAGCTCCACGACCTTGAGGCGATAGTAGAGATCTTGCCGGAAACGCTCTTCGGTCACCCATTGGGCAAGATCGCGGTTGGTGGCGGCGAGCACCCGTACATCGACTCTTCGGTTCTTGTTCTCCCCGACTCGACGAACTTCTTTCTCCTGCAGCACACGCAGAAGCTTGACCTGCATGCCTTGGGATATATCGCCGATTTCGTCGAGAAGGAGAGTGCCGCCCTGGGCAGCTTCGAAGAGGCCGGGCCGGTCGGCTGCCGCGCCGGTAAATGCACCCCGTGCGTGGCCGAAGAGCTCGCTCTCGAGCAGTGTCTCGGTGATGGCGCCACAGTTGACGGCGATGAAGGGACCCGCCGATCGGGTCGACTCGTCGTGGACGAGCCGTGCGATCCTTTCCTTTCCCACGCCACTTTCGCCGGTGATGAGCACCGTGGCGTCGACCTTCGCCACGCGCCGAGCCAGGTCGATCACGTGCTGCATCTTCGAGCTCCTGGCGATGATCCCCAGAGGCTCCTCGACGTCGCGAACGACGTGGACCAGAGCGCGGCGGTGGGCACGAAGCTTTTCCTCCGCGGCCTTCAACGTCTCCGTGACCCGAGTCAGAGAGACGTCGAGACACGCCGCCAGGTGCCTCGACTCGAAAAAGGCGAGCTCATCGGCGTGGTCTTCTCCCCACTCCTCGCGGGTGCGCCCCAAGAGATGGCACGCCGCATGCCCCTCGCCCAGACACCGGTGTTCGAGCACGTAGATCTCCTGACCCGTGGTGTGGCTCAGGTAGCCGCTCACGAGGCCACAGATCGTCCAGCACACCGCCGAGTCCGAACGACCGAAATGCAGGAGGTGTTGCTCCGCCTCGTAGGAGGCGAGCAACATCGCACCCTTCTTGCTGAGCGGATCCTCACTACCCGGCTGGATGCGGAAGAGCCCCTCCAGCGTATACAGGCGCGGGCCGGCGCGGCGCCATTGCTCATCGTTCGCCCACTGAAACTGCCCTCGCACCGCCTCCGCCATGCGCCAGCCATGAGCGAAACCGAATTGGGTGAGCACGGCACGGGCGGCGGTCAGGCCGAAGTTCTCGACCAGATAATGCCGCAGGAGCCCCATGGCCACGGCGTCGAGTAGCAGCGCCCGCTGCCCCGCGAAGCGAATCACTCCCCCTTCGGAGTCGAGCTCCAAGAGCTCTTCGTGGTGCAGATCCTCGACTCGCATCGACCACCTCCTTCAGATTGAATGGCAGTATATCATTTTGATGGATCCCGCAGGAGAGGTAACCCGGAAGATCTTCCTAAATCACTGATTCTAAATCTAATATGCAAATGGCACATCTTTTGCTTTAGGACAGAGGAGCGCATTCCCTCATAGACAGGGCGCGAACCCCGAAAGGACATTCATGCGATCCGAGAACAGTGATCGAGGTCAAAGTGAAGAAACCGGCATCTACTCCGGAGACGGGAGCCCTCTCCGGTGGGCGCAGGGACGGCTCGGAGGGGGCATGCCTCCCGGCCAACGCAACGTAGCCACCCTCCTATTTCTGGCCGTGGCCGTTCTGCTCGGCTCATGGACCGCGTTCTATACCGTCCCCAGCGACTCCGTGGCGGTGGTGCAGCGTTTCGGCAAATATCTGAAAGACGTTTCCCCGGGACTGCATCTCAAGCTTCCGCTGGGTATCGATACGGCAACCATCGTGCCGGTCAAACGGCAGCTGAAACAAGAGTTCGGATTCTCGACCCCGGACGCCAGCAACCCGTACCAGGCCTCTCAGAGCGGTGGCCAGGAGCAGGAAACCCAGATGGTGACCGGAGACCTGAACGCCGCCCTGGTCGAATGGGTCGTTCAGTACCGCATCTCGGAACCGGTCAAATTCCTGTTCGAGGTCCGAGAGCCGAGTGAGACGCTGCGATATGTCTCCGAGTCCGTCATGCGCGAGGTGGTCGGCGATCGCACCGTGGACGAAGTCCTCACGATCGGCCGCCAGGAGATCGAAAACGAAGCGTTGACCAAGATGCAGGCGCTCTCGACCAAGTATGCGCTGGGAATCAGCATCGACCAGGTGCAGCTGAAGAACATCAATCCGCCGGGGCCGGTCCAGGAATCGTTCAACGAGGTCAACCAGGCTCAGCAGGAAAAGGAAAAGTTGATCAACGAGGCCCGGCGCGACTACAACAAGGTGATCCCGCTGGCAGAGGGCGAGAAGGACCAGCGGATCCGCGAGGCCGATGGCTACCGGCTCAAGAGAATCAACGAGGCGGAAGGTGATGTCGCAAGATTCAAGGCCTTGCTGGCGGAGTACACCAAGGCGCCCGAGGTCACCCGCCGCCGCCTGTACATCGAGACCTTGCAGGAGGTCTTGCCCGGCATCCGATCCAAGATCATTCTCGACGAGGAAACCCACAGCCTCTTGCCACTGCTCAATCTCGGTGCCTCCGGCTCCGACATCCCGCAGGGAGGTACACCATGAAGCTCGTCCCGCAGGTCGCGGCCACGGTGATCCTGGTCCTCGGGGTGGGCCTGGCGGCCAGTGCCCTCTATACGGTGAGCGAGGTCGAGCAGGTGATCGTGACGCAGTTCGGAAAGCCCGTCGGCCAACCCGTGACGAGCGCCGGCTTGAAGATCAAGGTACCTCTCATCCAAGAGATCAATCCCATCGACAAGCGCGTTCTCGAGTGGGACGGACGGCCCTCGGATATGCCGACCAAGGACAAGCTCTACATCTCCGTCGACCTCTTTGCTCGGTGGCGGATCAACGATCCTCTTCAATACTTCCTCCGCCTACGCGACGAGCGCAGCGCCCAGTCCCGGCTGGACGACATCCTCGGGAGTGAGACCCGAAACGCGGTCGCCAAACACGAGCTGATCGAGATCATCCGCACCACCAAGGATCGTATGCCGCTGCGGGACACTCTGCGGATCGACTCGGAACGCGAGCTCGACATGGGCTCCCTGGTGCCGATCCAGAAAGGGCGCCAGCTGGTCGAGGAGGAAATCTTTTCTGCCGCTGCGGAAAAAGTCCGGGTCTTCGGTATCGAGCTGCTGGATATCCGATTCAAACGAATCAATTACAACGAGAGCGTACGACCGAAGATCTACGATCGCATGATCAGCGAACGCCGACAGATCGCGGAACGTTTTCTTTCCGAGGGCAACGGCGAGGCCGCGAGAATCCGGGGCAACCGGGAACGTGATCTCGACAAGATCCAGTCGGAAGCCTACCGCGAGGTCGAGGAAATTCGCGGCGCGGCGGATGCGATGGCCGCGGATGTGTACGCGCAAGCCTACAATCAGAACCAGGAAGCGGTGTCGCTGTATGAGTTCACACGGACCATGGAATCTTACAAGGCCATCATCACCAACAACACGACTCTCGTACTCTCCACGGACAGCGATCTATTCAAGTTCTTGAAGGGAATATGAGCCGAAGCGCCGACGCCGGCCATGCTTCCTCGGGAAGAGAATCTGAAACTACGCACCCCGGCGTCTTGGTCGGTTCGAGACCCGCGGTGCACACGAGGCCCCCAAAGGAGACGACATGTGGCTCGACTGGATACCCGGAGCCGGCCTGGCCCTGGGAGTTTTCACCGTTTTCGCCTACCAGGTTGCCGAAACCCATCTCCGACGACTCGAAGGTACGGCCGTCTGGGGGTTTCCACCCTTTCTGATCCAATCCGATCTCCTCGCCTACGCGGATGAGAAGGCCAGAGCCACCACCGCCCCGGCAACGAGCAGCGAGCGATCGGGCCAACGAGAGATGCGATTCGCTCCGAAGCCTCGGGGTGCCGACGATCTCGGAGACCCTGCCCATCACCCGTTTCGCTGCCATCGGTGAGGAGCCTCGGGCAATCGAGAGGGTGCTACGCCGATCCGGCTCCGCGGCCGCGGAGCCGCGGCGATGATCACGCTCCGCAAGTCAGGGCAGCGCCAGAGCGAGCAACGCAACCGGCAGGTCGTCTGGAACACGTTCGATCCCCTGGATCGAGCCGATCCTTTCGCCGATGGTTTCGGTTCCCTCGAGAGCTTCAGCGAGAAGCTTCTGCCGCCGAATGCCCGTGCTTCCAGGCAGCTCTTTCACCATACAGAAGTCGTCACCTACGTTCGGCAGGGCGCCCTGGGCTACGAAGACTCGGAAGGTCACCGCGGCGTCCTGCGGGCGGGTGAATTTCACCGGATGACCACCACCCGGACCGTTCGCCGGAGCGAGAAGAATGCTTCTCGGACCCGCTGGGCGCACATCTTCCGGATCCGGCTTCGTCCGGCGCGAGAAGGGCTCACTGCCGGCCATGAGACGAAGCGCTCTACGGCGGCCGAGCGCAGAGGTCTGCTGCGGGTGGTTGCGTCGCCCGATGCACGGCGAGAGGCGCTCCACCTCCACCAGGAGGTAGCTCTGTACTCGGCCCTGCTCGACCCCGGCAAACATGTGATCCACGAGCTGTCACCGGGGCGGGCGGCTTGGCTCCACCTCGTGAGTGGAAGCGCAGTGTTGGGAGACCTTCCCCTGACCACGGGTGATGGCGCCGGGATCCTGACCGAGCCCGCCGTGTCGCTGACAGCGAGGGAAGAAACCGAGATCCTGCTCATCGACCTCCGCCAGCCCTCGTCGTGATGGATCGGCCGAGGTCTGCAACCGGCCGGCCGTGATCAGCGACCCCTGAGGCGACGGTTTCCTTCCCTTCCTGGAAGGAGCATCACCGGGCTCCGGGGCCGAGAGCTTCGAAAAAAATGTGGAGGGGTTTTCCGAGGGACTGCGCTTGCCGGAGCAAGAGCGCTCGAAGCGCAGACATCGAGCACGAACAACCTCGGAAATACGGAGCTAGGAACATGAACCGCAGCCACACCCGGACTTCCCCCTTCGCCAACTCCCGTCGAACCCGCAGGGGCTCGATCACCATCCTCATCTGCCTGCTGGCCCTGGGCACGCCGGCCTTGCCAGCTCTCGAAGAGGATGTCGCACCGGCCGCCGAGCTGCTGACGGTGGTGGGCGATTGGGAGAAGTCGGCGGACCTCGCCGGCACCTCTTCCGCCGCGGTGGAAGGTCTGGCGGTCGAGATTCGCAGCGGCCTGCTGGCCGGGGGTCAGAAACGACTGGGCTTCCAGGACTTCTCCGGGCGCCACTACGAAGCCGAGCTCGAACGGCTCGAACGGCCGATGCCCGGCGCCGCCGTCTGGATCGGCAAGATCGCCGAGTACGGGGACCACAGCCAGGTTCTGCTCGCTACCCATGAAGGGGCCGTGGCCGGTTTCATCGACACTCCCGAAGCCCGCTACGAGATCTTGCCCCGGCCCGGTGGCCAGGTGATGCTGAAGCTCGATCCGTCGCGCTTCGCCGCCTGCGGAACCGACGAGACCGAGCACCCGGTGCCCGCCGACCAGCTGGCCCGGGCCGCCAGGAGCCTCGGCGTCGATCCCGAGGCGGTCTGGCAGCAGGCATCCGCCAACAAGAGCACAGCGGTGATCGAGATCGCCGTGCTCTTCTCGGAAACCACCTTCGACAAGATCGGGAGCTCCTCGGGCGCGCTCAGCGTGGCCCTGGCGGCGACCGCCGTGCTCGATACCGCCCTGAGCACCTCGAACGTCGACGCGCAGACCAGCCTCAAGGGCTGGGAGATGATCTCCGCCGACGATCTCGGCGACAGCTCGGGCGGAGGCGACGGCATGGTGCTGGCGCTCTACAGCGACGGCTCGGGCATCGCCAAGGCGAACGACCAGGGGTGGCACCAGGCCCATCCCGACCTCGGCGACAGCGCCAACAGCGGCGACGCCTTTGGCGAGGTGCTGGCCACGGGCGATTTCGACGGCGACGGCTACGACGATCTCGCCATCGGCATTCCCGGAGAAGACATCGACGGAGAGAGCAACGTGGGGGCGGTCCAGATCCTCTACGGCTCGAGCTCGCGGCTCACCAGCACCGACACCGACTTCTTCCACCAGGACTCCCCCGGGGTGGACGGCGGCAACCAGAGCGGCGACCAGTTCGGCTTCGCTCTCGCGGTGGGCGACTTCGACAACGACGGCTACGACGACCTCGCCATCGGCAAACCCTTCGAAGACCTCGACGGCAAGTCCAACACCGGCCGGGTGCAGGTGATGTACGGCAGCTCCGGGGGTATTTCCACCTCCGGGGAGACGATCCTCGACCAGAACGTCCTCAGCGCCGCGGGCTCGAACGAGAACGGCGACAAGTTCGGCCGGGCCCTGGCGGCCGGCGACTTCGACGGCGACGGCTACGACGACCTCGCCATCGGTGCCCCCGAGGAGGACACCAGCGGCGACAAGGCCGGCCAGGTGGTGGTGGTCTTCGGTGCCAGCGGCGGTCTGAACACCAACGACAACCAGGCCTTCACTCAGGACAGCGACGGAGTGGCCGACAGCACCGAGAAGAACGATCGTTTCGGCTTCACCCTGGCGGCCGGTGATTTCGACGACGACGGCTACGACGACCTCGTGGTCAGCGCTCCCCACGAAGACACCGGCGGCAAGGACAACGCCGGTGTGATCCACGTCCTCTTCGGCACCTCCTCGGGCCTGACCGGCATCGGCAGCCAGTACTTCGACCAGGACGATGTGGGCGGCGGTACCGAGAACAACGACTACTTCGGCTACACCCTGGCCGTGGGCGATTTCAACAACGACGGCTACGAGGATCTCGCGGCGAGCGCTCCCTGGGAGAACTCGGAGGTGGGTCGGGTCCACCTGCTCTTCGGTCGCTCCACGGGCCTGGCGAACAGCGGTTTCTACATCACCGGCGGCACCAACAACGGCTTCCTCGGCATGGGACTCGCCGCCGGCGACTTCGACAACGACGGCTTCGACGATCTCGCCATCGGCCAGCCCGGCGCCGATACCTCCAGCGCCGATGCCTCCGGCCTGGTCCTGATCTACGAGGGCTCGGCCGCGCTCCTCACATTCGACAGCTCCTGGGGCCAGAGCTCGAGCGGGATCACCGGCGTGGCGGAGGACGACGACGAGGTCGGTTACGCCCTGGCGACGGGCGACTTCGACGGCGACGGCGACAGCGACCTGGCGGCCGGCTCTCCGGGCGAGGGAATCTCGAACGACAGTGATTACTTCAAATCCTGGCTGGGTGCGAGCAGCATCACCACCTCCGCCCGGGCCAACTACTCCGCCGACCTGGTGGGACTGATCGTCGAGCACCTGACAGACGCCTGCGGCTCGGCCCAGGGCGTGCTCGGCAACACCAGCGGCAGCTCGGGCACCTACTACCAGGTCACCGACCGGGAATGCGCCGTGGGCAACATGACCTTCGCCCACGAGCTCGGCCACCTGCTCGGCCTCGCCCACGACCCGGCCAACGCCGGCACCTCCGGCGCCTGCAGCGACGCCCGCGGGCACTACGTCTCGGGCAAGGGCCGCACCCTGATGTCGTACTCCACCGAGTGCAGCAACAACGACTGCAGCCGTCGGGCCATCCTCTCGAACCCCGACGTCGATTTCTCCTTCGGCAATCCGAGCGGCATCAGCGGCTCCCGCGACAACGCACGCTGCGCCGAGCTCACGGTGGGCAACGTGGCCGGCTACAACTGACCTCCCACATCGCCTCCACGCGGATCGGGCCGCGGGTTCTGACCCGCGGCCCTTTCTGTTCCAGGCCGGCTGTTCCAGGCCGGCGCTTCCAGGCCGGCCCGCTTTTTTCGGCCCGATGAGGGTAATTGTGCAGATTTTTCGCCCTAATGAACAAACGCATCAAATTGCTGAGTCTTGTCGAAAAGACCCGGCACCCGATTCTTCGAACCGAAGGAAGGAGCTCGAAATGACGAGAAGCCCTGGAACCCGCCTGCAGGCTTCACCCCAACGACGTCCGATCCGGATCGCGGCGCTCGCCGCACTGTCGACCCTCGCCGCATTCGTCCTGGCCGGCCTGCCCGCCACCGGGCAGAGCTGCATCAGCCCGCCGGGTGGGCTGGTTTCCTGGTGGACCGGCGATTTCTGCTGGCCCGAGGACATTCGCGGACCCAACAACGGCACCTACAGCGGTTTCCCGGTGTGCTCGATCTACTGGAAAGTCGGCGGCGGAGCGCTGCACTTCGACCAGGGCAATCCCGACTATGTGACCGTTCCCCACGATGTTTCACTCGATTTCGGCACCGGCGGCTTCTCCCTCGATGCCTGGATCCGGACCGACGATGCCGATGGCACCCTGGTGGCCAAGGGAGAGCCCGGGGACCCGGGATTCGTGTGGTTTCTCGACAACGGGCGCCTGGGATTCTCGATGTGTACCTCCACCCTGTGTACCGTTCCCCTGCTCTCGTCCGGCTTCGTCGACGACCTGGACTGGCACCTGGTAGCGGTCACCGTCGATCGCCAGCGGTCGGGCGGCACCGACACCACCATGACCCTCTATATCGACGGCGTCGTCGACAGCTCGTTGCATGTCACCCTCACCGGCAGCCCCGACAGCACCGAGCCCTTGATCATGGGCGCCAACGCCCCCTTTCTCGGCCCCGATTTCTACGAAGGGCAGATCGACGAGCTCGAGCTCTTCGACCGTGCTCTCACAGACCGTGAAGTGGCCGATCTCTTCGACGCCGACTCCGACGGCAAGTGCCGGGAGAGCTGTGCGACCCCGCCGAGCGACATGGTGCTCTGGCTCCCCTTCAACGAAACGTCGGGAGCCACTGCGCACGACATCGCCCAGAATCTCGACGGAACCCACATCAACGGCCCGACTCCGGATGCCGGCCGGGTGGCCGGATCCCTGCACTTCGACGGAGACGACGACCGGGTCGACGTACCGGACGACCCTTCCTTCGACTTCGGCAGCGGCACCTTCAGCGTCGATTTCTGGATCCATCCCGACCTCGACGAGGACGGTGGCACCGTGGTGAAGAAGGGACAGACCGGGGCCCATCCCTTGAATCTCACGACCCAGGGTTTCCACATCTACTACAACCACGGTCATTTCCTGGGTTCCTTCGCGTCCTCGACCGGCGGCTATGTCGATGATCTGAGCCCGAATATCACCCATCACGCCTGGCCCGGAGAGTGGACGTTCGTGGTGATCACCGTCGACATCCCCCAGCGTCGGGTAGAGCTGTACGTAGACGGTGAGCTGGCCAAGGTCACGACCCTTCCCATCTACCTCTCGACCGACCTGACCAACGCCGAGCCGTTGCAGATCGCCGGGCAATCGTCCGCCGGAGCCGTTCGCTCCTTCGACGGCCGCCTCGACGAGCTGGAGCTCTTCGACCGGGTGTTGACCGCGGCCGAGGTCACCGAGCTCTACGAGGCCGGCTCCGCGGGAAAATGCACCGACGACATCGGCCTGCCGTGGGACAAGCCGTTCTGCTCCGGCCAGAAGACGGTGCAGGTGGCGGCCAAAGTGTGCAACCAATCGGCCCAGCCCCAGACCTACGAGCTGAGCCTGGCGCCTCTGCCGGCGAGCACGCCGGGCTGCAATATCGCCGGCCCCACCGATTTCACCTACCTCGGGCCGCCGGTCCAGTCCCTGCCCCCGGCCGTGACGATCACCGTACCGGCGGGCACCTGTGTCTCGCTGCCGATTCGCATCGCCCGGCCGGCGGGGATGAGCTCGGTGTACCAGATCGGCTGCTACGAGGCGACTCTGCGCAACACCAGCACCGGCTTCGTGCAGCGGACCCACGGCTCGGTGCAGGATCGCCGCGACCTCTGCGCCGTGATCGGCGACCCATGGGGAGACGGATTCCTGCCCTTCCTGGGAGGAGAATCGGAGCTCGTGGATTTCGAGCTGACCAACACCGCGGACGAGCCCCGGCAGATCGATTTCTCGATCACCGCCTTCTCCACCGACATGGAGAGCCGGAGCACTTCGCTCCAGCTCGGAGGCCAGGAACCGGGGACACCGGTGGTGGGATCGGTCTTTCTGGGCCCCGGTGAAGGCACCGAGATTCCGCTGGAGGTCCAGGCCTTGGAGTCGCTGCCGTTCGGATTCCAGGACATCGTTCTTTCGACGACGAGCGAGGAAGACCCCGAGAACGAGGT
>CAZMEL010000274.1:0-10760 GCA_964565225.1 uncultured Thermoanaerobaculia bacterium | reverse complement strand
GGAGAGGAGCTCGGCGATCTCCTCGTTCGAGGATCCGGGGCCGAGGTAGGCGTGCTCCAGGCGTCCCTGCCGGGGTCGCTCACCCGTGAGCTCGACGTGGGCGAGCGCAGCGGCTCCCAGGCAGCCGCCGTCGTCACCGGGAGCGGGAGGAACGAAGACGTCTTCGAAGCCGCTCTCCCGGCGAATCCGGCCGTTGGCGACACAGTTCAGCGCCACTCCTCCGGCCAGGCAGAGATGGCGACAGCCGGTGGCCTGGCGCAGGTATTCGACCTTCTCGAGCAGGATTTCCTCCAGCACCAGCTGCAGGCTGCGAGCCACGTCGTAGTGGAACGGGGTGAGAGGTGTTTCCGGCTGGCGAGGGGGCTGGCCGAAGAGCTCCGGCAGTGCTCGCGAATACATCCTGGGGCCGCGGAGGAAGTCGAAGTAGCGGAGGTGGAGGGCGAGCTGGCCATCGGGCCCCACGCCCACGAGCTGGCAGATCTCGTCCACGAATCGCGGCCGGCCGTAGGGGGCCAGTCCCATGAGCTTGTACTCACCGCCGTTGACCCGGAAGCCGAGGTAGGCGGTGATCGTGCTGTAGAGCAAGCCGAGGGAGTGGGGAAAGCGGACCTCCTCGAGGATCTCCAACCGAGCCCCGGAGCCGGCTCCGTAGGTGGTCGTCGCCCATTCTCCGACCCCGTCGACCACCAGGAGAGCGGCCTCGTCGAAGCCCGAGTAGAAGAAGCTGCTGGCAGCGTGGGAGAGGTGGTGCGGAAAGGTGAGGATCGGGCCCGACCAGCCGAGCTGGCGGGCGAGATCTCGTTCCGCCCGCCCGGGGTCGAGGGACGCCCGGGTCGGGTGGCTCCAGAGCTGCCGGGCCAGCCTGGCCCATGGGTCCTCATAGAAGGCCACGGCATCGAGGTCCGTGATCGAGAGGCCCGCGGTGTCGAGGCATGCCCGGAACGCCTCGACCGGCGCCCGGGCATCGTGTTTGATCCTCGTGAACCGCTCCTCGGACGCGGCGACCACGAGCCGGCCATTACACAGGAGGCAACAGGAGGAGTCGTGGTAGAAGGCCGAGATCCCGAGGATGTTCATTCTCTCGATCCTGGCATTCCCGGGCTCCTCGCTCAAGAGGTCGGGAGGATCAGCTGTTCGGAAAAGGACACCGACCGCTTGGGGTCGGAAGGAGATCCCGCTGGAGTGTGGATGTCCGGGCCGATCGAGCCACGAACGGATTCTGGATCAGAACTCCGGAGTCATCGGTGATGACGGGGCTGGCGTGTTCGGGCCATCCACACGGGATTTTCGGGCCGGAGCTGGAATCCAGGTTTCGGAGAGCCCGGTGACCGGAGAAGGAGCTCGAAGCGACTCGAAAGACTCCAGCCCGGGGGGCTCGATGAGAGCTCCGGCGGCGGGATCGGGCTCAGCCGTCGTTGATCGGACTGTCGTCGTCCTCGGAGGAGTCTCCGGGATCGGGGCTGGCGGGTAACGGATTCCGGGTGACGAGATCGGTCGATGAGAGTTTCCAGAATTCTTCCATGGTATGAGGTCTCCCTTGTCACGTTGAAAAAAACGATCTCCAAACTATACCGGTGTCTGATCCATCCCTCCCGAGGTTTGTTTAGAGAGCAGGGATTTCGTCATCGCCAATCTCCCTGGAGAATGAATCCTGCCCAGAAGTAGGGCGCTCGCCACTCGGGGACCTCGCGGATCTCCATCTGCGCCGCGCGCAGTGCCTCGGGAGGGCGTAGACCATCGTGGAAGAGGCGACGATAGAAGGAAGCCATGAAAGCGGCGGTGGCTCGGTCGTCGATCTTCCACAGGCTGACCGCGACCCGCGCGGCGCCGGCATAGAGGAAACCCTGGGTGAGACCCACCAGGCCTTCGCCGCGAATCTCACGTCCGAGGGCGGTCTGACAGGCGCTGAGAACCACCAGGTCGGCGGGCAGGTCGAGATCGTAGATCTCGTGGGCATAGACGAATCCGTCGACCGGGTTGCCCTCGCTGTCGACCTGGGAGAAGACCAGGCGCGACAGGTTGGGGTGCTCGGTGTTGATATCGCCGTGGGTCGCGAGGTGCAGAATACGGTAGTCGCTCGCGGCACCGGAGAGGATCGCCTCGCGGCTGGCCTCGAAACCGATCGCCTCGAAGCGGCGCGATTCGGGCACCATGGCGAGCACGACCTCGGCCTCGTCGGCGGAGAAGATCAGGCGCTGGAACTGCCCGGGTGCCTGCTCGGAGACCGAGCGCACGCGCGCCGATTCCTGGTGGGTTGTCGGCAGGGAGCCTTGCACCCTGGGGTCGGCGCTCTCGAAGACGGGGTCGGCGAAGACCGCCAGGAGGCCCGGGGGCGATGGGCGGTTCGAGGCCTGCTGGCGCAGGGCCGAGGCCACCGAAGCCGAGGGCAGGCTCACCAGCTCGTGGCGGTCGACCAGCCGTGGCGGCGACGGATCGTCTCGGTCGTGCAACGGCGAGCCTTCGGGCAGGGGAAGGGCCGCGAAGGGTACGTAGTGAAGGCCGCCATCGGCAACCAGCAGCACCCGGCGCCCGTCGAGGAGCTCGGCCACCGGCTGCAGGAGCGCTCGGGTGAGGGCGTCGAGCTGCTGCTCGATGCGCACCAGGCGGCGGCCGGGCTGGCTCACCAGGTGATACGTCTCCCGCGCCAGCTCCTCGATGTCCCGCCGAGGGGGCAGGGTATAGGAGTACAGAGCTCGGTCGGTGACCGCCCAGAGAAAGCTCCTGTCATCTCCCAATCGGTATTCGAGCAGGATCGTCTCTGTGTCGAGGAGGTCCCGTTGCAGCGACTCGAGGGTCGGCATCTGCGGCTCGATCAACACCGCCAGACGCGGGCTGGCGAGGCGGATTTCCTGCAACACGCTGTCGTGCTCTGCGATCAG
The DNA here is from genome assembly GCA_964565225.1 of uncultured Thermoanaerobaculia bacterium. Lineage (GTDB taxonomy): Bacteria > Acidobacteriota > Thermoanaerobaculia > Multivoradales > J023 > CAZMEL01. The sequence continues at coordinate 7,881 of CAZMEL010000274.1, read as the reverse complement.
ATCTCGCATGCGGTCCTCGACCTCCGAGATCCGACGCGGGTCGCCGCCGCGCTCCACCAGGTCCGAGCGTTTGATCGCCTGGGAGCGGATCTCTCCCTCCAGGGCCAGCTCCCGATCTCGGAGCTCCGGAGAGGTGTCGAAGGGCTTCGACGAGCCACTCTCGAGCAGGGCATCGAGCAGCGCGCGGGCGCGGGCTCTCTCGCTGACGGCGAAGGCCCGCACGTCGTAGCCTTCTTCCGGTTGCTCCAGGTGCAACGCGGTCAGCAGATCGATGTAGAAATCGTAATAGCTCTGTTTGGACGCGAAGTAGGTGTGCTGGATCGAAGGGCTGCCGGCCCGGAAGCGTATCTTTTCGATCCCCGCCGTGGCCTTCTCGATGTAGCTCAGGGCGACGAGCATCCGACCGCGCTGCCGCTCGGCCCGAGCGAGGCCTCGCTGGGTGGCCGCCAGGAGCCCGTCGGTCGGGGCGAACTGATGAAAGAGGGGCAGTGCCTGGCGGAAGAGCTCCAGGGCTTCTTCGTGCTGGTTCTGCTTGGCGAGCAGGGCCGCGAGGTTGTGAAGGGTGGTCGCCTCCTCCCGCGGATCGTCTAGCTCCTGGAAAATCGCCAGGGCCTGCCGGTGGCAGTCGGCTGCCTCCGCCAGCTCGCCCGAACGCTCGAGCGCGATGCCCAGGCTGTTGAGGGTCACCGCCTGGCCCCTGCGGTTGCCGGCCTCGATCCGCAGCTCGAGGGCCTGGCGTAGGTCTGCGATGGCACGAGGGATCTCGCCCAGGCGCCAGTGCACCAATCCCAGCTTGTTGAGGGTTGCGGCAAAGTCACTGGGGTCGTCGAGCTCGCGGCGGATCGCCAGGGCTTGCTGGAAATCGTGCCGAGCCAGCTCGGCATTGCCGAGCTCGAGGTAACACTGGCCACGGTTGTGCCGAGTGCGGGCTTCCTGGACCTGGTTGCCGATCGTCGCCCAGATGTCGAGTGCCCTCTGATAGGCGGGCAGGGCGGCGGCCGGCTCTCCCAGCTTGACGTGGGTCAGCCCGAGATTGTTGAGGGTCAAGGCCTCCGCCCGCGGGTCGCGGGCCCGGCGGCGGTGGGGAAGGGCGGCCTCGTAGGCATCCCGGGCCCGGACCATCTCGCCGCGTTGGAAGTATCCGAGACCGATCCAGTGGTGCAGGCTGCCGAGGAGTTGGGGAGGCCCGTCGTCACCGAGGCGCAGCAAGGCCTGCTGGTAGTACTCGAGGGCCTTCGAGCGGTTCTGGAGACCGGAGTGGTAGATCCTGCCCAGGTGGTAGAGAGCCTCGACCGTAAAGCCGTTTTCGCCGAGGTCGTCCCACATCTCGACCGCCTCGAGGTATTTGGTCACCGCCTGGCGCTGGGCCGGGCGGTCTCCCCGCAGGCGTAGGCGATCGGCTTCGAAGAAGGCCTGCGCCGCGGCCACTCTCTGGCGATCGTCGAGGCGTGCCGGGTGCCGGACCACATCGGCGATCCGATAGTGACCGGCCTGGCCGCGATCGGGGGCCGCGCAGACGACGACCTGGAGAGACTGTTCCTGCCGCGACCACCAATGCAGGATCTCGAGCCCCTGGTCTTCCGAGAGAGCATCGACCTCGAGCAATAGATTTCCCTCGGCGCCGAAGAGCGAGGCGACGAGATCGATTCCATGTTGGTCGATCTCGAGACGAAAATATTCGCCCGCTTCGACCTGAGTCGATGTTTCCGGCTCTCGCCCGGAGCGAGGGCGAGGCTCGGGGACACCCGGTGTGCTGTTGGAATCGAATCACCGCTCTGGGCGAGAGCCGGTGTGCAGGCGGCCGGACGGTCGGCGGGGCGAGACCTCGGTTCGTCGATGGCCTCCATCTGCCCGGCGTCGTGCGACACGCTCTCGGAGACGGGGCCCGAGGCTTCGCATGCGAGCAGGGAGACCGAAAGGCAGACTCTCCAGAAGGTCCGGAGGGAGTGACTGCGGGCCCTTGCCAATGGAATTCGAGCGGACGTGGCCCTTACCCGGCGGCGGAACCGGGAGGGAGGCATCGCCTACCCCTGGCCGGAAGGGCGAACCAGCTCGATGGAGAAGCTGTCGACCTCCGGTCCTTCACGACCTCGAGAGGTTTCGAAGAGGGTGAGGGTATAACGCCCGGGCTCGAGGGAGTCGGGAGGCATCATCACCGTAAAGGTCTGGAACTCGTCGCGCCGGAGCTGCTCGATCCGGTGGACCAGCTGGCCGGCGGAATCGTGGATCTCGAGATGATGCTGGTCGTGCTCGCCCAGCTTGCGGGGATTCAGGATCAGGGTGAACCCGGCATTTCGAGCCACCTCCAGCACCATTGCCGGCTCCTGGAGACTGCGCTGCTTGTTGCCCGGGCGGAGGTCGTAGATCGGCGTATTGGCCTGAGGGGCGGTGAGCTCCACGAGGGAGCCTCGCAAGCCCTGGAGCTCCGTTTGCTGCTGGCTCAGCTGTAGGCTCGACCATCCGAACAGGGCCATCAGCACCGAGGCGGCTGCAGCCAGGGGCAGGCGCCAGGGGTCGCGGCGGTTGGCGGAGCGGATCTTGCTCCAGACGGCGGCTTTTTCGAACGAGGAGATCGCTCCGTCGTCGCGAGGCGCGGCGTCGCGGGCGGCGCGATCGAACTGGTCGAGAGCGAGCACGAGGTCGACACAACGGCGACATCGAGAGAGATGATCGTGCAGCTCTTCGCTGGCCTCGCTGGCCTCGGTGGCCTGGAAATAGGCGATCCAGGACTCGAGGTCGGGATGCTCTCCGGGGGGCTCGGAGGCGATGGGCTCGGAGCCCGGCCTCCTCGTGTTCTCTGGGTCGTTGGTCTCGGCGGTCATCATGATGCTCTGCCCTCAGAAGTCGATGTCTTGGAGTAGATTCCGGAGCTTTTTTCTCGCTTGAAAGAGATGAACCTTCACCGTTTCGATCGAGAGTTTCATGGTCACAGCGATCTCACGGTAGCTCAAGTCTTGATAGATCCGCAGTCGCGTGCATTGCTGCATCTTTTCCGGTAGCTTCTCGATCGCTCGCTGCAGCTGCAGCTTGCGCTCGTCGTCGAGGGTTCGATCGAGGGGTGTGGGAGCCGGGTCGACGACGGCCGGGGTTTCGTCTTCCCAGACCGCGCTCTCCGACTCGGCCGCGGCCAGCGCCGAATCACGGGCCTCCTCGTTCCGAGCCTTCCGCAGCCACTTCAGGTAGGTGGTATAAGCGATTCGAAATACCCAGGTACCGAACTGGGAGTCGCCGCGGAAGCCCTCCACACCCTTATAGATCCTCAGAAAGATCTCTTGGGTTAGGTCGAGGCGATCCTCGGGCGAAAAAACCCGCTTGGAGAGAAATCTCTGGACCGGCGGATAGAAGTGATCGAAGACGAGCCGAAAGCTGTCGTCGTGATTTCGGCCTCGCCGCAGGTGCTCGATCGCTGCGGTCAGCTCGGGATCGATGGCGGAGCCCTCGCTCTCGGCAGTGGAGGAGGGACCGGGTACCGGGAGCGGGGACTGCGAGGGGTCTCGTTCGCTCGAATGTTTCGTTTCGCGCTCCGACAACTGGCAATTCCTCGGTACCGGTGCCTGGAGACAGGGTCCAAGCGGAGTGGGCGGACCGCAGAGGCAGGGGCGTGTCCCGGACGATCGGCTGGCTTCCTGCAGTATGCCACAGCCGGAGGAGAGGCGCTCGAAGTCGGGTTCCGTCGAGTGTTCGCGAGGGTGGGAACGAGGGTGGGAGCCACCGGTCTCGGCCCGCCTGTGGTCACCGGTGAAACGACGACCGACCACCGGGTCGAAATTTTCTTCGGGCTCGCTAAACATCTTCCCACGGCTGCGGGTCTATATGCCCCTAGAGACCTACGATGCCATTCATTCGAACGATGCCGAAACCCCCAGGAGGTGCCGTGTTCCGCTTCGAGAAGGGAAGATCGGCCACCGATATCACTCTCTTGTGTGGAGCTGCCCATCCGCCGAAGGGCGAGGGGAGCTTCGAACAGCTCTTGCAGGTGGCGCTCGACGGTTTGATCGACATCTATGTCGCCCGTCGCGGCCAGCTCAGAATCCTTCCGACCGAGCTCCACGGCGGAATCAACCTGGTTCGATCGCATTTTCGAACCTTTCTCCCCGAGCGGGATCTCGTGCACGGAGAGGAATCCGTCCAACGCACGATGACCTCGGGAGCTCCGTGCTTCCAGGACAATCGGCCGGTGGAGAACGCCGGCTTCTACTCCAGCCTGTGTGTGCCCGTGCTCGGGCCGCGGCGGCCGTGTGGTTGGATCTACCTGGAGCGTCCGGGGCGTGGCTCGGCCTTCGACCGAGAGCAGCTCTGGCAGGCGCAATGGCTCGCCCAGCTGGTTTCGGTCGAGCTGGCGAACGGGCTCCGGCGGCGCTGGCGCTGGCGGTTCCTCGACGTCAGCCGGGTGTCCAGCCACCAGGTGGCCTGAGCGCCCTTCCGGATCTCTTCGTCCGAGCTTGCCGACCCTTCAGCGACCGACGATCTCGATGCGTCCGCCGGACGTGCGGAGGTAGAGCTCGGGACCTCCCGAGTTCATCTGGCCGATCAAGGTGCCGCGGCTCTTGCGCTCGGCTTCGATCGGCAGATCGGTTCGGACGCCCCCGCCGCTGGCATGGGCCTCGACGTCGAAGGCGAGGTTCGTAGCCAGGCGCGCGGTGATGCTGCCGCCGCTGGTCGTCAATCGACAGTCCCCCTGGGGCTGCTCGGTGAGGGTCGCCTCGATGCCTCCGCCCGAGGTCGACGCCCGGATCGCTCCGGTGACCTCCAGGACCCGGATGGTACCGCCGGAGGTCTCGGCGTCGACACTGCCCCGTGCCCGCTCGATGCGGATCGAGCCACCCGAGGTCTCGGCCCGCACATCTCCGTCCACGTCACCGATCCGGATGGATCCGCCCGAGGTATGTAGATGGGCGGGGCCGACGGACGATTCGAGCTGGATGGAGCCGCCGGAGGTATTGCCCTGTACCGGCCCGCGGATGTTGCCGAAGCGAAGGCTGCCGCCCGAGGTCTTGCCGAGCACCTCACCCTCGAGGTCGTCGACCGAAATGGAGCCGCCGGCGGTCTCGAGCTCGACATCGAAACGCTCGGGAACCCGAGCCACGATCTCGACTCGCGCCCGGTCGAACCAGCTCAGCCAGCTGCCGCGCCGATACTTGCCGAGCACTGTCACCTGGTTGCCGTCCTGGGAGAAGCTGGGCTCGAAGCGGTCTTCGGCGCTGCCGGAGGTGGTGATTTCGATCTCGACCCGGTTGCCGGATCCGCTCCGGACCTCGATCGACCCCACATCGGAATCGACGATCAGCTGGCCGCCAGCAGTCACATCGAAGGATTTCGAAAACGTCTTGGCCTGCACGGCCGCCACCACGCCGAGAGAGGCGAGGGCGAAGAGCACCGCGGGTAGAATGGGAGAGAAAGCGCGGGAAGATCTGGGCTGCATGTTTCGAGTCTCCTGGTTTTTCTTGCCCTACGCAGAAAGCTCCCAGGAGGTTACAGACATGGCTCAATCGGCTTCCGGCGGCGACGCTCCGGGGCTCGGGCTCAGCCGGCCGAGCAACCTCCGCAAGAGCAGCTGGACGCGCTCGTCGTGTTGGTCGTCGCCGCGCAGGAAGGCGATGCCCACGGTCTCCTCCTGGCGCCAGGCGATCCGCCCCGTGACCGGCAACACGAGCTCTTCGAGGCGCAACGTGAAGCGGACCGTCCAGTGCCGCTCCCAGGCCGAAGGTGCCCCGCGCAGACAGAGGCCGCCGAGGGACAGATTCTCGATCCACACCTTCCGCGGCTTTCCTTCCTGGGGCTCCATCTCGATCTCCTGGCCGAGGCGGATCCGCACTTCCTGGCGCTGGCCGAGGTCCAGGGCCACGGAGACGTTCTGGGTGTGGCGACGAGCGGCGGCGATCTGCATCTTGATGGCCACGTCCGGATGGTCTTCGAGAAAGGCCAGGAGCTCGTCTTTCGGGATCATCAGGAGGCGGCTGGTATCGCCGGTGCGGGCGGACGAAGAGCGCTGGGCGGTGTCGAAGAGGCCGACCTCGCCGAAGAAGTCTCCCGGGCCGAGGCGGGCCTGGAGATGCAGGGGCTGCCCGGTGCGATCGGTATAGAGAGCCACGGCTCCGTCGCGGATGATGTAGAACGCATCGGCGGGGTCGCCGTGGCGAAAGATCCGGTGCCCGGCGGGGAGCAGGATTTCGGAGAAATCCCCCGCCAGGCGTCGGAGCTCGCGGTCCTCGAGGTCGGAGAAGAGGCGCACCCGGCGCAGGATCTCGTCGAACACCAGGCCTCCTCGAATCTCAGGGACCGTCCAGGGGCACCGACGTGGTCCACGACGTCGTATCCCCGGACTCGAAGCCGTCGGCGAAAATTCCGCCGGGGCTCATGTAGAGACGGTTTCCGTTGCAGGTGCCGGCCCACAGATCGAGCCAGCCGTCGCCGTTGAAGTCCGCGACCTCGAAATCGAAGGTTCCCTCGGGCATCCAGTCGGGCTGCAGACCCCCGAGCGGGTCGGTCAGAGTCACGTTCGGAACGTCGCCGAGATTTCGCAGGGCCACGGGTTGCCGGTCGCAGATCTGGAAATCGGTGTCGACGTCGGCGAGAACGACATCGCGGTAGCCGTCGCGGTCGATGTCCTCGAGCTTCACATTGCCACCGAAACCCTGGGAGATCGGGCTGTCGACGACCGAAAGAGCGCTGAACTGAGCGTGGCCCTGGGCGTCGTTGCCGGTGTTGAGCAGGTAGCCGTCCTGGCTGTCGTCCACCACATAGATGTCTGGAAGGTCGTCGTTGTTCAGGTCGGCGACTTCCATCATGTACGGGCTACCGGTGTAGGCGTGCTGCAGGAAGTCGAAGGTGCCGAGATCATCACCACCGGCGTTGTAGAGGATCCGCACCGAGTTGGGATTGCCGCCCAGGGTCGAGAGCTTCACGATGTCGAGGGCGCCGTCGCCGTTCATGTCGACGATCTGGGCGTCGGTTCCGAAGGCCGATTCCGACATCTCGGGGGTCATGCGATCCAGGGTCTCGTCGGTGAAGAAACCGGCACCGTCGTTGATCAGCAGGCGGTCTTCGAGGTCGTTGCTGTAGTCGACGAAGAAGAGATCCTGGTCGTTGTCTCCGTCGATGTCTCCGGCGACCACGGCACAGAATTTCGGGGCCGGAGAGAAGGCCGGAATCCGGTTGTCGGCGGGGTCCCAGTCGAACCCCTGCCAGTCGCCGAGGCTGCCATTGCCGAGATTCATGTAGACCCGAGGCTGGTCGGAGAAGGTGGTGGCGGTCACGAGGTCGAGCCACTGGTCGCCGTCCACGTCGACCAGGATCACGTCGCGGTCGTCGGTGAGGTCGGCGAAATCGGGGGCCAGGGTCGCCGTGCGATCCACCATCCTGCCGTCCTCGTTCATGAACAGGGCATTGCTCTTCCCGCCGGGGTTGGAGAACCGCACCTTGCGCGCGATCACCAGATCGAGATCGCCGTCGCGGTCGACATCTCCCGAGATCAGGTCTTTCTCGAAGGGATCGGTCAACCCCACCGGATCCGCCGCTTCCTCGTCGGTGACGATGCGGTCGGCCGAGACGTCTTCGAAGCTCACCCAGTCGCCCGCCAGGACCCCGGGCACCACGCAGATGCCGATCGCCAGGGGAAAGGCGAGAGCGAAGGCGAGAGTCCGCTGCCCGAATCGGTCGGAAGCTTTCATGGTAGATCTCCTCTGCGGGAAAATTTGCCAGCCACGAGACCCGCAGCAGAATCGCGGGTCTGCGGCTCCGAACCCCGGCGTCGAGACGCCGGCTCAGGCGTGGATCGGTGGCGTAGATTCGTACAGAGTCAATTCGTACACCGCTAGTCTATCGCAGCCGAAAGGTCGACCCAAGAGGTTGCGGAGCAGGGAGCGGGGCGTGGCTCAGCGA
>CAZMEL010000273.1:0-10773 GCA_964565225.1 uncultured Thermoanaerobaculia bacterium | reverse complement strand
CCGAGATCGAAGAGATTGTCGTGGATGCCCACGGTCTCCACCGCCAGCAGCTCCTGCCACAGCCCACACAGGCGCTCTTCGGTGGGGGTACGGGGCATGGTGCCTGCCGTGGAATCGCCAGGCACCTGGTGCGCGAGCGCCTCGGCTTCGAGGCGACCGCGGTCGACCTTGCCGTTGCTGGTCAGAGGCAGGGCCGCGAGCTCGACGAAGAGACCCGGCACCATGTAGTGGGGCAGGATCTCGCCCAGATCCTTCTGCAGGGCCTCGAGATCGAGGCTCTCTCCCGACTCCGCCGGCACCACGTAGGCCACGAGGCGCCGGCTGCCGCGTCCGCCGGCCGCCCGTGGGGCCTCCGGCGCGGTGACCACGGCCGTTGAAATGGAGGGCTGGCGCTGCAGGGCGGCCTCGATCTCTCCCAGCTCGATGCGGTATCCCTGGACCTTGACCTGGGCATCGCTCCGCCCCAGGAACTCGAGGTTGCCGTCGGGCAGGAGCCGCCCGAGGTCACCGGTGCGGTATAGCCGCCGGCCGCTCTCGGGATCGACCACGAAGGAGCCCCGGGTCTTGGCCTCGTCGCGCCAGTACTCCCGGGCCAGGCCGATGCCGCCGATGTAGAGAGCGCCGGGCACCCACACCGGCCGCTGCCGCAATTCGTCGTCGAGCACGTGGAAGGTCTGGTTGGTCAAGGCCTTGCCGTAGGGAATGCTCGGCCACGACGGATCCACGTCTCCGACCGGGTAGAGGATCGACCAGATCGACGCCTCGGTGGCGCCGCCGAGGCTGTAGAGCTCGGCCGCCGGCACGTGGCGGCGCAGGCGCTCGCCGATGTCGAGGGGTAACCAGTCGCCCGACAGCAAGGTCAGGCGCAGGGTTTCCGGCGCCGCTTCGGGATGGCTGTCGAGGTGCTCCAGCAGCAGCTCGAGCAGGGCCGGCACCGAGTTCCAGACCGTGACCCGGTGCCGGCTCAGCAGCGGAGCCTGGAGCGACGGATCGCGCCGGGCCTCCGGCGGCGGCAGCACCAGGGCGGCACCCGCTGCGAAGGCGCCGAAGAGATCCCACACCGAGAGGTCGAAGGTCAGGGCCGAAAGGCCGAACAGGCGGTCTTCGGGCTGGAGCCGGAAGCGCCGGTTCACGTCGAGCACCGTGTTCACGGCGCTACGATGCTCGATGGCCACTCCCTTGGGCTCACCGGTGGAGCCGGAGGTGAAGATCACGTAGGCGAGATCCGACGGACCGGACCGCTCGTCGAGCGCCCGCTCCGGCAGCTTGGCGATGGTTTCGGCCGAGAGGGCCAGGAGCTCGACATCCTCGGGCCAGTCCTCGGTCTCGAGGTGGTGGGGCTGGGTGAGCACCAGCTCGACCTCGCCGTTGGCCAGCAGGTAGTCGCGCCGCTGCGCCGGCCATTCGGGGTCGATCGGCAGGTAGGCCGCTCCCGAACGCACCACGCCGAGGGCCGCCACCGCCTGCTCCCAACCCTTGTCCATCACGATCGCCACCAGGCGGTTCGCTCGGGCATCCCGTGCCTGCAGCCAGGCGGCCACCCGGGCCGACTCCGCGGCCAGCTGGCCGTAGGTGAGCTCGCGATCGGCGGCGATCACCGCCGGGCGTTCGTTGGCAGCGGGGGCTTCGGCCCGGTCGAGAAAGACCTTGTGCAGGGTGGTCTCGGTCACCGGGGCGGCGGTGCTGTTGGCCTCCGCCGCCAGCTCCCGGTGGGCTTCGGGCAGGAGCTCGAAGCGCCGCTGGCGCCAGCTCGACTCGTCGCGGGCGAGGGTTTCGAGCAGTTGACCGTAGGCGGCGAACATGTCGTCGAGCAGGCCGGGTGGGAAGAGGTCTTCCACCGCGTCCCAGGTCCAGACCAGGTCGCCGCCGTCGTCGTCGACCTGTTTGTCGAGCCAGACCTGGGGCGTCTGCGACACGGCGTAGACCACCTCGCCGCCGGTGATGTCGAGGAACGACTCGCCGCTCTCGGCGCCGTGGAACAGCCGGCTGGTGAAGACCACCGGCATCAACGCCCCCGGGGCACGACCCTGGAGCCGTGCGAGATCGCGCAACACCTGCACGCCGCTGACGTGGCGATGGTCGAGGTCGGCCCAGAGCTGTTTCTGCACCCACCGTGCCCGTGCCTCGAAGGTGTCGGCCGCCGCCGCTTCACCGTCGACCGCGAGCAGGGTCAGGGACGTGAAGTCGCCGATCACGTCGTTGATCTGCGGGTGGATCGGGAAGCGGTTGAAGGTCGTGACGTTGAGGGTGAAACGCGGACTGGCGCTCCACGCCGCGAGCACCTCGGCATAGACCGCGAGCAGCAGGCCCGAAGGGGTGAGCTCGGAGCCCGAGGCCCGCTCCTTGAGCCGCTCCCAGAGCTCGGCCGGGAGGCGCCCGGACCGGCGCCGGAAGCGCGGAGTCTCCAGGGTGGCCGGGTCCTTCGCCAGGGGTAGCTGGGGCGCCGCCGGCAAGTCCGGCAGGCGTTCGTTCCAGTAGGTCTCGGCCCGGCGGTAGGCGGCGGTCTCGGGCAGGGCCGTGGTGGCGGTCACGTAGTCGCGGAAGGTGAGCTCGAGGGGAGCCATCTCCAGGTCCGGCTGCCGGTAGAGGCTGGCGAACTCCTGGAAGAGCAGGCGGGCGCTCCAGGCGTCGGCGATCAGCAGATCGAAGCTGAAGTGCAGCCGGACCCGTTCGCCGCCGAGGAGACTGAGTCGGATGTCGAAGAGAGGCCAGCGATCGGTGGGCAACACCTGGTGCGAGAGCTCCTGGCGCACCGCCGCGAGGCTGCGCTCCGCTTCCTCGGCGGTGACGTCGGCCAGCTCCAGCCGCGGCAGGACGAGATCGGGCACCGTCTCCAACACCCGCTGCTCGCCGTCGGGCAGGAAGACGGTACGCAACATGTCGTGCCGCGCCACCAGCCGACGCCAGGCGGCCTGGATGTTCTCGGGGTGTGGAGTCTCCAGCTCGAGCTCGAAGTAGAAATGGGCCGCCACGTTGCCCAGCTCCATGCTCTCCATGCGGCCGAGCCAGTAGGCCTGCTGCACCTCGTTGAGCGGGAAGGGCTGGTGGCGCCGGGCCGGGTCGGGAATCAGGGCGGGCAGCTGCTCGTCGGCCGGGTCTCCGCCCGCGGCTCTCTGTGCCTCGATCTGCCCGGCGAGGCCCGCCACGGTGGGATTCTCCAGCAGGTTGCGCAGGGAGATGTCGAGCCCGAAGAGCTCCCGGACCCGCGCCAGCAGGCGGATGGCGAGCAGCGAGTTGCCGCCGAGATCGAAAAGGGCGTCGGACACGCCGAGGGTCTCGATCTGCAGCATTTCCCGCCACAGCTCCACCAGCTGCTCCTCGAGGGCCGTGCGGGGTGCCTCGGGCAGGGTCGAGTCGGCTCCGGGGGCCTCGGCAGCGGATTCCGCCAGGGCCACGAGCGCCTTGCGGTCGACCTTGCCGTTGGTGGTCAGCGGCAGGGAGTCGAGCGGATGACAGGCGGCGGGCACCATGTAGTCGGGCAGCCGCTCCGCCGCCCGCTGGCAGAGCTCTTCGCTACCCGGTGCCGAGGCGCCCTCGGTGACGGCGAAGAAGGCGAAGATCCGCCGGGCCGAGCCCGCGGTGGCGACCACGGCCACGGCCCGCCCGACCGCCGGATGTTCGTCGAGCACCGCTTCGATCTCGCCGAGCTCGATGCGATGGCCCTGGATCTTGACCTGGTTGTCTTCGCGGCCGAGGAACTCGATCTCGCCGCCGGGTAGGTAGCGGCCGAGGTCGCCCGTGCGATAGAGGCGTTCGCCGGTCCGCGGATGCGCGAGGAACTGGTCTGCCGTGCGCTCCGGATCGCGCCAGTAGCCCAGGGCCACGCCGGCTCCGCCGATGTAGAGCTCGCCGGGCACCCAGGTGGGCCGGGGCTCGAGGGCGGTGTCGAGCACGTGGAAACGCTGGTTGTCGAGCGGGCGGCCGTAGGGAATGCTCACGCGCTCGCGATCCGCCGCCTCGACGGGATGGCAGATCGACCAGATCGACGCTTCGGTGGCCCCGCCCAGGCTCACGATCTCCAGTGTCTCGGGCGCCGGAGACAGGGCGCGCAGGCGATCGGGAAGTGCCACCGGGATCCAGTCGCCGGAGAGCAGCACCAGGCGCAGGCTCGCGGGCAGCTGCCGATCCCTGGGCTCGAGGTATTCCACGAGCATCTCCAGCAGGGCCGGCACCGAGTTCCACACGGTCACCTGCTCGCTCTCCAACAGCTCGAGCCAGGCGGCGGGATCGCGCAGGGCCTCGGGATCGGGCATCACCACCGCACCGCCCGCCGCCAGCAGACCGAAGAGGTCGTAGACGGAGAGATCGAAATTCAGGGCCGAGAGTGCCAGGGCTCGATCGTCCGGGCCCACGCGGAAGCGACGGTTGATGTCGGCGATGGTGTTGCGGGCGCCGCGGTGGTCGATGATCACCCCCTTGGGGGTGCCGGTGGAGCCGGAGGTGAAGATCACGTAGGCCAGGTTTTCCAGGTCGAGGGCCGGCGAATCCGGCGTCTCGGTCTCGTCGAGATCCGTCGGCTCGTCGTCCAGGGCCAGGAGCTCGAGGCCCTCGGGCCATTCGAGTCTCTCGATCCAGCGACGCTGGGTGAGCACCAGCTCTACCTGACCGTGGCGGAGCAGAAAATCGCGCCGCGCCGCCGGCAGATCGGCCGCGATCGGCAGGTAGGCGGCGCCGGCCCGCAGCACCGCCAGGGTGGCCACCGCCTGCTCCCATCCCTTCTCCATCACCACCGCCACCAGAGTGTCGGGCCGGGCATGGTGGCGAAGGAGCCAGCGGGCAGCGGCTCCGGACCGCTGGTCGAGCTCTTGGTAGGTCAGGGTGCGCGTGGCGGAGACCACGGCGAGGCGATCGGGCTCCCGGGCTGCGTGCTGGAAGATCGGCTGGTGCAGGAGCTCGGTGGGCAGCGGCGCCGCGGTGGTGTTGACCTGTTCCCGCTCGGCGAGCTGAGCTGCCGGCAGGTGCGCCGGATGGGGATGACGCCACCTGGATTCGTCGCTCGCCAGGTCGCGGAGCAGCGTCACGTAGGTGGCGAAGAGGTCGTCGAGCAGGCCGGGGGGCAGGAGCTCGTCCACCACGTCCCAGGTGAAGGCGAGGCCGCCGTCGAGCTCGAGCACCTGGTGGTCGAGCCAGACCTGGGGGGTCTGCGAGGTGGCGTAGACCAGCTCGCTGCCCAGGGGCAGGAAGCTGGTGTCGCCGTCGCCGTGGCGGGCCAGCAGGCTGGTGAAGACGATCGGTGCCAGGGCACCGGGATTGCGGCCCTGGCGCCGGGCGAGCTCGCGCAACACCCGCACCCCGCTGACATAGCGATGCTCCAGGTCTTCCCAGAGCTGGCTCTGCAGCCTCTCGGCCCGCTCCACCAGGTGGCTGCCGGTCCGGGCGTCGATCTCCAGCAGGGTGAGCGAGGTGAAGTCCCCGACGATGTCCTCGACCTGCGGATGCAGCGGGAGGCGGTTGAAGGTGGTGACATTGAGCACGAACCGTGGCTCGCGGCTCCACAGGGCCAGAACCTCGGCGAAGACGGTGAGCAGGAGGCCCGAGGGGGTGATGCCGTGCCGGCTGGCATGTTCCTTGAGGCTCTGCCACTCGTTCCGTTCCAGGGTCGCCCGACGACGCACGAAGACCGGGTCGACGATCTCCGAGGGTTCCTTGACCAGGGGCAGCTGGGGCGCCGGAGGCAAGCGATCGAGGCGCTGCCACCAGTAGTCCCGGGAGCGCCGGACCCGCTCGGAGTCTTCGAGCCGGCTCTCCGCCAGGAGGTAGTCGCGGTAGGTGAGCTCGAGAGGCGGCGAAGGCTGGTCGGGCCGGTAATAGAAACGCTCCAGGTCACCGAAGAGGATCTGCACGCTCCAGGCGTCGGAGATCAGGAGGTCGAGGCCGAAGTGTATGCGGTATCGGCCGTCTGGAAGGCGGGTGACCCGGAGCTCGAAGAGGGGCCAGCAGTCGGCCGCCAGCACCTGTTGGGACATTCGCTCGCGGATCGACGCCAGCTCCGTCTCGGCCTCCGCCTCGCCGGCCGTGGAGAGGTCGAGGGCGGCGATCTCGTAGTCCGGTGTCTGCTCCAGGATCCGCTGCCGGCCGTCGCTCTCGACCACCGCGCGCAACATGTCGTGGCGCTCGATCACCCGCTGCCAGGCGGCGGTGAGGCGGTCGAGATCGAGCTCGGGCAGCTCGGTCTCGAGGTAGAAATACGCGGCCACGTTGCCGAGCTCGAAGGCGTCGCGGCGGCCGATCCAGTAGGCCTCCTGGATGGCGTGCAGAGGGAACGGCCGGTGCCGGTCGGCCGGTGCGGGCTCGACCCGGGGCAGACCCTCGATCGACACCGTGCCGCGGTCGCGCAGCTGGTGGATGGAGGTGGCGAGGTCGGCCACGGTGGGGTGCCCGCCGAGCAGGGAACGCAGGGGCACCTCGACCCGAAACTGGTCGCGCAACCGGGCGATGGCGAGAATCGCTTTCAGGGAATCACCGCCGAGCAGCAGGAGATCGTCGTGGATGCCGATGCGGTCGAGGTCGAGGAGCTCCTGCCACAGCTCGACCAGGGCGGCTTCGGTGGGGTTGCGCGGCTCCACGTATTCGCTCGCCCGCGAGCCGCTCTCCAGGTCGAGGTCCGGTATCTGGCGCAGCAGGGCCTTGCGATCGACCTTGCCCGTCGCCGAAAGGGGCAGCTCGGTGAGCTCCACGAAGGCGGCCGGCACCATGTAGTGAGGCAGCTTCTGCTCCAGGTGATGTCGGAGCGTCTCGGGCTCGGGGCTCAAGCCCTCGGCGGGCAGGAACCAGGCGGCCAACCGGCGGTCCTGCGGTCGTTCCCCGACCGCCAGCACCACCGCCGTGGACACCGCGGGATGTTCGGCGAGCACCACCTCGATTTCGCCGAGCTCGATCCGGTGGCCGTGGATCTTGACCTGGTTGTCGCGGCGCCCGAGGAACTCGAGGTTGCCGTCGGGCAGGTAACGACCCAGGTCGCCGGTGCGGTACAGCCGCTCGCCGGTTTCCGGGTGTACGACGAAGCTGGCGGCGGTCTTCGCCTCGTCGCGCCAGTAGCCGAGAGCCACACCGATACCGCCGATGTAGAGCTCGCCCGGCACCCACACGGGCACGGGTCGCAGGGCGCGGTCGAGCACGTGCCAGGTCTGGTTCTCCATCGGCCGTCCGTAGGGAATGCTGGCCCACTCCGGCGGCACCGTGTCGATGGGGTAGAGGATCGACCAGATCGACGCTTCGGTGGCGCCGCCCAGGCTGGTGACGCGGGCGTTGGGAGCCAGCCGGCGGATGTGGTCGGGCAGGGCGGTGGGGATCCAGTCGCCGGAGAGCAGGACGTGGCGCAGATCGGGTCCCAGATCCTCGCCACGGCTCGCTGCCAGGTCCACGGTCATCTCCATCAGGGCCGGCACCGAGTTCCACAGACTCACCCGATGCTCGCGCAGGAGCTCGAGCCAGCGCCGCGGATCGCGGGTCGCCGTGGCTTCGGGCATCACCAGGGTTCCGCCGGCAGCCAGGAGGCCGAAGAGGTCGTAGACCGAGAGATCGAAATTCAGGGCCGAGAGGGCCAACACGCGGTCTTCGGGACCGACGTCGAAGCGTCGGTTGATGTCGACCACGGTGTTCACGGCGCCCCGGTGGTCGATCTTCACTCCCTTGGGCTGGCCGGTGGAGCCCGAGGTGAAGATCACGTAGGCGAGATCCTCGGTACCCTGCACCGGCTCGGCGGGAGCGTCCGCCGCCCGGGCCGGGATCTCGCTGTCGACCGCGAGCCGGGTGAGGCCCTCGGGCCATTCGAGCTCGGCGTCGAGGGCCGCGGTGGTGAGCACCAGGTCGACCCGGCCGTTGTCGAGCAGGTAGAAGCGGCGATCCTTCGGCTGCTCGGGATCGATCGGCAGGTAGGCGGCGCCGGAGCGCAGGATTCCGAGGGTGCCCACCACCTGCTGCCAACCCTTGGCCATCACCACCGCCACCAGGGTGTTGGGCCGGGCGCCGCGCCGAAACAACCAGGCCGCCACCCGGAGGGCTCGTTCCTCGAGCTCGCCGTAGGTCAAGGTCGTACCGTCGGCGATCACCGCCGGGTGCTCGGGGCGCAGAGCCGCCTGGTGATGGAAGAGGGTGTGCAGCCGCTCCGGCCGTCGCGGGGCTTCGGTGGCGTTGACCTCTTGCCGCTGGACGAGCTGGCCCTCGGGCACCAGACGCGGCGGCTGCTGCCATTGCTCCTCGTAGGCGAGGTCTTCGAGGAGCCGGCCGAGAGTGGTGAACATGGCGTCGAGCAGGCCCGGAGGAAAGGCCACGTCCACGGCGTCCCAGATCAGCACCAGGTCGCCGTCTTCCTCGTAGGTGAGGAAGTCGAGCAGCACCTGGGGCGTCTGGCTGACATGGAAGTGATTCGTGCCCAGGCGGCGCAGAGCGCTGCCGGGGGAGGTGGCGCCGCGCATGTCGAGGTCGAGGGCGCTGGTGAAGACATAGGGCATCAGCGCCGAAGAGTGCTCGTCGTGCTGGCGACCCAGCTCGCGCAGCACCGCCACGCCGCTGACCCGGCGATGCTCGAGATCGCTCCACAGACGTTCCTGCACGCGCCGGGCGAGAGACTCGAAGTGATCCCCCGGGTCGGGCTCGATGCCCACCAATACCGTGGAGGTGAAATCGCCCACCACGTCGCGCAGGCCGGGAGGCTCGGCGGGCCGCTGGAAGAGGGTCACGTTGAGGGAGAGCCCCGTGCCTTCGCTCCAGGTGTCGAGCACGGCGGCGTAGGCGGTGAGCAGCACGGCCGAACGGCTCAACCCTTTCTTCTGGGCCAGGCGCTCCACCACCTTCCAGGTCGGTGCCGGAATCTGCTGGCGGCGTGGCACGAAGCGG
Organism: uncultured Thermoanaerobaculia bacterium; assembly: GCA_964565225.1. Classification (GTDB taxonomy): domain Bacteria; phylum Acidobacteriota; class Thermoanaerobaculia; order Multivoradales; family J023; genus CAZMEL01. The sequence continues at coordinate 1,935 of CAZMEL010000273.1, read as the reverse complement.
TAGCTCTCGAGCGCGGCGAGGCTGCCGGCCAGGGGTAGGGCTGGTGCCGGCGGCAGGCTCGGCAGGCGCCCCTGCCAGTACTCGGCCGAGGCTTGGTAGGCGTCGGTCTCCTGCTGGGCGCGGACGGCGCGAGCGTAGTCGGCGTAGGTGTGCTCCAGCGCCGGTAGCTCGGCGTCGAGGTCGTGGTAGAGCGTGCCCCACTCGCTCATCAGCAGGTAGAAGCTGCCCCCGTCGAGATGCACCAGGGAGGTGCTCAGGTGGACCCGCGTCGCGCCGCCGGGGCGCAGCGAGACGCGGATCTCGAAACCGGGCCAGTCGCCGAGACGGAAGCGCTGGTGCGACATCTCCTCGCGGGTCGCTGCCAGGGCCTCCGCCTCCGCCGCCGGGTCGAGCTCGCGCAGATCGAGGGTCTCGATCTCGTAGGGAGCCACGGTCTCGAACACCTGGCCCCGTCCGTCGGGCAGAATCACCACCCGCAACATGTCGTGGCGCTGCACCAGCCGATTCCAGGCCGCGCCCAGGCGGGCGGGCTCGAGGCCGTCGCCATCGATCTCCTGGTAGAGGTGCATGGAGACGGCGCCGAGCTCCAGGTCCGACGACTCTCCGATCCAGTAGGCCTGCTGGATCTCGGTCAGGGGAAAGGGCTCGAAACGTTTCTCGGGGGCCGGCACCAGCCGGAGGGACGGGCCGGCCGGCGCCGAGTCGCCTTCTCTACCCGACGCCTTCTCGGCGGCCAGCTCGGCCACGCGCTCCGCGAGCTGGGCGACCGTCGGCCCTTCGAGGAATTGCACCGTCGAAACGTTGGCTCCCAGCTCCTCCCGCAGGCGGGAGAGCATCTGGGTGGCGAGAATCGAGTGGCCGCCGAGCTGGAAGAAGTTGTCGCCGAGGCCCACGGCGGCGACGCCCAGGGCGTCCTGGAAGAGCGTCGCCAGCCGCTGCTCCAGCTCGTTCGCCGGACGCCGCGGGGTGTCGGAGGCGTCGCGGCCGAGCTCGACCAGCCGCTGGCGGTCGATGGCGCCGTCGTCGGTGTGTGGCAGCTCGGGCAGCACGGACAGCTCGAAGGGCAGCTCCCGGAGCAACGGATCGAGATCGGCCGAGCTCTCGTGGGCGAGGGCGTAGTACCCCCGCGGTCGCCGCAGAGGGCGAGGCTCGGCGAGAACCTGGCGGGCGACGTGGCGATGGCTGCCATCGAGGCCGATCAGCAGCTCCGCGTGGCCGGAGGCGAGGGCCGCGAGCAGGGAATCGATCCCCTGCGGTCCGCTCAGGAGCTCGTAGCCTCGGACCTGGAGAAGGGTTTTCTGCGGGTTGCCCTCGCTCATACCGATCTCGTCCCAGAGGCTCCAGGAGCAGCAGATCACGGGGCCGGAATGTTGCCGGGCGAGCTCGCGGCAGAAGGTTTCCTGCGCCCGATTGGCGGCCGAGTAGGCGCCGATGGTGGCGCCGCCGAAGTGGCTGCTGATCGACGAAAAACCCACGAAGAAAGAGTCGGTTCCGGCGATCAGCCGCGCCAGGGTCCGGCTGCCGGCGAGCTTCGGGGCGATGATCGACTCCAGGCCGGCGGCGGATTCTTCCGTCAACGACGCCTGGTGGAAGCTGCCCGCCAGGTGCAGGACTCCGTCGAGGGGTCGGTCCCACCGGGCCAGCGCCTCGCGCACCGCGGGGAGGAAGGTCTCGGCACGGGTGACGTCGGCCGCGAGGTAGGCCACCTCGCCGGGAAGGGCACGCAGCTCGTCGAAACGGGCCCGGCGAGCGTCGTCGTCGGGCGACAGGGGAGAGCGGCCTACCAGCAGCAGGCGAGCGCCATGACGTTGCAGCAGGTGACGGGCCACCGTGGTGCCGATGCCTCCGAGCCCGCCGGTGAGCAGGATCACGCCGCCGTCGCGGAACAGGGGTGCCGGCCGCCCGTCGCCCGCGAACGAGCACGGACGCAGGGCC
>CAZMEL010000272.1:0-10892 GCA_964565225.1 uncultured Thermoanaerobaculia bacterium | reverse complement strand
GCGGGCGGAAGCAGGGGTTGAGTCGGCGGGGGTGACAGGCGTGGTACCGATCGGAGCCCGGGAGCGGCTGGTCTCCCAGATGATCCTTCCGACCCTGGGTTTCGCCCTCCTGGCCCTGCTCTACGGTGCGCCTGCGTTCCTCTCGGAGCTCGCCGAGCCGCACGCCGAGATCTTCACCCATCTGTTCATCGTCCAGGATCTTCCCGGCGCCCTGCTGGTGATCGCCCTCGTAGCGGTGGGCTGGCTGGGGAGCCTGGCCTCGGGCTCCGCCGCCGCCAGCGAATGGATCGCCGTCGTGACCCGCTGGCGCTGGGTCGTTCTGGCGGGAATCTTCCTGGCCCTCCTGGCCGCCACGGCCGGGATCTACCGGCACCACCCCCTGGCTCTCGACGAATACGCCGCCACCTACCAGGCCGAGGTCTTCGCCGAGGGGGAGGTGTTCGGGACCGTCCCGAGCACCCTCGCAACCCGGCTGCTCCCGACCTGGTTCGTCAACCGCTTCTGGCTCTACTCCCCGAGCACCGAACGGGTGGCGTCCGCCTACTGGCCCGGGCAGGCCCTGCTCTTGACCCCTTTCACCAGGCTCGGGATCCCGTGGGCCCTCAACCCGCTGCTGGCGGTGGGTGCCCTCGGCCTCCTGATGTACCTGGCCCGGCGCCTCTTCGAGCACGAACATGCGCCGGCCTGGGCCCTGATGCTGGCCCTCGCCTCGCCGGACTTCGTGGTGAACGCGATCTCCTTCTACTCGATGACCGCGCACCTCTTTCTCAACCTGCTCTTCGTCTGTCTGCTGCTGGAGATCACCCGCACCCGGGTGTTCTTCGCCGGGGTCGTGGGGTCGTTGGCGCTCACCCTGCACAACCCGGTTCCCCATTTCCTCGTCGCGCTGCCGTGGATCTTCTCCCTGCTCCGGCGCCGCGACCGCTGGCGGACCGTGCCCTGGCTGGGCCTCGGCTACCTGCCCCTGGTCCTCGTTCTGGGTGCCGGCTGGCTCTACCTGCGAGCGACCTTCCAGGCCGAGTGGACCGCCGCGATCACACCACCACAGGCGGTGATCTCGGCCGCGCCACCGGTGCCGGCCGAACCGCCGGAGACGACCGCGGCGGCGGATGGGGGCGGGCTCTTCTTCGGCCTGCTCACCAAGTTCAGCTCCGAGCTGTTCCGCTTTCCGGACGCGAAGATGATCGGCAACCGGCTGATGGGCTGGTCGAAGCTGGTTCTGTGGTCGGTTCCCTGCCTGCCGTTTCTCGCTCTCCTCGGATTTCGCGAGATCCGCGGATCGTCGAGCTTTCTTCGGCGGGTCGGCTGGTCGGTCCTGCTCACTCTGGTCGGCTACCTGTTCATCTCGATCAGCCAGGGGCACGGCTGGGGGTTTCGCTACTTCCACCAGGTGTGGTGGGCCCTGCCCCTGCTGGGGGTGGCCGCGATCGAGAAGCTCTACCGGAGCCGTTCGCCGACCCTGCCTTTCGTCGGAATCGTGGTGCTCGGGAGCCTGTTCCTGAACAACGGGCTGCGTCTGACACAGGTCGAAGGATTCATCGAACGCCATCTTCGACAGCTGCCACCGGTTACGGAAGATTTCTCGGGCGTGGTGTTCCTCGATCCGCGCTCGGGGTACTACCTCCAGGATCTGATCCAGAACGACCCCTTCCTTCGCGACGACGTCTTGTACATGATGGGTACCTCGCCGCGGGTGGACCGCGAGCTCTTCGCACAGCTGGAGCTCCGGGCCGAGCTCGTGTCCACCGACGGCAAGAGCTCGGCGTGGCGGGTATCGCGGGAGCAGATGGACCGTTTGAAGAAGAGAGTCGCTCGCGGGCCGTCCGCGGAGAGCGAAGGGACGTCATGAGCCATTTACTTTTTCACGAGGTGGAACGATGCACCTGATTCATCGCAAGACTTGCCGGGTCTGTGGCTCCGAGGCCTTGACGAGGGTGATCAACCTGGGAGAGCAATTCCTGCAGGGCTCTTTCGACAAACCGGGCAAGGAAGAGCCGCCGCGGCGGAAGATCCCCACCTCCCTGGTACGTTGTGATCCCGTCCGCGACGAAAACGCCTGTGGTCTCCTGCAGATGGAGTACACCGTTCCACCGGAGGTGCTCTATTCCTCGTATTGGTACCGATCGGGCACCAACCAGACGATGCGCAATCACCTGCGGGGAATCGCCGAGGAAGCGGCCGCGCTCTCGGGGAAAGACCCGGCGCGGGTGCTCGACATCGGCTGTAACGACGGCACCCTTCTGCGCTCCTTTCCCTCCAACTTCGTGAAGTTCGGCATCGATCCGTCCGACGTGGCGACGGAGATCTCCGGCGGTGTCGAGGTGGTGCAGGATCTCTTTCCTTCCGAGGAGCTGGTGACCCGGTCCGGCGGCGAACGGTTCGACGTGATCACCTCGATCGCCATGTTCTACGACCTGGAAGATCCGGTCGAGTTCACTCTCAACATCAAAGAGCATCTGGCCCCGGGAGGGATCTGGATCTTCGAGATGTCGTACATGCCGTTGATGCTCGAGATGCATTCCTACGACACGATCTGTCACGAGCACCTGGAGTACTACAGCCTGGCGACGGTGGAGTTCATTCTGCGCCGCTCCGAGATGAAGATCGTCAACGCCTATTGCAACGAGATCAACGGGGGGAGCATCCGTTGTATTGCGACCCACGCGGACAATTTCGAGATCAAGAGCCCGGAGTACGACAAGAACATCAAGTCTCTGCGGCAGAAAGAGTTCGACCTGGAGCTCGATACCGACAAGCCATATAAACATTTTCAAGACCGGATCAACATCCACAAAGAAGATCTGAATGCTCTGCTCTGGCGTCTCAAGAAGGAAGGCAAGAAGATCCACATCTATGGTGCTTCGACCAAGGGGAATACCATTTTGCAGTGGTGCGGGATCGATCATCTCCTGATCGATGTGGCGGCGGAGCGGAATCCCGACAAATTCGGTGCGATGACCCTCGGCACCAACATTCCGATCGTCAGCGAGGAGGAGTCGAGGGCGATGAAACCCGACTACTACCTCGTGCTCCCCTGGCATTTTCGCGACGAGTTCCTGCGCCGGGAGGCGGAGACGATCCGCCAGGGAGTGGGCATGATCTTTCCCTTGCCCCAGGTCGAGGTGGTCACCGCCAAGGATCTTCCCTGACGCGCGATCGTTCGCGGATCATGGTCTCGGCGAGCCGTTCGAATCGGGCCGCGACATCCTGCCAGTCGAAAGACTCCGCGTGCCGGGCACCGTTGGCGCCCAGGCGCCGGCACTCGTCGGGATCGGCGAGCAGGTCGTCGAGGGCCCGGGCCAGGGCCTCGGGCTCGGCGGCGCTGCAGATCCCGTGGGTCCCGTGGTGCACCAGCTCCATCACCGCATTCTCCGAGGACTCGCAGTAGACCACCGGCAGGCCGAGGGCCATGGCTTCGAGGGGAAAGAGCCCGAAGCCTTCGCGCGACGAAGGCTGCACGGCGATCCTCGCGCCCTGCATCGCCGCCCAGACGTCTTCGTTGGTCTCGAGATAGCCGAGAAAGCGGACCCGTTCGGCGATGCCGAGGGTCTCGGCCAGATCTCGTAGCTCCTGGCGCTGGGATCCCTCGCCGATCACCGTCAGGAGCGGGCCTTCGGTCGAGAAGGTGACCCGCTCGACGGCCCGCAGCAGCAGGTCGACCCGTTTCTCCGCCAGCAGCCGGCCGGCGTAGATCAGCGGCGGTGCTCCGTGCGGCGGATCGCCAACCGCGCCCGACCGGGCGGCGCCGCGAACCTTGCCCAGGTCCAGACCGCAGGGCACGAGATCGACGACCCCGCTCTTGCGGCAGCGCTCCAGGCGTTTCTCGGTGAGCCCGCTGACCGCCACCGCCCGCTGCCCGAGCTGGCCGCAGAGCCACTCGAAGCCGGCATAGGGAAGCCAGCGGACGGGGCCGATGTACTCTCTCCAGTGGCGACCCCAGAACTCGTACCAGGTCACCATCAGGGGTTTTCCGCTCCAGCGGCATCGCGCCGCCAGGGGCGGGAGATGGGCGTAGGGAATGTTGGCGCACTCCACGAGGTCATAGGCCTCGAGGTCGAGGCGCCCGCAGGCGGCGGCCAGGCGAGCCGCGGCCCGGCTGCTGCGCTGCGCCGTGTTGTAGGTCTCCTGCGGCGGCCCGAAGGAGAGGATCTCGAGGTCGGGATGCTTGCTCGCGGTGTCGGTGCAGAATCCCGCCAGGGTGACGCGGTGCCCACGGGCCAGCAGGGCCCGGGCCAGCTCGCGGTTGCGATGCTCGACGCCGCCGAGAGACTCCGGGTAGATCCGGTCGTAGAGCAGCAGGATCTTCAGGCGTCGGGCCGGGCCGTTCCCGGAGGAGGTCATCGCGGAGCCTCCCCGGCGATCTGCTGCAGGTCGCGAAGGATCAGGGCGGTGCTGGCGCGCGTGTTCTCGCGGCTCTCGATCTCGGCATAGGCGTCGACGATCTGCTGGTAATGCTCCGGATCCTGCAGCAGGCGGCAGATCTCCTCGGCATAGCGCTCGGGCCGGCCCACGGGCACCAGCCCGCCGACGTCGGCGAGCAGCTCGTGGTGGCCGGCGAGGTCGCTGGCCACCGTGGGTTTGCCGAGGGGGATGGCCATGTTGAGGAGGCTGCTCTGCTCCGCCGTGGTGTAGGGCACGACCACCACCCTGGCGCGCTGGATCAGGGAGTAGAGCAGGGAGTCCTCGATGTAGCCGAGAAAACGGACGTCGTCCTCGAGGTGGAGCGCCCGCTGCAGCTCCTTCAGATCTCGCAGGTATTTTTCGTCGCGTCGCTCGAAGATCCGCATGACCCCCTGGCGTCGCCGGATCGCCCCGGCGACGACGAAGAGCGGCCGGCGGCCGGTGTCGGCGAGCCGGTCGAGCACCTGGCGGGCCGCCCGGATGAAGTCCTCGATCCCCTTGACGACGTGGATGAAACCGAAGAACAGCACCACCTCGCGGTCGCCCAGGGAGTAGGTCGCCTCCAACCGGGTGCCGCGATCCTCGCGGTCGGGGAAGTGGTAGGTGCCGAACGGCACGTCGAGAACCTTTTCGGCCGGCACCCCGGCCCGCTGTTGCAGCACCTCCTTGGCCTGGCGGGTGTGCACATAGATCCGCTCGAAGAATCGCGAGGTCGAGCGGTAGTGCCATCGGCCGAGCCAGCCGAGGGCGTCCATTTCCCGCACCGGCTCGTGGAACGCCGCGGTCATCCTGCAACCCACCAGGCGGGGAATCAGCCACAGGACCGGGTGGAGCAGGGCCAGGACCGGGCCGTACATCGCGATCGAATACTCGATCCGAAGGATGTCGGGCCGCAGCCGGCGGAGGGTCGCGAGCAAGCGCAGGTGATCGGAGAAGCCGTTCAGGGGAACCTGCTCGACCCGGGCTCCGTGGTCTCGTAGTCCTTCGTAGACTCTCTGGGCGAAGGCGGCGATGCCGCCGCGAGTGGGCGGGAAGGGAGAGAGGAGCGCGAGCTTCATGGGGAGGTGCGTCTCATGTCGATACGTTTTCCATGGCATGGGAAGGCCGGGGTCTGGACTCGCGCCACACGAGGCCACCGAGGAGGAGCAGGCTGACCGCCCCACCGACGGTGAGAGCGAGCACCACACCCCGCGGTCCGAGGGCGGGGACCACGAGAGACGGGCCGAGAGTGGCCCCCGGAATCGAGACCCGGGCGCCCAGGGCGAAGAGGACGAAGCCGAGCAGCAGGCTGCCGGCCGCGGGGCCCGGTCGGCCCAGGGCGATCAGGATCGTGGCGAGGATGTAGACCAGGGTCAGGACGGACATCGCGATCATCAGCGGCGTCAGGAGAGAGGCGAGCTCGGTCAGGGACTCGGGAAAGAAGAAGCCGAGAGCCCGGGCGCCGAATCGATCGGCGAGCCCGGTGGCGAGGCCGAGGGCCGCCGTGGTGGCGACGAGAATCCGCCCGAGCTCGATCCGGCCCAGGTCGCGGCTCGCGGAAACCGTGGGCAAGAGGACCAGTGGCAACCCGCAGCCGAGGTAGAAGATGCTCCGGGCTACCAGGGCGGGCGCGGTGTACTGGCCCACGGAGTCGTTGATGCTCTCGACCAGGAACAGCTTGAGAAATACCACGTCGGAGCGTGCGAAGAGACCGATGAGCACGGTGCTGATCGATACCGGAATCGAGAACCTCGCGATCCTCCGCAGCTCTTCGAGGTCGATGAAACCAGGAGAGATGTGGCTGCGCAGGCGGGAGAAACAGAAGAAACAGGCGGTGAGGGCTCCCGGGAAGAAGGCCAGCAGGGCGCCCTCGGCGCCGAGGCCGAGGTCCACCAGCACCGCGGCCGCCAGAATCCGAGCTCCGACATTGGCCATCTGTGCGGCGCCGAACTCGGTGATCCGGTGCAGGCCCTGGAAGACCAGGGGCAACATGGCCCCCAGCGCCAGGGCGGGCATCATCCAGGAGATCGCGACCAGCATCGGAGCCATGTCTTCCCAGCCGGGAGGGGTCCACAGGAACGTGACTCCCACGAGCAGAGCCGCGGCGACCAGGGCCACGGCGATCTGCAGCGCGATACCGCTCGAGACCGAGATCCGGGCCTTCTCCGCGGGGAGCTCGGCGACGAACTTGGCCACCGAGGTGCCGATACCGGAGGTCACGATGGCGACGAGGATCAGGAGAATCGAGCTGGCGGCGCTCAGCAGACCGAACTCCGCCGGAGTCAGCCAGCGTCCGGCGAGCAGGAAGAAGACGTACTCGAGAGCCGCCGACAGGCCGATCGCGAGGCTACCGATCAGCGAGCCGTGGAGGAGCTTCCAGAGATCGAACCCCCGAGCCGCCGTCACGGCTTCTTGCGCAGGGCGATCCATGCAAACGTGTAGTCCCGCCCGGCCCAGCGAATGGCCGGCTCGCGAGCCTCGAGCTCGAGCTCGGCGATCGGAGAGAGATCGTGGTCTGCCGCCGATGCGATCCAGCCCTCGAGCTCCGGTCGGGAAAAGATGCACCAGTCGAGGCCGAAGAGGCGCTGGCCTTCGGTCGAGATCTTTTCCGGCCAGTAGTCGGTCGAGGCCACGAAGAGCCCACCGGGCGCGAGCAGTCGGCTCACCTCCCGCAGCAGGGGCTCGGGCTGGAATCCATGCTCGATCACCGAGATGGCCGAGATGGCCGAAAAGGAGCCCGCGTCGAGGCCCGACTCCAGGTAGTCGCCCACGAGCAGGCGGATGTCGTCGGCGTGGGGCATGGCGACGATGCGTGGATCGAGGTCGATTCCGGTGAGGCGGGTGAAACCGAGGGAGCGCAGGATCGGCAGGATCTCCGAGCCGTAGGCCCCGAGATCCAGGATCGCCTCGTCCTGGTCGAGGGAGGCCTCGAGGAGCTCCACCGTCTGCAGCACGTCCCAGCTCTTGAGGGTATCGCCGACCCGGGCGCCGCGGACGAGGCGCAGGCGGTGCAGGATGTTGTGGAGAAGCGACGTTCGCGCATCGAGGCCGCGCCTCACGAGCTCGGCCCGGGCGCGGTCGACCTCCTGCCGGGTCTGGAGAATCTGGACGGCCATGCTCCGGCTCAGCTCGCGCCGGTCATCGTCTGGGGAGGAGCATCAGGCTGATCAGGAACGACGCGAAGATGGTCTGGGCACCGAGGACCATGGCGGTGAGCCCGAGAGTGACCCCGCGCACCGCCATCAGCGGGCCGCGACCCGCTTCGAGCCAGCCGACGACGATGTGGATCTGGATCCCGAGCCCCACCAGCAACACCAGCGCACCGACCGCCAGCCCTCGCTCGAGGGTGAAGAGCTTCGAGGTCCGGGTCAGCCAGCCCGAGGGATTGATGAAGCCGGCGCCGATCGAGAAAGCCTTGGCGAAGATGTCGAAGAGGATCAGGTTGTAGCCCAGGATCAATGCCAGCGAGCCGAAGAGCAGGATGTGGAAGTCCCACTGCCGACCGAGGAACTCGCGCGGGCCTCCGGCCACCGCGAGGGCCATCGTCGCGCCGAGGAGCGACATCAGGATCCCCGGGAGCAGGAAGATGTACGACGGCGAGAACATGAACATGAAGCGGATGCTCCGCCAGGCGTCGCGGAACCCCTCGAGCTTCGACACGCCGGCCCGGGGGTGGTAGACGATCGGAATCTCTTCCATCTTGAAGCCCAGCCGCAGGGCGGCGACGATGCTCTCGAGCGCGAACTCCATCCCGGTGCTGCGCATCTGTTTGCGGTCGTAGGCTTCGCGGGTGAAGGCCCGCATGCCGCAGTAGGCGTCGGAGATCCGGGTCTGGAAGAGGATCTTGATCAGGGTCGTGATGATCGGGTTGCCGATCCACCGGTGCGACCAGGGCATCGAGCCGGGCAGGATCTCGCCCTTCAGCCGGGTTCCCACCACGATGTCGCAGCCCCGTTCGTGCAGCGGCTCCACGAATCGCGGCACGTCTTCGAAATCGTAGGTGTTGTCGGCATCACCCATCACGAAATACCGCCCCCGAGCCTCCTTGAAGCCCCGCAGATAAGCGCTGCCATACCCTTTCCTGGGCTCGTGCACGACCCGCGCCCCGGCCGCCGCCGCCAGCTCCGCCGAGCCGTCGGTCGAGCCGTTGTCGACCACCACGACCTCGCCGCTCAGACCGCTGGCCGCGATCCCATTGAGCGCCTTGCGAACACAGTCGCCAACACTCTCGGCTTCGTCGAGGCAGGGGATGACGACGGAGATCATCGGGTCCACGGAGGCATCGGCGGTCATCGTTTCTCCTCGGGTCGAGCGGGATCGGGCCGGTTGTCGCGTGCGTCGCGGATCCTACCAAAGAGGCCCACGGCGGTGTTGTTCCCCATCTCTCGCCAGAAGCGTGGCGAAACGGGCATTGCGTGGATCCGTCAGAGCGAGTCGCGCTTCCGCAGTGCGCGGGCGAGGAGCGGCGCCAGGCACTCGAGGCCGTGGATCGTCACCTGGTTGTTCTCGAAGGCCTCGAGCCAGCTTCGGCGTTGTCGAACAACCCTCTCGTCATCGCGCAAATGCAGCTCTTCGAGCATGCACTCGGCCCGTTCTCTCAGCTCTTCTGGGAGAGCGGGGGTCACGACGAGCTGAAGAGAGGGCAAGAGGAGCTCGAACCAGTCATCTTGCACCTCGAACGGATCCAGCATCGAAGTGGAAGGCCGGCTTCCCTTGCTCGAATTGATCCAGCCGGCCGCGTATCGGAGGTTCGACCACTCGTACGCCTTGGAAGGTGCTTCGTTCCAGCTCACGAAGTGGTCGACAGTGCCCTCGGGCACATACATGACGGAATAGGCACAGAGATTTTGGAAAGCGTCTGCTAGGAGCGGTCGGAAAGGGCTCCAGAGGTCTCTCGGGCGCCTGGCTCCTGGATTGGCCGCGAGCCAGCGATTGCCCGGCTTCTCGACTCTTTCCTCGAAGCCGTCGGGTGCCTCGGTCTTCTCGAATCGAATCATTCCGTCGTCTACCCGGTAGCCTGCCGGAGCACCCAGCGCGGCCAGAAGGGATCGTGATCTGCGAGCACTCGACGAAGCTCCGTATCGATGGTTTCGCCAGAATCCAGATCCGGTAGAAGTTGGCTCCGGTCTCCCCGCATCCAGGCCTCCGCGGCCTCGATCGCCCGTTCGGCTTCGAGGGAGCGTCCCTGCTTGAGGCCGAAAGCGTCGGATACGAGCCAGTTGACGACATCGCCCTGTTTCGCCCAGGGAAGCTCGCGGAGCTGAACCTCGCCCTGCTCGAAACCGAGGTGGAACACGGCATCTTCAGGGCCGAAGTAAGGCTCGGTCGAGGCCAGGACGAGCGGGGAGTGGGTGGCGGCCAGAAGCTGCACCTCGGCTCCATGCTGACCTGTGAGAGCGGCCATTACCTCCAGCAGTGCGGGGACGATCCTCCGTTGCCACTGGGGATGGAGGTGGGCTTCGATCTCGTCGATCAAGAAGAGGATTTCGCGCGTCGGCGCCTTGCCGCGGAGGGCGCAGGCGGCCAGGTGTTCCTGCCAGGTCCAGACGAGAAGATAGGCCAGAGCCAGAATGCGACGAATCCCTGCCGATGCGTGGACCACGGCGACCTCTTGGCCATAGGGCATCTTCAGAGTCGGATACCGCTTGGGATCATCGAGAGAGATCTTGCGCAGCTCACCGGGTACCAGGAGCTCGTGCTGGGAAGGAGAGAGGGTGGCGAGCACCTTCTGCAGGCGTTCGAACTCCGCTCCTGCTTCGCGCTGCCACGAGCCGAAGTCCCGAATCAGGCCTTCACAGAGGTCGTTGCCCTCCCAGACTTCTCGAGCGGTGAAGCGGTAGGAAGCGGGTCTTTCCGGAGTCTTCTTCTTCCAGTAGTTCCGCTGCGGGTCCCAGACCGCGAAGCCACCATCGACCTGGGCGTAGACGACCAGACCCGGGATTGGTGGGCGCCCTTGTTGGACCGACCATTGCTCTCGGTCACGATCGAATGTGCTCGTGTATTCATAACTGCCCGGTGTGGTCTTGGTGTAGCGATAGGTGATCCGCGGCTGGGCCGGCGGCAAGTGGGGCACGATGGGCTGCTGTGCCCAGGTACGAGTCAGCGACCACCAGGCAACGTCCAGCAGAAACGACTTGCCGAGGCCATTGTCGCCCGCGAGGAAGTTCATCCGCGGGCGGAATTCGATGGGCAGCGCATCGGCCGGGCCGACCTTCTCGAGGTTCAGTGCTTCTAGCAATGCGGTCTCCTAGTCCGGGCTCCAGGCTCCGAGCACATTCTAACGCTTCTCCCGGAGGCGGGTGAGATCGCTCGATGCAACAGGCGAGCTTCGCCAGGGCTCAAGGGTCTACGTGAAGATGGGGGATCGAGAAGGTGAAAGTGCTTCCCTCGCCGGCACCGTCGGACTCCACATGCACCCGGCCGCCGTGCAGGCGGACGATGCGGTCGACCAGGGCGAGGCCGATGCCGGTGCCCTCGGTGGCGGGGTCGAGACGGTCGAAGAGACCGAAGAC
>CAZMEL010000271.1:0-10926 GCA_964565225.1 uncultured Thermoanaerobaculia bacterium | reverse complement strand
CACCTGCATCTCGGCCTGACGCACGATCGCTGGGCGCTGCGCTTCTGGGGCTGGGAAGGCGTTGCCGGGCTCGGCGTGGGATTCGGCAATCAGGTTCTGGATCCGGAGGGGAGCGAGGAAGACCTCCAATATCTCTTCGATGTGGAGTTCACCGACCGCGATTCCTACGAGAGCTGGGAGCTGAGCGCTCGTTCCAGCTGGCTCTACTTCGATCAGGTGGCCGACGTGCGGATCGCCCCCCCGGGGGCCGTGTTGCCGATCGCCGAAGACGGCAACATCAACTTCACCGAGCCGCGCGGTTTCGTGCTCTTCCCCGAGGGCGTCACCAGCCGCCCGGGCAACGTGGAGCGGGTCGGTACTCTGGAAGGAGCGAGCGTCTACTCCGGTTTCGCCAACCACCGCCTGCGGTTCGGGGTCGGTCTTCGCCAGCACGACGTGGACACCCGCTCGGTGCAGAATTTCGGTCCGGGAGTGATCGACGGATCCCAACCGGTGGTCGACGGAACCCTCACCGATGTGACCGACACCCCCTTCGTCTTCATTCCCGACCGCAACCGGGATCAATGGTTCGTGCTGGTCCAGGACGAGTGGAAGCTGGCCGAGGGCTGGCAGCTGACCCTGGGTGCCCGCTACGACGAATACTCCGACGTGGGTGGGACCCTGAATCCTCGCTTCGCCCTGGTCTGGGCGCCTGCCCTGAAGCCGTTTCGCACCAAGCTCCTCTACGGCAGTGCCTACCTCGCGCCCTCGTTCGCCCAGACGTCCTCGATCAACAATCCGGTCAACCTGGGGAATCCGAACCTGGATCCCGAGACCATCGATACCCTCGAGCTGGTCTTCGACTATCGGGGCGAGGAGTGGGACACAGTGGTCAACCTGTTCTCCTACCGTGCCGACGACATCGTGGTGCTGCTGCCGGACGCCGGCTCGAATTCCCGCACCTACCAGAACGCCAATCGGCAGGAAGGCCATGGCTTCGAGATCGAGACCTCCTGGACCCACCGCGAAGGGCACCTGGAGGTCGCGGGCAGCTTCGCCTGGCAGGACTCGAAGGACCGGGTCACCGAGGCCCCGATCGCCGACGCCCCGGGCCAGAAGATCTTCCTCTCCGGTCGCTGGCGTCCCCTGGCCTCGTGGTCGGCGTATGCGGAGGTGATCCATGTCCGCGACCGGAACCGGGCGCCCGGCGATGCGAGGCCCGAGGTCGAAGACTACACCGTGGTCGACGCGGCCCTCCGCTACGAGTCTCCCTCGGGGGGGTGGGGAGCGAGTCTGGGGTTGCGGAATCTGTTCGACGAGGAGGCCGTCGAGCCCGCCCCTCCGGCGGTGGTCGACGACTATCCGGTCGCCGGCCGGAGTCTCCTGGTGGAGCTGCGATACCGTTTTTGATCGACTGATCGCCCATCATCGAATCCCGGAGCCCTGTTCCAAGAACCGCTCGCCCGGCCCCGCTCGCCGAACCGAGCTTTCCGCCCGAGAGACCCATGAGCCTAGACCTACCCCCGCGGCCCTCGCTGTCCGTTCCCAGCCAGACCCTCCGTTTTCTCCGCGACCCGTTTTCCCTGCTGGACGAAGCGGTAGAGGAGTGTGGCGATATCTTCCGCTTGCGAATTCTGGGCCTCGGCAGCTGGGTCTTCCTCTGCTCGCCCGCCTTGATCAAGGAGATGTTCAAGGCTCCTGCCGACATCCTGGTAGCGGGGGAGATCAATCGCAAGCAGCTCGGTTGGGTGTTCGGCAGCAATGCCAGCTTCAGCCTCGATGGTGCCGCCCACCGAGAACGGGTGCGGATCGTCCATCCGCAGCTCAACGGCCCCAATGTACAAGCCCACATCGGGACCATGCGAGACGTGATGCAGCGAGCGATCGACAGCTGGCCCGACAGCGAGTCGTTCGCCTTCCTGCCCCGGGCCCATCGCATCTCGCTCGACGTGATGGTGCATGCCATGTTCGGCCGTTCCTCCGCGGAGCGGCGCTTCGAGCTGGCCGAGCTCTTCGACCGCTTCGCTGCCAAGGGGCTGCGGTCGCCGATCGTGGCCATGCCCTTCCTCCAGATCGACCTGGGGAGCTGGAGCCCCTGGGGTCGTTTTCTCGCCCTGCGAAACCAAGTGCTCGACGCCTATCGCCAGGAGATCGAAGGGAGGTTGGCGGAGGTCGAGGTGCCCGAAGGAGAGGTCCCGGAGATCATCGCCGCGCTGATCGCCGGACGGCAACGAGATGGCGGCCGGCTCGATCTCGATGCCCTTCTCAGCGAGGTTCTCGTGCTTCTCTTCGCCGGTCACGAGACCACCGGCTCGATCTTGACCTGGACCCTCGAGTGTATTCTGTCGCATCCCGAGGTCGAGGAGCGCCTACGGAGCGAGGTCCGGGAAGTGGTGGGAGAGAGCCCCGTGGGCCCGGAGCATCTGCAGCGGCTTCCCTATCTCGATGCGGTGCTCAACGAGTCGATCCGGCATCGCCCGATCGCTCCCATGGCCGGGATTCGCCTCGCCAAGCAGGACTACGAGATCGGTGGCTACCGCATCGCCGAGGGCAGCATCGTCACGCAGGGGTTTCCAGCGATGGCGCGCCGGTCCGACCTCTTTCATCGGCCCGGCGTTTTCGATCCCGAGCATTTCTTCGAGCGAAAGATGAAGCCGTTCGAGTGGAACCCCTTCGGCGGGGGCACCCGCATGTGCCTCGGACGTGGCTTGGCCGAGGTGGAGCTCAAGGTGGCGGTGGCGACGTTGCTCCAGAGAGTGATCCTTCGGCTCGACCAGCCCGAGGTGCGCCCGGTACGCCATGGATTTTTCTTCGCTCCGAATCACGGCCTGCGGGTCGCCCTGGAGGAACGCCGACCCCGCATGTGAGATCCAACCGCCCGTGGCTGCATCGGGGCGACTCCCGGTATCGATTTCCCTGGACCTAGGGTGTGGCTCCCGAAATGGGCTCGATCCGAGCCTGTGGGTGGAGACGCCGTGGCTCCGGACCCCGAGCGGACCCGGGCGATGCCCAGAAAGTTGGCACCGAGGTGGCAACTCGCCGAAAAGTCGTCCGGGAGACGGACAGAGGGCTGCCACGAAAGTTGGCAGTCTCCCGCCGCTCGCCGCCAACCGCATGGGCGGGTAGGAGCCCGAGCGGCAGAGACGGGCTCGGCCTCGCGCCGCGGCGCCTGCTCCCGGGGCCCGGCGGGCCGAAAATGGAGACAAGAGCTTCGCCGGAAGCTTCTTGCAAGGTTTTTTTTCGCGGTTCTGTTTCGAATGGCGAAGGTCAATTCTTCTGTTGGACGGGTTGGTTGGTCTTTCCCAGTGCCGAGTGAGGCGGATTCCATAGAAATTTGTATCTGGCGTAGCTGCTGGCACAAATCCTGCTGCTTCTAGATCTGCATGTGATCGATGGAGGCTCACCCGGCGTTCTGCGTTTGGGGTGATACGTCTGCAACATCCACCATCTTCGTGACCCTTCGCCGGGTCGGCTCCGCTCGCACGAGCTGGCGGTGACGCCAGGTGAAGCGGCGCATCATCAAGGGAGTTTTCCATGAGTTGTTCGAAGGTTCTCTTTCGGCCCCGAGCCCTGGCTCTTGTCGTTCTGGCCCTTTTCTTCTCGTTGGTAGGCACGATTTCCGGGCAGGATCTCGGGGCGAAGCAGATTCCGACCTTCGCGGACGACGGTCGAGAGTTTCGCGGGCTGCAAGATCCGGCCGCGGAATTCTTCCGCTCCCGGGAATTCCAGGAGCTCCTGGAAACCCGTGGAGAGAGGTTCGACAACACTCTCTCCGAGCGTGTGTTTCGCCTCGAGCACGATGTTCCGATCGGCGGTGGGCGAACCTTGCGGGTCTACGAGTACTTCACACTGGGCTCCTGGTTGACCTGGCCACGGCGTGCCGTATTGTTGCCGAGCTCTTTCCTGGGCTCGTCCTGGGCCTCTACGGTCGAGGGATACAACGGTGGCGAGAAGATCGCCCGGCAGAACATGTTCGCCTTCGCCGTCGACCTGATCGGCACCGGCGAGAGCTTCCGCCCGGCGAACGGCAACGACGTGTTCTTCGAGGACAACCTCGAGGGGCTCGAGACCGTGGTGCGGTACATCCGCTTCTTTCGCTGGGTTCCCGAGGTCGATCTGCTCGGCGAAGGTGTGGGCGCCGCTCTGGCGACGCAGCTGGCGGCAGATTCTCACCGCATTCGCTCGGCTTTCCTGGTTTCCAACCTCTATCTGGAGCAGCAGGACGGTCCGGCCACCGATCCTGCGTTCATCGAGTTCCTCTTGAGCTTGCCGGATGGCTATGTTTTCGTGGGGCCCGAGACCTTCTCGGTCTTCTATCCCGGCTCTCCCCCCGAGTTCCAGGCGTTCTTCGACGAAACCCAGCAGGGTTTCTATCCGGTGGCCTCGTTCACGATCGCCCTCGAGCTGCCGTTCTATGACCCCGGCGTGGCCAGGGTCCCGGGACTGGTGGTCCAGGGGGAATTCGATCTCGTGGCGACGCCGGACGATGCGGCGGCCCTGGCTGCCGACTACGGAACGGACGGGGCCGACCTCGTCATCCTGGAAGGTGTCGGGCGGGCCCCACGATTCGAGACGCCGGAAGCTGCCGCTACCTTCTGGGACCTGGTCTTCGACTTCTTCGATCCCTGAGGATCGCGATCTCGAGACGGCTACCCCGACGACCGGCTTCCACGGGAGCCGGTTTTTTCATGGCTCGGAAAGGGACTCGGTGGGGGCCGTGGCCGGCCTGCGGTAGACGAGGCGGGTGGTCGGGATCCAGGTCTGGCCGCCATCGCTGGAGGTTTCGAGGTCGATCTTGAAACCATCCGCGCCGATCTCGTGGGTGGTCTCACGAGTATGGACGGTCCGGTCACCGAGCTGCCAGGCGCTACGGGTGGAGAGATTGCTCACCACCAGGCGGCCGTTCTCGAAAGTTCCTTCCAGGATTTCCACGTGATGGCTGAGATTGTTGTACCGGTGGACGCGGTAGATCTCCTGGAAGGCGTCGTAGGTGAGCCAGCGGCGGGTCCGGCGGTAGCTTCCGAAGTCCACGTAGCTGAGCTCTTCGGTGAGCAGATGACCCTGGTCGAGGGCGTTCCAGGTCGTCGTGGTCCGGGAGGGGATCCAGGGCATCTTGGGGTCGACCCGGGTCTCCACCGAGACTTCCCAGGGACCTTCGAGCCCACGAAAGGCCTCCAGGCCCTCGGGAAGGGGCATTCGGAACACCGAGTCGTCGATCTCCGGGTTGATCTCGACGCGCTCGACCACCAGGGATTGGAACCGGTATCCCAGCTCGATATCCATGTGGTGGGGGACCATCAATCCATCGACCTCGCGGTAGTCCAGAAAGAATGTCTTCTTCGACGTGGGCTGTCGCAGATCGGATCCCGATGAGACCCGAACGATGGGTAGGAAGGTCTCGGGGTCGAAGTACCACCTTTCCACGGGGCCGTGGGCGAGGTGGATCACCACTTCCCAGGCGGGTTCCCCGTCGTATTCGGTGAAACCCTCCAGCTCCACGCGATGGCCCTTGTTCTCGAGGTCGAGCAGGGGGCTGCCGAACTCGGCATCGCCGCTGATCTCCAGGCTGTCGGCAATGGGGGTCTCCTCGGGCCAGGGTACCCGTGCCGCCAGGGCGCGGTTCAGCCACCAGGCCTGGGTGCCGTCGAAGACCAGGGCGCGCTCTCCGTCGTTGAAGTAGTGGTCGAAGCGGTAGAGATTGGGGCGTTTGCGCTGGATCTCGAAGGGGCGACGCGAGCCGAAAGTGCTGAAGGTGCCGGTGTAGCGAAGGCTCCGGACCTGGTCCCAGCGCTCCTGGCCGCCGAGGGCCTCGATCGCCCGGCTCACGATGCTCTCGAGGGTCGGCTCTTCGGTGGTGGCCGATACCGGGCTCGTACCCGCCAGGGCACAGCCGGCGGCTACGGCCGCGGCAAGGGCCACGGGCCGCAGGGATCCGAAGAGTGAACGATGCTCCATGGTTTCCTCCTCGTGGTTCCTGAGGGTTCGTGGCAGATCAGGGATTTCGCAGGTCGAGAGCAACCATGGTCTCTGGGCCTCGAAGGAGCAGGATCCCGCCGACGACGGACGGCGGAGACCAGGTCCGAGACGCGTCGAAGACCTGCAGGCGGCCGAGCTCTCGATACCTCTCGGCCGTCGCCTCGGCGATGATCAGCAGGCCCTGGTCGTTGAGGATCAGGAGCAGGGTATCGGCCACCAGGACAGTCCCCTTGCCGAGGCCGCGTTTGGCCCAGCGCAGCTCGCCGGTCGCCCCGTCGAGGCAGCGGAGGGTTGCGTTGTCGAAGCCGTAGACCGCCCCGCGGAAGGCGAGGGAGGAGTTCCAGAAATTGCGCATGCTGCGGTTTTCCCAGACCGTTTCGGTGGTGAAACCGGAGCCTTCTTCGTCGGCGCCGATCCGGAACACCCGAGCGGTGGTCTCCTGGTTCACGGTCGATACGAAGATCCGATCCGGGGGCAGGAAGAGGGGCTGGGCGACGGAGTAGAACCAGGAGTGCCGCCAGCGAATCCGGCCATCGGTGCCCAGGCCCACCACCTCCTCCGGCGTCTGCACCACCAAATGACGAGAATCACCGACGGTGATGGCCAGGGGGGAGGAGTAACCGACCGGGCTGTTGAGAGCACCCCATTTCTTGGCTCCCGTGGCCAGGTCGAAGGCGAGGAAGGATTCCCCTTCCCCGTGTCCGGTGTCGACCAGGACCAGGCCGTGCTCGACCAGCGGCGAGGCGGTGTAGCCCCACTGGGGTAGCTGGTGGCCGGGCTCGGTCATGCCGCTGACCGACATCTGGGCGCCGTAGAAACCGAAGTCCTCGAAGAGGTCGACCTGCCAGATCTCCCGGCCCGTTGCGATTTCGGCGGCGACCAGCCGTCCCCTGGCGCTGAGAACGATCACCTTGTCGTCGGCGAGCGAAGGCGTCGCCCGGGGACCGGTGCCGAATTCGTCGGTGAAGGAAGGACCGATCTCGAGACGCCAGACCTCTTCACCGGACTCGAGACGGAAGGAGGCGAGGTAGGAACGACCTTTTTCCGCAAAGGCGGTGAAGAAACGGTCTCCGGCGGAGGCGAAGCCGGAGAATCCACTGCCCAGAGGCTGTCGCCAGACCTCTCGCGGGCCCCCTTCGGGCCATGTGCGGAGCAGATCGGTACCCTGGAAGACGGCGCTGCGATCCGGTCCGCGAAATTGATTCCAGGAGATCTCGGCCGGCTCGGCGGGGAGGGTAGCGGGAAAGGTGGTTGTGGAAAGGGCGGCCAGGAGAGCGGCCCGGAGTAGAAACGAAGGAAAAGGTCTGATTCGCATGTCGCCTCGCCGGGGAGCCATTGCAGGATTCGGGCCGGGGGCACAATGCCGAAAGGCGCGGGACCGAAGTCCCGCGCCGTCTCGGTTCGAGTCGTTTCCGCGGAAAGAAGCCAGCAAGGGGGCGGGCTTCAGAAGCTGGCGGAAAGACTGACGATCGTGTAGTTCCCTTCCTCTTGGGGAATGGGGAAGGGATCCAGCAGAAACTGGGGCGTGAAGTTGAAGCCGAAGTCCTCACCGTCGGTGATGTGGTACTCGAGCTTCAGCACCAGGTCCGGACGGAAGAGGTAGTTGAGAGCGATGCCCAGATCCTCGCGAAAGCGGATCTCGAAGTCGCGGGTGAAGATCGACGCCTGGCTCTCGGTGTCGCTGATCTCCCACTGCAGGTAGATCCGGAACTTCTCACTGGGATGAAAGCCGAGCTGGGCGTAGGCATGGGTGGTGATGGCCACGAAGTCGTTGGCCAGGAAGGCCGGGAACGGAGCCGCTTCACTCTCGCTCTCGCGGTACTCACCGCGGAGCACCCATTTGTCGAACACGGCGTCCAACGAGACGTAGAAGTCTTCGAAGTCGGTCTCCGTACCGATGATCCGATTGAATCCCTCGTGCCCTCGGGTCGTGTCGCGCTGGTGCCCACCGAGGCCGAAGCGCAGGCCCGAAACGGGGGTGTTGAGCCAGAGCTGGAACCCGTAACCTTCTTCGTCGGTCTCCTGGGGTGTGGTCACCTCTTCGATGGGTGCGAGCTCGACCTGATTCCAGCTGCCGCCCCAGAGGTCGAGGTCGAGGCTCCAGTCCGCGGTGGGCCAGAAGGTATGGGAGATCGCCAGGCCGTCCACCGTTTCACTGGTGAAGGTCCCCTCGCGATAGAAGACATACGAAGGTCGGTAGAACGGCAGAATGGTGCCCACGTCGCGGATCTCGTTGAAGATGCCGAGGGGGATCTGGACCCGACCGATCTTGATCCGGGTGTTGTCGGTCAGCCGCCTCTCGTAGAAGGCCCAGTCGAGCTCGATGTCGTCTTCCAAATCGGCGGCGGGGCTGTCGCCGAGCGCGCGACTGCTGAACTGGATCACCATCACGTCCTTGTCGGTGATCTCGTAGCGGAACTGCAGGGCCATGGTGCGGTAGTCGAAGGTCCCTCCCTCGGGAATACCGAGGGCTTCGTCGTCGATCGCGGGATCCGTGGTTCCGACCCGGCCGACGAACTCGGAGATGGCGTAGGCCTGGGTGAGGAAGCCGTGTACCTGGAGCTTGGAGAGAAAATTCGAGCCGGAGGATCCGCTCGATGTCGGCTGTTTGGCCTTCTTGGCCGAGCCGCTCCGACTCGCCCCCTCGCTGCGGCCCGCGGCTTTCTCCCCGCCGGAGTCGGAAGCCGTCGAATCGCCGGAAGCAACGCCCGTTTCGGTGCTCCTTTCGTCGGCCGAGACCGGAAGAACGAGGAGCAGCGCGAGCGCTGTTGTCAGGGTGATCCGAACCAATCTGCCCATGGAATTACTCCTTGATAGCCGAACGAGTTGCCTCGAGATAGAGATTGCCGATCACAGCGAAGATTCGAAGGAAAGAATCGACATCCGGCGCCGAGACCGCGGGGACTCCGCGACTCTCCGACACCTGACCGAGCAATCCAACTACCGACGGTCCCTGCCCGCTCGGAGTCGAAAGCAAGATGATGAACCTCAAAACACCAAAAGTAGTCTAGGCGGGCTGTTCGGTGGCGTCAAGGGCTGGCGGTGAACCGGAGACGACTCGGCGCGATGGTCGAGGCTCCGAGGGAGAAGCCGTTCGGAGAGAAGGACTTACAGCTACCAACCGGTCGGATCTCTACCGGTCGGTTGGAAGGTTTCGGGGCAGAGAAAAAGGCCGGGTGCCTTCCCGGCGCCCCGGCCCTCTGCTGGCTCTCCCGGGGGGCCGAATGCCCCCCTCGCTCGGTTCGTCATTCGAAACGTGAGTATTCGAAACGAGCCATCGTGGCCCACATCTGACCGCCGTCCGAAGAGGTCTGCCACTCGAGCGTAAAACCTTTGTCGGTGGGGCCCTGCATCACCAGGCGGTTGTGGAAGGGCATTCCCGGAAAGCCCCACTCCGTG
Organism: uncultured Thermoanaerobaculia bacterium; assembly: GCA_964565225.1. GTDB lineage: Bacteria > Acidobacteriota > Thermoanaerobaculia > Multivoradales > J023 > CAZMEL01. The sequence goes on along the minus strand of CAZMEL010000271.1, from coordinate 1,572 downwards.
CCGGTCTCGAGGTTGTCGAAGGAAAGGTTTTCCGCATCGGCGGCGCCCCGGAGCAGGATCGGGTGGTAGGTCAGGTCGTCCAGGTGCAACACGCGGTACTCACCCTTGAAACGGTCGAAGGTAAAGGTTCGGTTCACGTTCCTCGGGCGGTCGTTGTCGTGGTAGAAGAGCGTCTCTTCGAACACCTGCTCGTCGAGCTTCGGAGTGATCACCGAGACTCCTTCGTCCTGGAAGAGGAAGGGCTGGGTCGGCACCTGCCGACTCTGGCTGGCGACCTTCCACTTGCCGGCGAGAAACCCCAGACGCTGCACGGGAGGGGGCACCGGCTTCACGAATCGCTGCGGTGGAATCGGCTCGTTGACGACCACCGAATCGACCTTCATGACACCGAAGCGGTTGCCGAGCTCGGTTTCGATGTAGTGGGGGATCTGGACCCCCGCCACCGCCCGGAAGTCGGAGAAGAACATCCGGTGCTCCTTGTCGAGACCGATCACGTAGCCGGCTCGGGTGATCCGCACCATCGGCAGAAACGTCTCGGGATCGAGGTACCAGGTCTCCACCAGGCCGTTGCCGAGGGTCACGGCCAGCTCCCAGGCGTCGGATCCGTCCCAATCCGTCTTGCCCACGAGCTCGACCTCGTTGCCGGGCTCCAGGTAGGGGTAGACGAACTCGGCATCGGCCTCGAAGCCGCGAGCGTAGATCCGGGAGGGCGCTGTCGGCCAGGGCACGCCGGCGAAGGGAACCCAGTCGTTGCGCCACCAGGTGCGCTCGCCGTCGTAGACCACCGTGACGTCACGGTCGGCCTCGCGATAGTCGAAGCGGTAGAGCTTCGGGCGCTGGCGCTGGATCGTGAAGGGATGGGTGGTGCTGAAGGTGGAGAAGTCGCCGCTCCACTCCATGGTCTCGATCGCTTTCCAGGCCCGGGCACCGCCCACCGCGTCGAGACTCCTGGCGAGCACTTCGTCTTCGGAGAGCTCCTGGGCCGGGGCGGAGTGGACGAAGAAGAGAAGGCTCAGGACCAGCGCCGCGCCGGCATGGAGGTACCTGCGGTTTTCGGCTCGCATGGTCGCGTCGTCTCCCGATTTCGGAATCTGTTTCATGACTTGGGCCCGCGCACTGCGATGGCGGCCATCTCTTCCTGATTGCGAACGTAGACGACGCCGCCCGCCAGCACGGGCGCCGTCCAGCTTCGGCCGGTGAGCACCTGCAGGCTTCCGGACGTCTCGAAACCCTCCGCGGAGGCTTCGGCGAGAAAGAGCTCGCCCTGGTCGCTGAAGGGGAAGAGCAGGCCATCGGCGACGATCACCGTGCCCTGCCCGAGGCCGCGGTGCGACCAGCAGAACTCGCCGGTCTCCACGTCGAGGCAGCGAAAGGTGGCGTTGTCGAAGCCGTAGACCTTGCCCTCGTGCAGCACCGAAGAGTTCCAGTTGTTGCGAAACCTGGGGTTCTCCCACAGCACCTCGGGCCGGTAGGTGCCGTCGGTGTGATGGATCTTCAAGAGCTTGGCTCCCACCTCGTTGACGGTGGAGACGAGGATTCGGTCCGGCGCCACGAAGACGGGCTGAGAGGGGG
>CAZMEL010000270.1:0-10968 GCA_964565225.1 uncultured Thermoanaerobaculia bacterium | reverse complement strand
GGGCTGGGCCAACGTGACGTACATACCCTTCGCGGGGGTCGACTACCCGTTCGTGCTCAGCGCCCTGGTGCGGGCCACCGGAGATCCCATGGCCCTGGCTCCGTCGGTCCGTCAGCGGGTCGCCGCCATCGACCCGAGAGTGCCGGTGGGAGCCATCACCCGATTCGAAGATCAGCTATGGGAAGGCAAGTCGACTCCCCGCTTGCGGACCACGCTGCTGGGAGCCTTCGGTGCAGTGGCCCTGCTGCTGGCCGCCGTGGGTCTCTACGGCGTCATGGCCTTCTGGGTCGCCGAGCACCGCCGCGAGATCGGCGTCCGCCTGGCCCTCGGTGCCGAGCGTCGAAGCATCCTGAGCCAGGTGCTCCGCCACGGGCTCGGGCTGGTGGCGTTCGGCGTCCTCCTCGGTTGGCTGCTGTCCTGGCCCGTCAGCCGCCTGCTCGCCAGTCAGCTGCAAGACCTCGAACCCTGGCGCTTCGATCTCCAGGTCGGTGCCATCGGCATCCTCACCCTCGCCGCTGCCATCGCCTGCGGGTACCCCGCCCACCTCGCGGCCCGGGTCGATCCCATGGCGGTGCTGCGGGAAGACTGATCAGCCGTCCCAGGAGCTGGTGTCGCCGCTCTCGAACCCGTCGCTGAAGATGGGGCCTGCCAGGATCAGCTGGATCCCGTTGAGGGCGGCGCCGAGCAGCGGATCGGCTCCCGGGACGATTCCCGAATGCAGATCGAGGTTGCCGTCGGCACCCACCGTCACGAAGTGGCGCGAAAACGACACCAGCTCCTGGTGCCCGCCCGGCCAGGCGCCGCCGACCTCGTAGTGGGGAATGCCCACCTCCTGGTCGACGCTGGTGTAGCTCCCGATCGCGGGATCCGGCATCCGGGCGTACACCAACACCTCGTACTCCCCGGGCTCGAGATCGTCGAAGAAGATGCACGACTCGAGCGCCGCGTTGTACGTCACCAGGAAATCGTCCATCAGCAAGGCGTCGTCGCCCGAGATCGCGGGATCGTGCTCGTGCAGGTTCTCGAAACCCCCGAGCTGGAGCAGCCGGGCTCCGGTGGGCTGTCCGTCGAGCCCCAGGAGATCGTTCTCCGAAGTCCCGTGCAGGGCCGGAAAGCTGTTCCAGACGCCGGCCAGGCCCGCCGCGGCATAGGTCGGCGGCGGATGGCTGTCGGCCTCCCCGAAGTCGATATTGAGCGACTGGCCCAGGGCAGGGGTAGCCAAGAAGAGGCTGGCGACGACGAGGCGATCGGTCCATTGCATGGTGACGCTCCTTCGGGGCGATACTATCGCGCTGGCAATCCACCCCAATTCGGACCTTTCTCCGGATGCCGATTGGAGTAGGGAAAGCCCGGCGGCTGCCTCGGACTCACTCGCCGAGCGCCATGGACCTCGTTTCCGTTCCGCTCGAGGGGCCATCGGCGAGAATCTGCGATACCGCTGCGCCCTGGCGAGTCAAGGGGGGTGGGAGTGCTCGACGAGCAGCGAATCCCCCAGTCCCCCCCTCGCCAGCAGCTCGTGATGCCGCCCCTGCTCCACGACCTTGCCCGCTTCGAAGACCAGGACCCGATCGGCGTGGCGCAAGGCGCTCAGGCGATGGGCGATGAGGATGGTGGTGCGCCCTCGGAGGAAGGAGCCGAGGGCGAGGTACAGGCGCGCTTCGGTCTCGAGGTCCACGGCGGAGGTCGCCTCGTCGAGAATCACCACTCGCGGCTCGGCCAGGACCATGCGGGCGATCGCCAGACGCTGGCGCTGGCCGCCGGAGAGGCGGATGCCCTGGCGGCCGACGATCGTCTCCAGACCCTCGCGCATCCCCTCGACGACGTCCCGCAGCTGGGCGATCTCCAGCGCCTTCCAGAGCGCGGCCTCGGGTCGCGGGCGGCCGAGGGTCAGGTTGTTGCGCACGGTGTCGTCGAAGAGCGCGGGGTGCTGCAGCACTGTGGCGACGTGCTCGCGGACCACGTCCATGCCGATGCGGGTGATCGGCACGCCGCCGTAACGAACGGTGCCGGAGGTGGTGGGGTAGAGGCCGAGCAGGATCTGCACGAGGGTCGACTTGCCACCACCGGAGGCACCGAGCACGGCGACCTTCTCCCCGGCGGCGATCTCGAGGCTCAGATCGTCGAGCACCGGCCGACCGGCGCCGTAGGAGAAGGAGACGTGCTCGAGCCGGATGCCGACGGTCGCCCGCTCGAGAAAGGGGTTCTCGAGGTGGGGGTAGCTCGGCTCGCGCTCGAGGTCGAGCAGACCGTTGATGCGTTCCAGGGCGCCGCGGGCGGCGTAGTAGACCACCTGCATGCGGAGCAGCTCCTGGGCCGGGGCCAGCATCATCCAGAGGTAGCTGAACACCGCGACCATCTGGCCCAGGGTGAGGTCGGAGAAGATCACCATCAGGAGCGCGAGGGCGCGGAAGAGGTCGAACCCCAGGAACAGCACGAGAAAGCCGAAGCGGTGCGCGGCGGCGCTCTTCCAGGCGAAATCCACGGAGCGGTTGCGGAGCTGTGCGGCACGGTCCTGGAGGCGCAGGAAGTAATGGCGCTCGCGATTGCTGGCGCGGATCTGCTGGATCGCCTCGAGCGCTTCGGTGAGGGCCTGCTGGAAGGTCTCGACGGCGGCGTTCTCCGCGATCTTCAGCCGCTTGACCCGGCGGATCAAAAGGGTGGTGCAGAAGATCACCACGGGGTTCAAGAGAATGATGAACAGTGCCAGCGGCCAGTGCATCCACAGCAATGCCGCGGCGACGGCGGCGAGGGTGAGCGAGGCGACGAGCAGACGGCTGAGGCTGGCACCGAGGAACTGGTCGAGGGTCTGCAGGTCGGTGACGAAACGACTGGCGACGGCGCCGCCGCCGAGGGTCTCGTATTCCCGCATGGAGATGCGCTCCAGGCTCCGCAGCAGCGAGCAGCGCAGGCGGTAGACGATCTCTTTCGAGACCTCGGCGAACTGCCGTGCCTGCACCACGTCGAGGCCGAGCATGGCGAGGCGGAGCACGGCGGTGAGGCCGAGCACGGCGAGGACGTAGAGGGTCGGGCCGTGCCAGGCAGGCGGAAAGAGCCGGTCGATGGCGGCCACGAAACCCGCCGGTTGCTCGAGGATCACCTCGTCGACCAGGATCGGGAAGAGCAGGGGCAGGACGACGCTGACCAGGGCTGCCAGGGACGCGAGCAGGTTGGCGAGGAGCAGCGGTCGCCGGTGTTGCCGCAGGAGGTCGCGGAAATAGGCCCCATCGTAGCGGCGGCTCTCCGCGGCCGCCGCCGGACGGGGCTCGGCTGGGGCGGCGCGGCTCATTCGTCTCGCAGAACGGCCGCCGGATCGACCCGCACCGCATGCCTCGCCGGCAGCAGGCAACCGAAGAGGGCCACGGCGGCGAGGCCGATGGGGGCGGCGGCGAAGACGATGGGATCGAGGCTGGAGACGCCGTAGAGAAAACGGTCCAGCAGACGGGTGGAGGCCAGGGCGATGGCGACCCCCAGCAGCAGGCCGCCGATCACCCAGGCCATGGTCGGTGCCAGGGCGGCCCGCACCAGCTCCCAGCGCCCGGCGCCCAGGGCCTTGCGCACGCCGTACTCGCGAGCCCGCTGACCGACCTGATAAGCCGCCATGCCGTAGATCCCGAGAGCGGCGAGGATTGCGGCCACGACGGAGAAGAGCACGATCACGCGAGTGTTGAGGCGCCGTTGCAGAACGCTGGCGTCGAGCACCGCCTCCATGGTCGTGAGGCCGGAGATCGGCTGCCGCGGGTCGATCGCCCAGACCGCGGCCTCGATCGCGTCGGCGGTTTCGACGCCCGGTCCCTGGGGACGCACGACCAGGGTCATTTCCAGGAAAGCGTATTGGGTGAACGGGAGGTAGATCTCGGGCTGCGGCCGCTGGTCGAGGCCGTGGTGCCGGATGTCGGCGGCGACGCCGACGATCTCGTAGCGGCTCCAGCCGCCGAGAGGAATCGACAGGTGCTCGCCGATCGCCGAGCCCTCCGGCCAGGCGCGCTCGGCCAGGGTCTGGTTGATCACCGCCACCCGGGGAGCCGAGGCTCGGTCCCGGGGGCCGAGGTCGCGGCCGCGCAGCAGGGGGATACCCAACGTCCGGAAGTAGTCGGGGCTGACGCTGCGCAGGAAGACCTGGGAGTCGTTGCCGTCCTCGTCGGGCGGGCGTCCTTCGACCCGGTAGGGCAGGTCGAAGTTGTAACCCACCGGGCTCATCGGCAGGGCGCTGGTCACCGCCGCCCGGCGGATGCCCGGTCGCTTCGAGAGACCATCGAGCAATTCCTCGTAGAAGCGGACCATCTGCGGCTGCTGGCCGTACCGGGCCCGGGGCAGAGAGAGGTAGGCGACGTCCAGACCGGCGGTGTCGAACCCCGGGTCCTCCGCGGCGAGGCGGACGAAGCTCTTGGCCAGGAGGCCGGAGCCGATCGCCAGAGCGAGGGCCAGGGCCACCTCGGCACCGACCAGCAGGCCGCCCAGCCGCCGGCCGCTGCGTCCGCCGGTGGTGCGATCCCCTCCCGCGCCCCGGGAGCGGGCGTTGCGCCAGCCCACGAGGGCGGCCGGTGCGCCGATCGAGAGACCGGCGATGGCGCTGAGAGCGGCCACGAAGAGGACCACCGCCGGCCCGATCGCCACGTCTTCCTCCCGCGGCAGGTCGTGGGCCAGGGCGGCGAGGCCTTGGGTCACACCGTGCGCCAGGCCGAGGCCGAGGAGGCCGCCGACGCTGGCCAGCACCAGGGCTTCGGCGAGCACCGGGCGAACGGTGGCCAGGAAGCCGGCGCCCAGAGCCGTGCGAAGCGCGAGCTCCCGGCGCCGCGCCACGGCCCGGGCCAGCAGCAGGTTCGAGACATTGGCGCCGGCAACCGCGAGCACCGCGGCGGTCGCCGCCAGCAGCAGGAGCAGGAGTGGACGAGCCTCGGCCACCACCTGCTCGTGGAGAGGAACGAGGGTGACGCTCCATCCCCCGTTGGTGGCGGGGTCGTGTTCGGCCAGGCCGGCAGCGAGGGCCTGCATCTCCGCCGTAGCGGCCGGCAGCGAGACACCGTCGCGCAGGCGGCCGACGACCCGCATGATCCGGCGGCTGCGGATCAGCCGTTTGCGCTGGTCGGCGGTGAAGGCCAGCGGGGTCCACAGCTCGACGTCCGGGCTGGGAAAACGAAAGCCGGCGGGCATCACGCCCACGACCTCGTGGAGCAGGCCATCGAACGACAGCGTCCGCCCGATCACCTCCGGATCGCCGCCGAAACGGCGTTGCCACAAGCCATGGGAGAGCACGACGACGCGGTCGCGACCGGGGGTCTCCTCTTCCGGCAGCAGCGCCCGGCCGAGCACCGGAGCGACGCCCAGCACCGGAAAGAAATCCGGCGACACCAGGCTGGCGACGATCTCCTCCGGCTCTCCTTCACCGGTCAGGGCGAATCCCGAGTCCTGGATCACGGCGAGGGCCTCGAAGCTGTGGTTGGCGTCGCGCCAGTCGAGGTAGTCGGCCATCGACACCGGTCCGCGGTCGATCCCTTCCTGCAGTTGGGTCGACCACACTGCCACCAGCCGGTCGGGCTCGGGGAAGGGCAGGGGGCGCAGGACGACAGCGTAGAGCACCGTGAAGATGGCGGCGCTGGAGCCGATGCCGAGGGCCAGGGTGACGAGGACGACCAGGCTCGGCAGCCGGTTGCGAGCCAGCACCCGCAGGCTCGTGCGCAGGTCACGAAGCATCGGCCAGCTCCTCGCGTCGGGTCATCCTTCGTCCTCGGTGGCGGTGGGCTGGCGGCCGATCACCAGCGGCAGCAGGGGCGCCTCCTGGACCCCGTCGATCTCCAGGAATCGGCTCAGCTCGTCGTCGAGAAAACCGCCGACATAGCAGTCGCCGAGGCCCAGGCTACGCGCCACCAGGCTCATTCCGTGGGCGGCGGCTCCGCACTCCATCAAGATCATCCGGTAGCCGCGATCCTTGTACTTGAGGGTGTTGCGCGGAAAGACCGCGGTGAAGATCACCACCATCGCCGCGCGGTCGACGTCGATCCCGCTGGTCATCACCAGCTCTTTCATCTCGGCCTGGAAGTCGCCCCGTGAAACGACGTCGAGGTGGTGATCCTCGGCCCCGTAGTGGTACACACCGGGCTCCAGGCCGTCGACCGCCAGGGCCACCACGTAGATCTCCAGCGGGTAGAGGCCACCGCCCGAGGGCACGGCGCGAAAGTGGTGCTGGTCGTCGGTCCGCCCGTAGCCGAAGAACAGTAGCTGCGACACCTCCTCGCGGCTCGCCGGCTCGCCGCTGAACCGGCGCACCGAGCGGCGGCCGGCGATGGTCTGGCGCAGCTCCCCGCGGCAGGAGATCTCCGGCAGCTCGGCCCGATCCATCAGGGAGTAGTCCTTGTACGGTCGGCTCAGCAGGCGCCGGATCTTGGGCGAGCCCAGGACCACCGCGATCTCGCGGCCGTAGGCCTGGCCGGAGAGCGGCGCCAGCTTGGTGTTCTCGTGGAAGATCTCGCTCAGGCTGGCGCGCCGCCGGAGCGGCGCGTAGAGCAGCGAGCGGCTGTACTTCTTCAGCGTCCTGAGATCGAAATGGGTCATGGAATGCTCCAGGCCTAGGGAAAAGGATGGGGGAATGGGTTGAGGCCGGCTCGCGGATCCCAGCCCCGGCGCTCCCAGCCGAGCTTGCGCGGCACCTCTTGCAGGCGCCGGGGGGCGAGGAACTGCCCGAGGTGGTGGCCGTGCAGCGGCACCAGGTTCGTGGCGAGCACCCGCACGACCCGCAGGCCGACCTGGCGGACGTCGGGAGAGGTGATATCGACCGCCACGACCTCCGAGCCGACGGCCCGCAGGCCCTCGACCAGCGCCTCGAGATCGCCGAGCACCCGGCCGGTGGAGCGATCGGGCATCTCGGAGAGCGCCACCTCGTCGCCCACCCGCTCGCAGAAATCGAAGGCTTCCGGAATCCACTCCGGGCGCGACAGGTAGAGGCGGGCGTGGGCGTCGAAATCTTCGACGTTGGAGCAGTCCTCCGCCGGTTTCCAGTCCGGATCTCGGACCGCCAGGTGGCGGAAGTAGGGCATCGCCTGGCCGGCTTCTTCGAGGCATTTGATCACCGCCGCCCGCGGATCGAGCCGGGCCGCCGAGCCGACACACAGCACCGGGCCGATCTCGGTCGGCCGGCGCAGGATCAGGAGGGTCGACGCCGCGGGTGTGTCGAGGGTGTTGTCGAAGATCCGCACGTCGACCTTCGGATGATCGGCTCGCAGCGTGTGACGTAAGAGCTCCTCGATGTGTGGGTCGTCGACCCGGATCCGAGGCCCCATCACCCGGTGCTGCCAGGAATTGATGAAGGAGTCGCGCTCGATCAGCTCCAGCAGACCCGAGAGGATCGCTTCCTCGAGGGTGTAGCCGGCCGCGAGCCCGTTCGAGGCGTTGCGGCCGATGGCCACCTCGCCGTCTTCCCGAGACGCCACTCGGTAGGCGAGGTACACCAGCGCCGCGGGAACCAGGCGCGGGCGGTCCTCGGTCAGGGAATGGCCCCAGACCCAGCGGATCCGAGAGCTCTCGGTGAAATAGTCGAGGGGCTCGAGCACGGGTGAGGTGGCGAGCTGCTCCCGGGTGTGGAGCCGGAGCTCGTCCGGGTGCACGGCGTCGTCCCCGAGCTCGTCATAGGTGGCGAGAGCCATCTGCTCGCGGTCGTAGACGTACATGCAGTAGCGCTCCACCGCCTCGCCGATGGAGGCGGCCAGCGCCGAGAGCATCGTCGTTCCGGCGCCGCCACTCTTCGACGAGTGGGTGATGTCGGAGTAGCGCGAGAGGTCGGAGAGGGTCACCCCCAGGCTGTGGACCCGCGGATCCTGCGCTACCCGGGTGCCGCAGCCGACGTGTTTGATCAGGCCGACCTTGGTGGAGATCAACCGGCTGCCGGCGCGCAGGGTCAGCAGCGGATCGCTCCGTGGGACGTCTCGCAGGCGAAGCCTCGTGGGCGGCCGCGGGATCGACCGCAGGGCCGGCTCAACCCGCGATTCGATTCGTGCTGTCATCGGCGGTGTCCTCCTTCCAGGGTAGAGGTGTCGGCGAGGCGCTCAAGCCGTGGTCTACCCAGGGCACCTTGAGAACCTCGTGCAGCTCGAGCTCCCAGCGCCAGGGATCGACGGTCAGGAACTTGCCGGCGAGGTCCGGGGTGCGGATGTTCGTCACCAGCTTGATCGCCTCGACGGCGGCGATGCCCGTGAGCACGTCGAAATGGGGGTACAGGCCACCCAGGGGATTGCCGGGCTGGCCGGATGCACGCACCTTGCGATCGAAGGCCCGGCTCTCGTCGTAGAACGGCAGGTTGCCGCGCAGACGGGCTTCGAGGCTCAGGTAGTCCGCGGTCTCGCCGGGAAGGAAGAGTGGGCCGACCCAGCCCTCTCGCACGTCGAGGGTCCGCAGCAGCATCCAGGGCGCTTTCCGCCTCTTGGAGTAGGCGTCGACCGCCTCGAGCAGCTCGGAGTCGTGTCCCTGCTGAGGAACGAAGAGGAGATCCGGCGGCACCTCTTCGGCGGGCCAGATCTCCGAACGGTCGAGAGGCCGCCGGGCGATCTCGGTCAGGCCGGCGGACTCGGTGGGTGCCGGAGCCGCGGCTCGATCCTCGCCGTTCGTATCTTCGACCAGGCGGGTGATCCGGCCGAAGCCGACCTGGGCGAGCTGCCGCTCGAGGCTGTCGCTCAACCGGCCGCTGCCGGCGATCGCCACGTGACTCCGGCGCAACATCCGCTGGTGGCGGGCGCCGCCGGTCTTGCTGAAACGGGAGAAGAGGGTGATCTGGTCGCGGTAGGTGTCGATCTCCAGTTGCGAGAGGTCGGCATCGTCGGCTTCTTCGATCAATGCCGCCTCCGCCAATCTGTCGAGCACGTGCCGCGCCGCGTCGGGAGCCACCTCCTGTTTCGCCAGCCGGGTCAGGATCTCTTCGGTCGTCTGTCGACCGTCGAGGTGGGGGAGAAGGGCGGTGAAGGTGCGCATGGCATCTCGCGCCCCCAGCTTGAGCCGCCAGATCTCGTCGCTACCCCCTCGCAACCCCCAGGTGTCCTCGGAGATCGGAAAAACCGTCAGAAAGCTTTTCAGCCGTGGGCGTTCGATCATGTTTGCGAAGCCTCCTTGCGTCTCGGGTCGTCGGTCTAGCTAGATCCCGTCCAGAAACGGTGTGGATCAGGGGAATCCTGATGTCCTGCGCGCGGCCCTCGAAACTCGCCTATAGGACTTTCTGCCGCGTAACTCTCTTGGGGAAAGGCATTTAGGGCCGATGGATTCCTCATCTGCTCAAACAGTCTACGGTCCGTGCTCGAACATCAGGATTCCTCGGGCACCGAAAGGCGTTGTTTCTGGATGCGATCTAGCTCGTTGCGTGACTTTTCAATTTCACATTCGATTTCTAGAGAAGGGGCAGCCTCGGCGCGGTTCCTTGGCTTATACTGCTAGAGCATGCTCATGCGGCGGTCGCGAGCGTGAGCCCTGTCACCAGGAGCTCGCCTCGCGCCGTCGTATGGGTCTTAGAAGATCGAATTGCAGCAACTGCAAGGCGGCGGCGGGTCATCCTGAGTGCAAGTGCACTCGGCGGCCGCGTCGAATTCCGCGCTGGCATCCTGAAGAACCTCGATCTCGAAGTAGTCTTCCTTGTAGGATTCATGCATGGTTTGTCACCTCCTTTCCTATGGCGAGCCGTAGCGCGCCGAGTCTGCCCCTTCGAACTGGTCGGTCTTTTTCCCGAAGCCGTTTCCACTCCGGGCTCGTGACACTGAAACTGGCTCCACCTCGCCGAAGTCCGCGAGTCGATGGAGCAGGCGGTCCGCCGGGCCGACCGCGACGATGGTCATCCGTTCGGGATCGAGCCGGCGGTGCGCCAGGGCGGCCAGGCTCTGCGGGCCGAGGCTCGCCAATCTCTCGGCGCCGCGCACGAAGTCGTCCGCGGTGCGGTCGAAGGCCAACAGGCCGACGAGCTGGCGTGCGGTGCCGTGGGTCGTCTGGAAAGCGAGCGGACGACCCGCGGTCAGGATTTGCCGATGGATCTCGAGCTCGTCGGCAGGCACCGGCCGCTGCCGCACGTGCGCGATCTCCTCCAGGATCTGGCGGACGACCCTGCCGGCATCGTCGTGTCGGCAGGTGGTGCGGATCACCAGCGGCGCCGATCCGCGGCGCTCGAGAAGCCGGCAGCCGATGCCGTAGACCCAGCCCCGTTCCTGGCGTAGACCGCGGCCCAGGCGGCTGGCGGAGGAGCCGCCGAGCAGGGCGCTCAGCAATTCCATGCCGGGAAAGTCGTCGTCGTTCGGAGACACGCTCGTCTGCCCGAGGCGGAGCTCGGTCAGCGGCGCCTCGGGCGCGTCGACGAGCACCACTCGCGGAATCTCCGCGGGGGGCTCGAGAGTGCCGCTCGGAAGACCAGTGCCGACGGTGGCGGGATCGACCCGATCCTCGAGTCGGCGCAGCAACCCCTCGGCCTCGAGCCTTCCGACCACGATCAGCTTCGAGCCTCCATCAGAAAAGCCCGACCGGTGCCAGGCGCGTACCTGGCGGCGCTCGAGGCCCTGCAGGCCGGCGGCGGTGCCGGAGCGGGGCGAGGCGTAGCGCGTTCCGCCGTAGAGCGCGGCCAGCAAGGTGTCGTCGCCGAGCTGGGCGGTCCGCCGACGGCGATACGCGAGCTCGGCCTGCAGCCAGGCTCGGCGTCGGGCCACTGCCCCGTCCGGGAACACGGCCTCCTGGACCAGCTCGCAGAGGGTGTCGATCCCGGCCTCGAGATCCTGGCTCAGAACCTCGAGGCCGACCCCCGAGCTGTGCCAGCCGGCGGCGGCGAAAAGGTTTCCACCCAGGGCCTCGACATCGGCCGCCAGCCGCTCCGCGGAACGTCGCCGGGTCCCTTCGAGCACCAGCGGCGTGGTGAGCGCGGCCAGCCCTTCCCGGCCCGGAGGGTCGAGCGCGGCACCCGCCGACGTGACCCACATCAAGGTCACCACGGGTACGGTGTCGCTCTCCACCATCCAC
>CAZMEL010000269.1:0-10980 GCA_964565225.1 uncultured Thermoanaerobaculia bacterium | reverse complement strand
CCGCCCCGGTATCTCCGAGGTGCCAGCCGATCCGGAGAAACGGCTCGGCAGCGGGTGATGAGATACTCGGGGCATGAAATACCAAAAGCTCGGCCGCAGCGGCCTCGAGGTTTCCCGCATCTGTTTGGGCTGCATGACCTATGGCAGCTCGGCCTGGCGTCCGTGGGTTCTCGACGAAGACGAGAGCCGTCCGTTCTTTGCGAGAGCCCTGGAGCTCGGCGTCAACTTCTTCGATACCGCCGACATGTACTCTCAGGGCGTGAGCGAGGAGCTCACCGGCAAGATACTCGGTGAGCTGGCCCGGCGCGAAGAGGTGGTGATCGCCACCAAGGTCTTCTTCCCGATGGGTGAGGGCCCCAATCGCCACGGCCTTTCCCGCAAACACATTCTGTCGGCCATCGACGCTTCGCTACGGCGCCTCGGCACCGACTATGTCGACCTCTACCAGATCCACCGTTTCGATCCCGAGACTCCGATCGAAGAGACTCTGGAAGCTCTCGACGATGTGGTGAAGTCCGGCAAGGCGCGTTACATCGGTGCTTCGAGCATGTACGCCTGGCAGCTGGCCAAGATGCTCTACACCGCAGACCGCCTGGGGCTGAGCCGCTTCGTATCGATGCAGAATCACTACAATCTCCTCTACCGCGAAGAGGAGCGGGAGATGATTCCTCTCTGCCGCGAAGAGGGGCTCGGCCTCATTCCCTGGAGCCCGCTGGCCCGGGGCCTGCTCGCCGGCAAGAGAAGAAAGAGACCGACCACCACCCGGTCCGAGAGCGACGACCTGATCGGAAAGCTCTACTCCGATTCCTCGGGCGAAGAAATCGTCGACCGGGTCGTGGCCGTGGCCGAGCGGCACGGGGCACGGCCAGCCCAGGTCGCACTGGCCTGGATGCTGGGAAAGCCCGGCCTGGTGGCACCGATCGTCGGCGCCACCAGGCTTCGGTACCTGGAAGATGCCGTCGCCGCGCTCGATCTCGAGCTCGACACCCAGACGGTCGAGTCGCTCGAAGCGCCCTATCGGCCACAACCGATCTCCGGGCACTCGTACGCCGTCTGGGAGCCACCGAAGAGCGGCACGGTGGAGCGCGAGTAGGCGGAGCTCGCGGGGGTCCGATCCGGCGGTGTGGCGCGGCTCGGCCTCGTGGGCTCCTCGTGGGGCGGGAGCTCTTTCGTTCGGTACCGATCGGGAGAAGACTGCAAGGTCGGAGGTGCGGGTTCTTCGGGGGTGCCAGGTGCTTCGGGTGCGCTGTGTCGCAGGCGGCGGTCGATTCGAAGACGTCTTCGGCTCCCTCGGGCTCTGAACGCGCCGGAAGGCGAACGTGTGGTGGATTCCGAACAAAAAAAAGCCGGAGCGAGCCGAGGGCCCGTCTCCGGCTTTTTTTGCGGGGAAATGGCCTACCAGGAGTGCCGGCGCCCGCCACCGCCACCGCCCTCGGTGCGCGGCCGCGCTTCGTTCACGTTGAGGCTCCGACCGCCCATATCCTTCTGGTGCAGGGCTTGGATCGCTTCATCGGCACCGCTCGACATCTCCACGAAACCGAAGCCCCGCGGCCGTCCGGTCTCCCGGTCGGTGATCAAGTTGACCGTTTCAACTTCTCCATATTCTGAGAACAGCGACCGGATTTCGTCATCGGTGGCACTGAACGGCAGATTTCCTACGTAGATTTTCTTCGACATGACTGACTTCTCCTGTCCCACGTCTGTGGCGCGGGGTACGGTACGTTGATGCTTCGGCCACTGTGGCCAAAGCCCACGGGTAACTTCCAAATGGCGCTGGATACTCGACTGCGGGAAAGAGAAGTGGTGAGACGTCGCTTTAGGCGGGAGAGTAGTTTTTCAGTCCGTTGGATGAACCCGAGGTCGATACCTTAGCAGATCTTGAAGGCGAATGCAGGTTTCTTTTTCTGCTGGGACCGAGACTTGTGCGGTGGGTGTTGCCGAGGCTCGTCTTCTGGCACTGCGAGAGTGGACTCCGAGGTGCGATTTTTCCGGAAAATTTCGCTCTGAGTGGAGTTGGGAGGCCATATTCAGAGGTGAAGTATCTCCGATTCGACCGGCACTTCGGCTCAGGGACGGAATTGCGAGACGGTCCCGGATTTCCGAAAAAGCCGAAGGGCAGGTCGCCGCGGCGAGGTCGACTCCCCCTGGAGCACGATTCGACTGACACCTCGTTGGCTGGTACCTCGCTGAGCCTGCACCTCGCTGAGCCTGCCGAAGCGAAGAGGCCCACCAGTCTCTCGGCGAGCCACGCTCGAGGCGAGAGGATCTTCAGGGTCGGGGCTGGACGGCTCCGGGCTGGACCGCCCAGGCGCCTCCCAGGACTTTGTAGAGCTGCACGAAGGAGACGGCGGCGCGGGTGGTGCTCTGCGCGTGCAGATCCTGGGCCTCGAGCAGACGGCGCTCGGCGTCGAGCACGGTGAGGAAGCTGTCGGCGCCGTAGCGGTAGCGAACGGCGGCCAGGTCGGCGGCGCGATGGCTGGCGTCGGCGGCGACGGCGAGGCGGGCCTGGCGCTCGCGGCTGCGGGCGTAGTCGACCAGCGCGTTCTCGGCTTCTTCGAGAGCGATGAGCACCGTCTGCTCGTAGGTCGCCAGGGCGGCGTCGGCGTCGGCCTCGGCGGCCGCGATCCGCTGGCGGACCCGGCCGAGATCGAAGGCGGGCCAGGTCAAGAAAGGGCCGAAGGAGGACGTGGTCGAACCGCTGTCGACGAGGTCCGAGGCCGAGGTGCTGAGGAAGCCGAGGCCACCCAGCAGGCGCACCCGCGGAAAGAGATCTCCTACCAGGATGCCGACACGAGCCGTCTGCGCGGCGAGGCTGCGCTCGGCGGCGCGGACATCCGGCCGACGGCGCAGCAGCTCGGCGGGCTCCCCGATGCGTAGGCTCGTGGGGAGCGCCGGCATCCGTGTGGCGCTCTCGGGCCCCTCGGCGGGTGCGGTCAGCTCGGGCACGAGCTCTCCCGGAGCACGGCCGGTGAGCACGCCGAGGCGGTGGATGGCGGCCGCGATCTTCGATTCGAGAGGTGCGAGGCTGGCCAGGGTCTGCTCGAGCTGAGCCTCCGCACGCGCCAGGTCGAGATCGGTCCCGCGACCGCCTTCGAGCAGCGCCTGGGTCAGCTCGTAGGTCTCGCGCTGGTTCTTGGCGTTCTCCCGCGCCACGGCGAGCCGGTTCTGCTCGCCGCGCAGCTCGAGGTAGGTACGGGCCACTTCCGCGGTGATCGTGACGGCCACCCCCCGCAGCTCGGCAATGGCGATCCCTTCCTCCGCCTCGAGCGCCTCGATCGACCGGCGGACCCGGCCGAAGAGGTCGAGCTCCCAGGTCGCGTCGAGGCCTCCGCTGTAGAAGGTGGATTCGCGATCGGCACCGCTCGATGTGGCGGTGCTGCTGGCGCGCTCCCGGCTCACCGCGGCGGTGGATGTGACCGTGGGGTAGCGGTCGCGGCGGCCCACACCGAGCAGAGCCCGGGCCCGCCGCAGGTTGGCCTCGGCGATCCGCAGGTCGTGGTTGGTCTCGAGCGCTGCCTCGACCAGGCGGTCGAGCTCGGAGTCGCCGAGCCGGCGCCACCAGTCGGCCTCGGGCTCGCCCGCCTCGTAGATGGTTTCCGCCAGCTGGGTCGCAGCGGGGTCCGGAACCTGCGCGAGCAGCTCGTCGCCCGCCGCTTCGGCGGCCTCGATCTCGGAACGGGCCGAGAAGTCGGTCGGTGCTTCGGGAGTTGGCGGCGTGTAGTCGGGGCCGACGCTGCAGCCGCCGAGGAGCAAGAGCACCAGGCTCCAGACGATGGGGCGCATGATCAGAGCTCCTGGCCTCTTGTCGGCTCGTTCGGAGTTTCAGAGATCGGAGGGTCGGGATCGGGGCCGCTCGAATTATCGACCTCGGGAGCCTCGAGAGCCGGGCCAGCGGCGCCCGAGCTGCCGGAGGCACGGCGCACGACCGTGTAGAACACCGGCGTCAGCAAGAGACCGAGCAGAGTGACACCCAGCATGCCGGAGAAGACGGCGGTGCCGAGCACCTGACGCATCTCGGCCCCCGCGCCGGAGGCGATCACCAGCGGCACGACGCCGAGGATGAAGGCGAAGGCGGTCATCAGGATCGGTCGCAGGCGCAGGCGAGCGGCTTCGATCGCGGCTTCGAATCGGTCGAGGCCTTCTTCTTCTTTCTGGCGGGCGAACTCCACGATCAAGATGGCGTTCTTGCTCGCCAGCCCGATCAGGACGACGAGGCCGATCTGGGTCAGGATGTCGTTGGCCATGCCGCGGGCCGAGACGCCGAGCAACGCGAAGAGGATACACAGCGGCACGATCAAGAGGATCGCCACCGGCAGCGACCAGCTCTCGTATTGGGCCGTCAGCAGCAGGAAGACGAAGAGCACCGAGAGGGGAAAGAGGTAGAGCGCGGCATTGCCGGTCTGTTTTTCCTGGTAGGCGAGCTCGGTCCACTCGTAGCCGGCGCCGCGCGGCAGGGCTCGATCGGCGAGTGCCTCCATGGCGGCGATGCCCTCCGCGGTGCTCGAGCCGGCCACGGTGTTGCCCTGGACCTCGGCTGCCGGAAAGAGGTTGTAGCGCACGATGCGGTCGGGGCCGTTTTCCTCGCGCACGTCGGCCACCGAGCCGAGTGGCACCATGGCACCGGTGCGGCTGCGGGTGCGCAGGCGCAGGATGTCTTCGGCTTCGAGGCGAAAGGGTGCGTCGGCCTGGGCCGTGACCCGGTAGGTGCGGCCGAAGAGGTTGAAATCGTTGACGTAGGCCGAGCCGAGGTTGACCCGGAGGGTCTCGAAGACGTTGCCGACCGGAACGTCGAGGATCTCGGTGCGGGTGCGGTCGATATCGAGAAAGAGGCGGGGCGTCGAGGTGGTGAACGTGGAGAAGACCCGCTCGAGCCGTGGATGCTGGTTGGCCTCGCCGATCAGCCCCCAGGTGGCCTGCTCGAGCTCCCGCAAACCCAGACCCCCGCGGTCTTGCACCATCATTTTGAAGCCGCCGCCGGTGCCCAGGCCGTTGACCGGCGGCGGGTCGATGACGAAGAAGCTCGCCTTCTGGATGTCCGACAGCCCCGCGCGGATCTGCCCGACCAGCCCGGCGGAGGTGATGCCCTCGGCCCGCTCTTCGAAGGGCGGGAGCAACACGAACATGGCCGCGGCATTCGAGGCGGCGGAGAAGGTGGCGCCGGAGAAGCCGGCGATCGCCACCACGTCTTCCGCGCCGGGCATCCGGCGAATGAGCGCCTCGGCCTCACGTACCACCGCGTCGGTTCGTTCGAGCGAGGCGCCGCTCGGCAGCTGCACCGCGACGATCAGGTACCCCTTGTCCTGCTGGGGAATGAAGCCACCGGGCACCCGCGTGAACATCACGGCGGTGGCCGCGAGCAGCAGCACGAAGACGAGCATCACGGGCACCGGCCACCGCACCAGGCGGCGGAGCAGACCGGCGTAGGCGTTGCTGGCGCGATCGAAGGCACGGTTGAAGAGCCGGAAGAAGGCGCCGAGGGGTCCGCCGGGCTCGCGGTGCTCCGAGCGCGGCTGCAGAAGGACGCCGGCCAGCGCCGGGCTGAGGGTGAGCGAGTTGAAGGCGGAGATCAGGGTCGCCACCGCCACCGTGATGGCGAACTGGCGGAAGAACTGGCCCGTGATGCCGCCGAGAAAGGCGGCCGGCAGGAAGACGGCGACCAGCACGAGGGCCATCGAGATCAATGCCGTGCCGACCTCGTCCATGCTGACACGGGCCGCCTCTCTGGGCGCCAGGCCCTGCTCGAGGTTGCGCTCGACATTCTCGACCACGACGATCGCATCGTCGACCACGATGCCGATCGCCAGCACCAGGCCGAAGAGGGTCAGGGTGTTGAGCGAGAAGCCGAGGGCCGCCATGACGGCGAAGGTGCCGATCAAGGACACCGGAATGGCGGCGATCGGGATCAGCGCCGCCCGCCAGGACTGCAGGAAGACGAGGATGACCAGCAGCACCAGCACCACGGCTTCGAAGATCGTCTCGTAGACCGCCTGCAGGGACTCCTCGACGAATTGTGTCGGGTCGTAGCGGATGGCGTGCTCGAGCCCGGGCGGGAAGTCCCGGGAGAGCGCTTCCATGGTGTCGCGGATCTGCTGCGCCGTCTCCAGCGCGTTCGATCCCGGGCGCTGGAAGATCCCCATGCCCACGGCCTGCTTGCCGTTCAGGTAGCTGTTGCGCACATAGTCGAGTGCGCCGAGCTCGACCCGGGCGATGTCGCGCACCCGGGTGAGCCGGCCGCCTCTGGCGGTCTTGATGATCACGTCGCGGAACTGCTCGGCCTCGTCGAACCGACCCTGGGTATTGACGGTGATCTGGTACGGAGTGCCGGTCGGCGTGGGCGGCTGGCCGAGGGTGCCGGCAGCGACCTGCACGTTCTGTGAGCGCAGGGCGGCCACCACGTCGGCCGCGGTCAGCTGGTAGATCGCCAGCTTGTCGGGGTCGAGCCACACTCGCATGGAGTACTCGCGAGCTCCGAAGACCGTGAGATTACCCACGCCGCCGATGCGTTTGAGCACGTCGGAGACCCGCAGCAGGGCATAGTTCGAGATGTAGAGGTCGTCGTAGGTGCCGTCGGGGGAGAGCAGGTGCACCACCATCATCAGGTCGGGTGAGCTCTTCTCGGTCACGACCCCCAACCGACGCACTTCCTCGGGGAGGCGAGGCTCGGCCTGGGTGACCCGGTTCTGTACCAGAACCTGGGCGGTGTCGAGGTCGGTGCCGAGCTCGAAGGTGATCGAGAGCTGCATGGCGCCGTCGCCGGTCGAGGAGGACGTCATGTAGAGCATGCCCTCGACCCCGTTCACCGCCTGCTCGATCGGTGTGGCGACCGTGTCGGCGATGACCTCGGGCGTGGCGCCCGGGTAGACCGCGCGGACGACGATCGTCGGCGGGGCGATCTCCGGGTATTGCGTCACCGGCAGGCCGAAGTAGGCGAGCACGCCGACCAGGATCAGCAGGATCGACAGCACCGTCGCAAAACGCGGCCGGTCGACGAAGAAGCGGCCGAAGGTCACGGTGAGGCTCCGTCCGCCTCGCTCGGCTGTCTCGGGCTCGCGACCTCGTCGTCGTCGAGACCGTGCTGGGCGGGATCCGGTTGGGCCCGGTCCGCGAGGTCGACCACGACCGGGGCGACCGGGGCGCCGGGCCGGACCCGTGCCAGGCCGCCGACCAGAACCTGGTCGGTGGCCTCCAAACCGGAGCGGACCACCCGCAGGCCGTAGGCTCGTGGGCCGATCTCGAGGCTGCGCCGCTCGGCGACGTCGCCGTCGGCGAGCAGGTAGACGAAGCGTTGGGCCTGGTCGCGCTGGATCGCCTCGTCGGGGATCAGCAGCGCGGTGGTGGGGCCTCGAATGCGCATTCGCGCCTTGGCGAACATGCCCGGCACGAGCATGTCGTCCGGATTCTCGAAGCGGGCCCGGGCGCGCATGGTGCCAGTGGCCTCGTCGAAGCGATTGTCCACGAAATCGATGGTGCCGCGGCGGGGGAAGTCCTTCTCGTCGGCCAGCTGGAGCTCCACCGGGGTCGGATACTCGCGCGAGCTGCGGCGGCTGCCGGCGCGGGTCAGGCGCATGTAACGCAACACCGATTGTTCGTCGGCGTTGAAATAGAAGTGGATCGGGTCCTGGGAGACGATGGTCGCCAGCACCGTCGAGTCGGCGGAGCCGCCCCGGACCAGATTGCCGACATTGACCCTCTGCTCGCCGATGCGGCCGGCGATCGGTGCCTCGACCCGAGTGAAGTCGACATCGAGCTGAGCCGCCGTCACCGCGGCCCGGGCGGCCTCCAGCGCCGCTTCGGCCTCTCTCTTCTCCTGCGTTCGTGCGTCGAATTCCTCTTCCGAGATCGCCCGGCGCTGCACCAGGCGCTCGGCGCGGTCGAGGTCGTTCTCGGCCAGCTCGAGCCGTACCTCGGCGCGTGTCACCTGGGCCTGGACCTCGGAGAGCACGGCCTGGTAGGGCCGCGGATCGATCACGAAGAGCAGGTCGCCTTTGGCGACCGTGGCACCGTCGACGAAATGCACCGACTGCAGCGAGCCCGAGACTCGCGCCCGCACCTCGACCATCTCCTGGGCCTCGAGGCGCCCGGTGAAGAGATCCCACTCGACCACCGGACGCTCGAGGGGAACCGCAACGTCGACCGCGGGAGCCGCGGCTTCGGGGGCAGCCCCCCGGGTCTCGTCGGACGAGCCGCCGCAGCCGGTCGCGGCCACCATCGGCACCAACAGGAGCCACGTGGAGAGACGTTTCGAGTTCGAGGGCACTTGGATTCCTTTCCGCGGAGAGGTGGGTTCCGGGTGCTTCTTGCAGCCAGGGAGGTACCGAGCGGGCCTTGCAGGAGCCGAGGAGCTTCGAGCTCGGGCTTCGAGCAGAAGTCTACAGTGCCTCTCCACGGAACCCCAGAGCTCACCGCCCAGGATCCACCATGGACTCGCTCGATCACAGGTGTGATTTCTACCCGCTCCCAGCCATTTCTCCAAGCCTTTGCGGGAGGCCAGGGAATCGGGGGTGACTCCCCACCTCGAAGGGGAAGGCATCCACAAGTCCCTGCCGGAGCAAGTGGGAGCCGGCCCCGACAAAATCACCGCCGACCTGCGGGCGAACCGTGCGCAGGCGCTCAGCGATGCGCAGCTCGGGACACGACCTGGGGCCGAATTTCTGGGAGCGAAACTTCGATGGCACACTGCAGAAGGAATTCATGACCGAGCCCCTCTGGGGCGTCGGCTCCACCCCTCCCTACGGCCATGACGGCCGCAGCATCGACCTGCGAGAGGTGATCCTGCGCCACGGCGGTGAGGCCCAGTGGTCTCGCGACGCCTTTGCCTACTCTCCGCTGTACAAGCAGGAACAGGTGATCTCGTTCTCGAGCTCTCTCGTGCTCTTCCCGCCGGACGACACGGCGTCGAATCTGAGCCGCGGGGACTCGACCGATCCCGATTTTCCGCAGCGGGGTCACGGCAACATTGCCCTGGGTGTTCTGTTCAACGATCCAACAGAGATCGAATAGCCGGCCGTCGCGCGATTCTTCCGAATCCAAGAGGCTCCTGCTCGTTCGAGGCGAGAAGGAGCCTTTTCTGGACGGAGCCTGGCAGCGGCCGGCTCGGTGCCTCGGCCCGGGCTTCAGGGGCAGGCGGCGAAGGCCAGGGTGTCGGTAAGGGCCGGTGCAGCGTTGCCCAGGTCGTTGTGGTAGGTCTTCATCTGGCGAGTCTCGGTGTCGGTGACACGCAGCGTGTGCTCGACGTCGGTCGTCGCCGCGGCGAAGACCCAGTAGTGGCCGTTGAACGAGCAGCCGTCGAGAACCTTGACCAGCATCTCCCAGTTGTCGGCCTCGAAGAACCACAGGAGGCCGGAGTCGTCGGACACGACCGGCACTCTCCGGCCTCTCCCGCTGCCTCCGGCGAAGTCTCGCCAGTCGAGCTCGACCCGGAAACGTTCGGATGCGAGACAGAGGGTGTCTTCGTCCGTGCGGCACGGCGTTGCGAATCGACGGCTGCTCAAGTCGAAGCGCTCGTCGAGCTGCTCTTTCCAGACGACCAGGGTATTGCCTCCGGGGTCGGTGGCGATCGTGGGCGAGAACTGGAGACCCAGAGCCGATTCGTTGAGGATCTCGACGTTGGAGAGAGGTTGGCCGCTGCTCGACCAGCGCTGGGCGACGATTTCGAGCCCGCTCGAAGGGGCGATGGTGCTGTCGGCCCAGGTCACCAGGAAATTGCCGTTGGGATCCGCGGCGGCGGCAGGACGGCTTCCGTCGGTAGAGAATAGGAGCTCTTCGCCCTGCACGGCTCCGTCTGCGCTGACCATGCGTCCTCGCGCTTCGGAAGGAGGCGGATCTCCGAGTGGGCCGAAACGGCTCCAGACGACCAGGAAATCACCGTTCTCGTCGACCGCGATGGAGGAGGGGCTGTTGGAACGATCGGTATCGTCGTTGACCTGAAGGATTTCGCTCGAGCTCTGGCCGTCGGCGTCGAACGTGCGGGCGAAGACCCTGGACGTGGCACTGTAGTACCCATAGTACTCGAGAGACTTCCAGGCGACGACGAAGCCGCCATTGGGAGTGCTGGCCATGGTGACGTCGTCGTTGCGCCGGGTCAGGCCGCTGGTGATCTCGATCTCGGATCCCAGACGAACGCCCTCGGCGGAGAAGCGTTGGGCGAAGAGATCCTGCGTCGGATCGTCCGGACCGTCGTAGTCCTGGGCATCCCGCCAGGCGACGACGAAATCACCACTCGTCAACGTGGCGACATCGCTCGAGGACCGATCCCCGGCCATCGGTTGCTGGTTGACCTGGAAGGCGGGGCCTTCGGGAGCACCATCCGCCGAGAAGAGCCGAGCCGCGACGCTGGGCGGATCGGAGTCCGACTCGCGGGTCCAGACGACGACGAAGCGCTCGTCGGCGAGAGCGCTCACCGAGGGGCGTTTCTGATCGACGCTGCTCTGGAAGGCGACGAGGAGCTCGTCGTCGAGTGGCTCTCCGTCCGGCGCCAGGCGCCTGGCGCGAATTCGGTTGCCGAGTGGGGAGGAAGCGTCTTCCCACACCACCAGGAAGCGGCCTGCGCTGTCTACCGCAACTCGAGGTGGGGAAGCGGATCGACCGATCTCCTCGGCGACCACCGTTTCTTCGCCGATCGGAACGGGTGATTGCGCTCGGATGGCGAGCGGCCAGGAGCCAAGGAAGAGAAGTGGGAGGACCCAGGTTCGTCGAATCATGTGGATTTCCTCGTGGGCCGATGAGTGGGGAAGCTCGGGCATCGGGTGCGATGCTCATCGGTGCCGATTCCGAGCCGGCTCGATCTAGATTGCGGATCGAGCGAGCCGAACGGACCAGCTGATTCGAGATTTTTCCGGTGTCGATCGAGAGGATGCCGGATCCTTCTTGCCGAGCCGAGGCTCCGGCCTGCCAGGCCACCTAGTTCTATTTTGTCAGATTGGATATTCGGTTTCGTAAGAGTCGGCGTTCCTGGAGCCAGGTCGAGCGGGTCAACGAGAA
>CAZMEL010000268.1:0-11075 GCA_964565225.1 uncultured Thermoanaerobaculia bacterium | reverse complement strand
GAACAACGGCAAGGTGGACCGCCGAGCCCTGCCCGAGCCCGAGGCCCGGGCCGAAGAGGGGTCGGCGGGGCGCCTGGAGACGCCCTACGAGGAGCTGGTGGCCGCGGCTTTCGCCGAGGTGCTCGAGCTCCCGAGCATCGACCGGGACGACGACTTCTTTACCCTCGGCGGCCACTCCCTGCTCGCCACCCAGGTGGTCTCGCGGCTGCGGTCCTCGCTCGGGGTCGAGGTGCCGCTGCAGGAGCTATTCGACAGCTCCACGGTGCGCGAGCTGGCGGCCCGGCTGGAGTCCGGGGTCGGGAGCTCCGAGAGGGTGTCTCGGCTGCCGGCCATCGAGCCCCTGGGCGACGGTGAAGAGCAGCCTTTGTCTTTCGCCCAGGAGCGCATGTGGTTCATCGACCGCCTGACCCCCGGGCATCCGGCGTACCACATCGCCGCCACGGTCCGGCTGTCGGGAGAGCTCGATGTCCGGTCCTTCCACCTCGCCCTGGCCGGGGTGGAGGCCCGCCAGGCGGGGCTGCGCTGCTGTTTCGAAGAGGGCGATACCGGTCCACTCCTGCGGGTGCGCCCGCCGTCGGTCCCGGCGCTTCCTCGCCTCGACCTGGAGGGTCTGCCGGCCGCTGTGGCCGAGCGCGAGCTCGACCACCTGGCACGAGCCGAAGCCCTGAGATCCTTCGATCTCGAGCACGGCCCCCTGCTGCGGGCGACCCTGGTGCGGCTCGCCCCACGGCGTCATGCGCTCTTCCTCACCCTCCACCACATCGTCGCCGACGGCTGGTCGATGGGCGTGCTGGTGCGCGAGCTGGGAGAGCTCTACCGCGCCGCCCGCGACGGCCGGGCGGCCGATCTACCGCCGCTGACGGTGTCCTACGCAGCCTTTGCCGCCTGGCAGCGGAAGTGGCTCCGGGGCGAGGCGCTCGAAGCGCTCGTCGGCTGGTGGCGCGAGCAGCTCCGGGGCGCCCCGGAGCGCCTCGAGCTGCCCACCGATCGGCCACGTCCGCGCATCCAGACCTGGCGCAGCGGAATCTACCGCCTTCCCCTGGGCCGCGATCTCTCCCTTCGCCTGCGGAGCGTTTCCCGGCAGCAGGGCGCCACCCTCTTCATGACCCTGCTGGCGGGATTCCAGGCCGTGCTCGCCCGGTACAGCGGGCAGCGCGACGTCGTGCTCGGCTCGCCGATCGCCAACCGCACCCGGGGCGAGCTGGAAGGGTTGATCGGCCTCTTCGTGAACACCCTCGTGCTGCGGCAAGACCTCTCCGGCGATCCGACCTTCGCCGAGCATCTCGACCGGGTGCGTGGTACCACTCTCGCCGCCTACGCCCACCAGGACTGCCCCTTCGAGAAGCTGGTGGAGGCCCTGCGCCCGCAGCGCGACCTCGGCTACACGCCGCTCTTCCAGGTGATGTTGGTGTTGCAGAACGCGCCGCTCGAGGTGCGCTTGCCGGGGTTGCGCCTCGAGCCTCTGCCGGTAGGCTCCGGGGCGGCCAAGTTCGACCTCACGGTGTCGGTCACCGAGGGCTTCGACGACCCCGAGCTGGGGGCCGCCTTCGAATACAACCGCGATCTCTTCGATCGGGCCACCATCGTGCGCCTGGCCGGGCACTGGCGCCGGCTTCTGGAGAGCGCGACGGAGGCGGTGGACCAGCCGCTCTCTCGTCTGCGGTTGTTGAGCGCTGCCGAGGAGGCACAGCTCACCACGGAGCACAACGCCGCTCCCGCCCCCGAGCCCGAGCTTGCCGCCCTGCCGCGGAATCTCTTCGCGCTCTTCGCCCGGCGGGCCGGCGAACGCCCCGACGCGGTGGCCCTGAGCGGAGAGAGCGGCTGGCAGATGACCTATAGTGAGCTGCTGCGCCGGTCTCTGTGCCTCGCCGCCCGGTTGCGGCAGGACGGGGTCGAGCCGGGTGATTTCGTGGGTCTCTTCCTCGACCGCTCGCCGGCCCAGGTGGTGGCGATGTTGGGAACCCTGGCAGCGGGAGCCGCCTATGTGCCGATCGACCCGGCCTATCCGGGCGAGCGCGTGGCGTGGATCGCCGAAGACTCGGGGTTCCGGCTGCTGCTGACGGATCCGGGGGCCCGGAGCCCTCTGCCGAGGGAGATCGAGGGATTGCGCCGGGTGGCGGCCCGGGATCTCCTGGCACCCACGGAGGCAGAGACGGCGCCGATCGAGACCGTGCTCGAGACCGTACCGGTGGAGCTCCACCCCGAGGCGGTGGCCTATGTGATCTACACTTCGGGCTCCACCGGCAAACCCAAGGGCTCGCCCATCTCTCACCGCAACGTGGCGTCCTTGCTGCTGGCCACCCAGCGGCCGTTTCGTTTCGATTCCGAGCAGGTCTTCACCCTCTTCCACTCCTACGCCTTCGACTTCTCGATCTGGGAGATCTGGGGCGCCCTGGCCTGGGGCGGGCGGGTGGCGGTGGTGCCCTACGCGGTCAGCCGTTCGCCGCGGGAGCTCCGCCGCCTGCTCGACCGGGAGCGCGTCACCGTGCTCAGCCAGACCCCGTCGGCCTTCCTGCAGCTGGTGCCGGAGATGATCCGGGCGGCCGAAGAAGATCGGGCCACCGGCGCCTCCCTACGCCACGTGGTCTTCGGCGGCGAGGCCCTCGAGCCCGCCCGGCTGGCCCCCTGGCTCGAGACCTTCGGCGACGGCTCCGAGAATCGCGGGGCCCGGCTGGTGAACATGTACGGCATCACCGAGACCACGGTGCACGTGACCTACCGGCTCCTCACCTCGGGGGACGCTGCCGAGGCCGGCCGCAGCCCCGTGGGCCGGCCGCTCGACCATCTCCGGACCTATCTGCTCGATCCCCACGGCCACCTCGTGCCCACGGGAGTGGTGGGAGAGATCCACGTGGGCGGCGAGGGCCTGGGGCATGGGTATCTCCACCGGCCGGCTCTCACCGCCTGCCGGTTCGTGCCCTCACCCTTCGGTCCGCCGGGAGCCCGGCTCTACCGCAGCGGCGATCTCGCTCGTCTGCTGCCGTCGGGTGAGCTCGATTTCCTCGGCCGCCTCGACCACCAGGTCAAGATTCGCGGCTTTCGTATCGAGCTGGGGGAGATCGAATCGGCCCTGGCGTCGGACCCGGCGGTGGCCGACGTGGCGGTGCTCGCCCTGGGCACGGCAGACGACGTGCGCCTGGTGGCCTACCTGGTGATCGAGGGCGAAACCGAAGGAGTCGAGGCGAGGCTGCGGGCGCGCCTGGGCGACCACCTGCCGGGGTACATGTGCCCGGCGGCCTACGTGTGGCTCGACCAGCTGCCGATGACCGAGCACGGCAAGCTCGATCGTCGGGCCCTGCCCGACCCCGGTGGGGAGCGGCCGGAGATCGAGACGGTGTACCGCGAGCCCGAAACCGCCCTCGAGATCGTGCTGTGCGAGGTCTGGGCCGAGGCGCTCGATGTCGAGCAGGTAGGGCTCG
Source organism: uncultured Thermoanaerobaculia bacterium (assembly GCA_964565225.1). Taxonomy (GTDB): domain Bacteria; phylum Acidobacteriota; class Thermoanaerobaculia; order Multivoradales; family J023; genus CAZMEL01. Next base: position 7,656 of record CAZMEL010000268.1, on the reverse strand, counting down.
ACGACAACTTCTTCGAGCTCGGTGGTCACTCCCTGCTGGCGACCCGGATCATCGCCTGGGTGCGGGAGACCCTGGAGGTGGAGATCCCCCTCACCCACCTGTTCGAGGCGCCGACGGTGACGGGTCTGGCCACGGCCCTGGTGGCCGATCCTGCGACCGCCCGCAGGGTGCGGCGCACCGCCGAGCTGCTCCTCGAGATGGCCGACGATCCCCTGGAGGACGAGTGAGATGAAGCGCCGCCGCGGTCTGTTCCAGGTGTCCGGAAAGAAGAAGGCGAAGCTGGCCGAGCGGCTGCGTTCCGAAGGCCTCGGCTCCGGCGGGCTCGAGAGCATTCCTCGCCGCGACGATCCGGAGCAGACACCGCTCTCCTTCGCCCAGATCCGGCTTTGGTTCCTCGATGCCCTGGAGCCGGGGCTCACCGCCTACAACATTCCCGCGCTGCTGCGCCTGCGAGGCGAGCTCGACCCGGGAGCCCTGGCCGCAAGCTTCGGCGAGATCCTGCGCCGCCACGCGGTGCTGCGGGTCCGTTTCGAGAACGTGGAGGGGGAGCCGCGGCAGCACCTGATGGCGCCGAAGACCTTCGAGCTGCCGCTGGTGGATTGCACGGCAGTGGCGCAGACAGCCCGAGAGAAGACGGCTCGGGAAGTGGTCGAAGGCTCCATCTTCCAGCCCTTCGACCTCGGCCGCGGGCCGCTGCTGCGGGTGCTCCTCCTGCGCCTCGCCGCGGACGAGCACCTGGCTCTTCTGGTCGTGCACCACATCGTCACCGACGGCTGGTCGATGGGGGTGTTGATCCGCGAGCTCGGGGAGCTCTACGCCAGCTTCCAGCGGCGGCGTCCTCCATCGCTGCCGCCTCTGCCCCTGGACTACTTCGACTACGCCGCCTGGCAACGAGAGCAGCTGGCGTCGGGGCCCCTGGCTCGGCAGCGGGAGTGGTGGGTCCGGCAGCTCGACGGCCTGGAGCCGCTGGAGCTGGCCACCGACCGGCCGCGTCCGCCGGTCCAGACCCATCGCGGTGCGGTGGTGCGCTGGCGGCTGCCCGCGGAGCTGAAGGCGCGCCTCGAATCCCTGGGCCGGGCACGGGGAGGTGCCACCCTCTTCATGACCCTGCTGGCGACGTTTCAGCTCCTGCTCTACCGCCTCAGCGGCCAGCGAGACCTGGCCGTGGGCACGCCGATCGCGAATCGCACCCGGCGGGAGCTCGAGGGGTTGATCGGTTTCTTCGTCAACACCCTGGTCTTGCGCGGGCGCCTGCAGAGAGGTTGGAGCTTCGGCGAGCTCCTCGACCACCTGCGCGAGGTCACCCTGGACGCCTACAGTCACCAGGATCTGCCCTTCGACAAGGTGGTCGAGGCCCTGCGCCCCGATCGCGACCTGGCCCAGGCTCCGCTCTTCCAGGTGCTCTTCGCGTTGCAGAACACGCCCCGCACCTCGCTCGAGCTCGAAGGGCTGAGGCTCGAGTCGGAGACCATCGAGAAGACGGAGGCCATGTTCGATCTCGTCCTGAACGTGGCCGAGGAGGGCGATGGGCTGCTGGCGGCCCTGGTCTACAACGCCGACCTCTTCTCCGCCACCCGAGCCCGGCGCCTGCTGGGCCAGCTGCAGACCTTGCTCCTCGGAGCCCTGGATTCCCCCGAGAGCCGGCTCGAAGATCTACCCCTGCTGAGCCCTGCGGAACGCCAGCAGATCCTGGTGGAGTGGAACGACACCGACCTGGCCGGCGCTCGCACCGGGCAGACCCTGCATGGCGGGTTCCTGGCGCGAGCCCTTGCCGAGCCCGACGCGGTCGCCATTCTCTCGGCCGCTGGAAGCCGTACCTATGCCGAGCTGCTGGCTCGGGCGCAGGAGGTGGCGCGCTGGTTGCGAGACACCGGAGTCGGCCCGGAAGATCGCGTGGCGGTTTTCCACCCCCGCACCCCCGACCTGCTGGCCGCCCTGCTCGGAACGCTGGGCTCGGGGGCTTCCTACGTGCCCCTCGACCCCGCCTACCCGCGGGAGCGCATCGCGTTCATGCTGGGTGATTCCGCGGTGCGAGCGGTGCTCACCACATCCCGGCTGGCTTCCGATCTGCCGGTCGCCGAGGCGGAGGCGCGGATTCTCTGCCTCGATGCGCTCGCCCGGCATCCGGATCCGGCCTACGATCCGCGCCTCTGGAGCACCGGCTCGGGCCAGGCGGATCCTGCCGCGTACACCATTTACACCTCGGGCTCCACCGGCCGACCCAAGGGGGTGATGATCGAGCACCGCAGCGCCGTGACCCTGTTGCGCTGGGCGCGGCAACGGTTCTCGAGGCGATCCCTGGCCGGGGTGCTGGCCTCGACCTCGGTGTGTTTCGATCTCTCGATCTTCGAGATCTTCCTACCCCTCGCCGAGGGGGGCACGGTGGTGCTGGTCGACGATGCCCTGGCTCTGCTCGAGGCCGACGGCTCTCTGCGCGATGCCGTGACCCTGATCAACACCGTACCCTCGGCGATGACCGAGCTGGCGGCGGCGGGTGGCGTGCCTTCCGGAGTCGAGGTGATCAACCTGGCGGGCGAGCCGATCAAGAGCCGGCTGATCCGCGATCTCTACGCCGGCACCGAGGTGCGGGAGGTCTTCAATCTCTACGGTCCGTCGGAAGACACGACCTATTCCACCTGGGCCCTTCTCGAGCCGGCACAGGAGCCGCCCCCCATCGGTCGGCCGGTGGGAGACACCCGGCTCTACCTGTTGGGTGAGAGCGGGAGCCCGGTGCCGATCGGCGTGCCGGGGGAGATCTACCTGGCGGGAGCCGGTCTCGCCCGCGGCTATCTCGATCGTCCGGCGGCCACCGCCGAACGCTTCGTGCCCGATCCCTTCGCCTGCGATCCCGGGGCTCGCGCCTACCGCACCGGCGACCTGGCCCGTTTTCGCCCCGACGGCGCGCTCGACTTCCTGGGCCGCAACGACCACCAGGTAAAGATCTCCGGCTACCGGATCGAGCTGGGAGAGATCGAAGCGACTCTGCAGGCTCTGCCCGAAGTGATCGCGGCGGTGGTGTCGGTGCGCGACGATCTGCCCGGCGGTCGCGATCTGGTGGCCTGGGTCGTGCCCTCACAGGTGGGTGGCACCTCTTCACGGGTGGGTGGCACCTCTTCACAGGTGGGTGGCACCTCGCCGGAGCGTTTGCAGGCAGCCCTGGCGGATCGGCTTCCCGCGCCGTTGGTGCCGAGGCGGCTCTATCTTCTCGAGGCGTTGCCCCTCACCGCCAACGGCAAGACCGACCGGCTCGAGCTCGCCCGGCGGCCGTTGCCGGACCTGGAGATCGAGAAGCCTTCGCGGCGGCTCACGGCGGTGGAGGAGCGAGTCGCGGCCTATTTCTCCGAGGTTCTCGGGCTCGAAGCCGAGCTGCCCGCTTCGGCGCATTTCTTCGAGCTCGGCGGGCAGTCGCTCCTGGCGGTGCGGCTGGTCTCGCGCCTGCAGGAGGCTTTCGGCATCGATCTCACCCTGCGCGACGTCTTCCGCGCGCCCACGGTTTCGGGGCTGGCCTCGGCGATCGAGGACATGCGCCGCGAAGGCGCAGGCTCGGGGACGGCACCGCTGGTGCCCGCCTCCGCCGGAGCCGTGTACGACCTCGCGGAGTTGCCGGACGACGAGACCTGGCGTCCGCTGTCGATCGGGCAGACCCGGCTGTGGTTCCTCGATCGCCTGGAGCCGGGCAGCCCCGCCTACAACCTGCCGGCCCTGATGCGGCTACGTGGGCGGCTCGATCGCCGGGCGCTGGTGGCGAGCCTCGAAGAGATCGTTCGTCGTCATGGGGTGCTACGAGCCCGGTTCCGGGAAGTGGGCGGCGTACCGAAACAGCGCTGGGCGCCTTTCGAGCCTCTGGCCGTGCCGGTGGTGGATCTCGCGGGAATTCCGAGCCATCGGCAAGAGGAAACGAGACAGCGGATTCTCGCGGCGGAGCTCGTTCGACCCTTCGACCTGGCTCGTGGCCGGCTGCTCCGTATGTTGCTGCTCCGGCTCGGGGAGCGAGAGCACCTGGCTCTTCTGACCCAGCATCACATCGCCACGGATGGCTGGTCTATCGGGATCTTGATCCGCGAGCTGGGAGAGCTCTACAGCGCTTTTTGCCGGGGCGATTCTCCGTCCCTCGCGCCCCTGCCCATCGAATATTCGGACTATGCCGACTGGCAGGAAAAGGCCCTGGCCGAAGGAGAGCTCGAGCGAGAGCAGGACTGGTGGAAACAACAGCTCGAAGGTCTCGAGCCTCTGGAGCTGGCGCCGGATTTTCCGCGCCCGGCCGACCGCACCCATCGTGGTGAGGTGGTGCGTCGGGTCCTGCCGGCCCGGCTGGTAAGGGCTCTCGAAGACCTGGGTCGGGAGCAGGGAAGCAACCTGTTCACAACCCTTCTGGCCGCCTTCCAGCTCCTGCTCTCTCGGTATTCCGGCCGACGAGACCTGGCGGTGGGAACCCCGGTGGCCAATCGCACCCGCCAGGAGCTCGAAGGGTTGATCGGCCTCTTCACCAACACGCTGGTGCTGCGCGGACGGATCGAGCCCGGCTGGACGTTCCGCCAGCTCCTGGATCACTTCCGAGAGGTCACTCTTGCTGCGTTTGCGCACCAGGAGCTGCCCTTCGAAAAGGTGCTGGAGGCGGTGCAGCCCGAGCGAGATCTGGCGCGAACGCCACTCTTCCAGATCCTGTTGGCGTTGCCGAATCTGCCGCGAGAGCCCCTGGAGCTCGAGGGCCTGGTGCTGCAGACCGAGGAGATCGAGCATCGCGCCGCCCTCTTCGACCTCACTCTCCGCGCGGAAGAGCAGGGAGAGAACCTTCTCCTGGTGCTGGTGTACAACGCCGACCTCTACCGTCCTTCCCGCATGGCGGGGCTCTTGTTGCAGCTCGAGACCCTGCTCGCCGCCGCCGTGCCCGAGCCCGACCGGGCCGCGGAGTCTCTGGAGTTGCTGAGCGCGGCGCAGCGACACCAGCTGCTCTGCGAGTGGAACGATCACGAGAGCGGTGTGGCTCGGGCGACCTACCACGAGATCGTCGCGGCCCAGGTCGCCGCCCGTCCCGAGGCCGACGCGCTGCTGTGGCGCGACGAGCGGTTGAGCTACGCCGAGCTCGCTCGCCGTGCCCGGAGCCTGACCCACCGGCTGCTCCGGGAGGGTATCGGTCGAGAAGAGCCGGTGGCGGTCTGCCTGCAGCGGTCGCCGAGCTGGATCGTCGCATTGCTGGCGATTCTCGAGGCGGGTGGAGCCTATGTACCCCTCGATCCTCAGCTGCCGATCCGGCGCCTCACCACGATGCTGGAAGAGGTGGGTCACCCGCTATTGCTGACCGAGAGCGATCTCCGTCCGGAGCTGCACGAGGGGAGGTCCAGGGTGCTGCTTCTGGACACCCTGGAAGAGGTGCCGGGGAGCGAGCAGGTACCGGCCCTTCCCACGGTCGATCCGGAGCAGCTGGCCTACATCCTCTTCACCTCGGGCTCCACGGGAAGGCCGAAAGGTGCGCAGGTGACTCATCGAGGCATCGCCAGTCTGCACGCGACCCAGGTCGCGGCCTTCGGGGTGGATCCCGGAACCCGGATCCTGCAGGTCGCATCGATCGGTTTCGACGCGTCGGTCCTGGAGATCCTCTTCGCCCTGGGCTCGGGAAGCACGCTGGTCCTGGAGCCGCGGGAGCTGCTCCTCGGCGATTCGCTGCTCGAGGTCTTGCAGCGTCGCGAAATCGGTTTCACTTATTTGCCACCGTCCCTTCTCTCCTCGGTCTCGCCTTCGGAGCTGCCCGCTCTCACCACCCTCGTCACCGGGGGTGAGGCACCCTCGGTAGAAGCCGTGAAGCTCTGGGCCGCGGGGCGCCGATTCTTCAATCTCTATGGCCCCACGGAGGCCACCGTGTGGTCGACCCTGGCGCGCTGCACGGGAGCCGACGACATACCGCCGATCGGGCACCCGGTGCTCGACACCCGGGCCCATGTGGTCGACCGGGCCCTGCGACTGCTGCCGGTGGGGACCCCGGGAGAGCTGGTGTTGGCAGGCCGTGGGTTGGGCCGGGGGTATCACGGCCGGCCGGGACCTACGGCTACGGTTTTCGTCCCCGACCCGTTCGGCGGGCCGGGTGCTCGGCTCTACCGTACGGGAGACCTGGTGCGCCGTCGGGCCGCCGGCCAGCTCGAGTTCCTCGGCCGCATCGATCACCAGGTCAAGGTGCGGGGATTCCGGATCGAGCTGGGTGAGATCGAGACCCTGCTCCGGCGCCTGCCCCAGGTGCGGGAAGCCCTGGTCACGGCCCCGGAGATCGCGGGCGACCGGCGGCTGGTGGCCTACTGGGTGCCGGAGACTCCGGGCGGCGCTTCGGGTGGCTCCGACGCCGAGCTCCGCGAGGCCCTGCGGCACCAGCTCCCGGAGTACATGGTGCCGTCGTTCTTCCTCGCTCTCGAGGGGATGCCGCTGACCGCGAACGGCAAGGTCGATCGCCGGAAGCTGCCCTTGCCGTCGGCGGAGCGGGCCGAGAGCGAGGGCCACGTCGCGCCGCGCCATCCGGTCGAGCAGCAGATGGTGGAGATCTTCGAAGAGGTCTTGGGGTTGCAGCCGGTCGGTGTGACCGACAACTTCTTCGATCTCGGCGGCCACTCCCTGCTCGCCACCCGGGTCGTCGCTCGCATCCAGAAGCGGTTCGGGGTCGAGCTACCTTTGAGCCTGCTCTTCGAGTCACCTACCGTGGAAGCCCTGGCGCAGGTCGTGAAGGCTGCTCTCTCGGCTCCGGTGGCGGTGCTGCCGGCGCTGGCTCCGACGTCTCGCGACGAGCCCCTGCCCCTCTCTTTCGGCCAGGAGCGCCTGTGGTTCCTCGACCAGCTCGAATCCGGCAGCACGGCCTACAACCTCTCGCTGGTGGCCAGGTTGCGAGGCGACCTTCGGCCCGCGGCTCTGGAGGCGGCGCTGCTGCGGGTCGTGGACCGGCACGAGGCGTTGCGCTGCCGGTTCGTCTCCCGCGCCGGCCGGCCGGTGCTGGAGCCTCTTCCGGCGCGGACGGAGCTGCCGATCGTCGACCTCACCGATCTGCCCGCCGAGCGACGGCGGGGCGAGGTCGACTCCAGGGTGGAGGAGCTCGGAGAGCACCGATTCGACCTCGCTGCGGGTGACCTGATTCGTGCAAGCCTGATCCGCACAGAGTCGGAAGAGCATCTCTTCGTGGTGGCGCTGCACCACATCGTCACCGACGGCTGGTCGATGGGAATCTTCCTGCGCGATCTCGCGGCCTTCTACCGGGCCGCCGTCGCGCCCGGAGCCCCGGTTCCCGCGCCGCTTCTCCTGCACTACGCCGACTTCGCCGCCTGGCAGCGCGGCTGGTTGCGCGGGGAGACCCTCGAAGCCCACCTCGCCTGGTGGCGCGAGAGTCTGGGCAGCGGCACCGAGCCCCTGGCCCTGCCCACGGATTTTCCGCGGCCGGCCGAGCAGACCTTCCGCGGCGAATCCCAGCAACGACGGGTCGAGCCCACCCGGCTCGCCGCCCTGCACCGCGTGGGTCGCGAGGCCGGTGCCACCCTGTTCATGACCCTGCTCGCCGCCTTCCAGCTCCAGCTCGGGCGCTGGAGCGGACAGCGACGGGTGTCGGTGGGGGCGCCCTCGGCGGGCCGCGGGCGGCGCGAGATCGAAGACCTGATCGGTTTCTTCATCAACACCGTGGTGCTGCGG
>CAZMEL010000267.1:0-11106 GCA_964565225.1 uncultured Thermoanaerobaculia bacterium | reverse complement strand
GCCGGCGACCCGGGTGACCGTCCCCTCCATGAATCCATGCTCCTCGCGCCGAACCGTGGAGGGGACGATGCGCGCCGGCATGCCCGGCTGCACCTGCTTGCCGGAGCCCGCGGCGACGAAGATCACCGCCAGCAGCTCCTCGGAGCTCACTTCCATGCTCAGGATGACCGAGGAGCCGGAGCTCACCACATCGCCGCGGTTGGCGGTGAGCTCGAGCACCCGCCCGGAGACCGGAGCGATGATGTTGGCGTTCTCCTGCAGCGAGGCCTGGAGCTCGCGCAACGCGAGCTCCTGATCGCGTCGCGCGCTACGGCGCGCCTCGAGCTGCTGGTCGAGCTGCTGCTCGCTCTCGAGCCGCTGCAGCTCCAGGCCATTGAGCTCGAGGCGATGGGCGGCGATCCGGTCGCTCGCGGCGTTGAGCTCCTGCTCGGTCGCCAGCAGGGTCTGCTGGGTGATCAGGCCCTCGGCCAGGAGATCGCGCTGGACCGTCGCCCGCTCGCCGAGCAGCTCCCGCTCCTTCTCCAGGGTCGCGATCTGCCGCTCCAGGTTGGCCCGCTGCTGGGCGAGATTGGAGGCCGAGAGCCGCTTCTGCTCGGCGATGAAGCGCTCCAGGTCGAGGGTTTCCTGGTCGAGCGCCGCCAGCTTCGCCTCGGCGTCCTGGATCTGCCGGATCAGCCCGTCCTGCCGGATCCTGGCCACGACCTGCCCCTTGTTCACCGGATCGCCCACCGCAACCTCGATCTCCTCCACCTGGCCCGTGGCGGTGGAGACCAGGTTCGATACTCCACCGTAGCGGATCAGGATCCCCTCTCCGATCGCCTCGGTTGGGATGGATCCCCAGATGCCCCAGGCGACGATCATCAAGAGGAGCAGGATCACCGCCCCGAGCGCCAGCCAACCGACCGGATTGGTCACCCGCATCAGCTGGTCGAGCTGCTCCGGAGACGAGAGGCGCTCCAGCGCCGATTTCCGAAAGACTTTCGACATGGGCTCAGAAGGGCAAGGAGGTCAAACGCTCGGGCCGGACCGACCTCTCCACCGAGTCTCCGGGAGGCAGCAGGCTGCCGGTCTGGAACCGCAGATCCACCAGAGCTCGGGCGAGGGAGAGCTCCGCCGCGACCTGACGCTGCTGGGCGGCCGTGAGGCGGTCCCGCTGGGTGATCACGTCCACGAGGGTCGAGGCTTCCCCGCGCAGCTTCTTGATCTCGTTCTCGAGCGCCCGCTCGAAGAACCCGATCGACTCGCTGATCTTCACCAGCCGTTCGGCGCTGCGGCGCACCGCCTCCAGGGCCGAGGGTACGGAGGCGTCGATATCCTTGGCGGTGCGCTCCGCCGCGAGCTCACTCTGGCGCACCACCGCATCGGCCCGCAGGCTCGCCCCGCGGGCCTCGCGCCGAAAGATCGGCCACGACCAGCGGAGGCCGAACGAGGCGCTCACACCCGGCACCTCTTCGTAGAGCGGACGGAAGAAATCGTCGACCGCGGACCCTTCGGCCAGGCCGGAATACGACGGGGTCAACACCAGGTCCAGCTGGTGTTCGAGGTCGTCGTCCGCCGCGACCCGACGCACCTCGCTCGCCTCCCGCCGCTTCTCGGCCGCCCGCAGGTCGGCGCGCGCGGCGCGAGACCTCGCCAGGAGCCCGCGGATCCGTTCGGGCTCGGGAATCTCTAGCGGCTCCAGCTGCGGAAACGGATCGCCGGGCAGGCGCAGATCTCGAATTCCCTCCGCGTCGAGGCCGATGACCCGGCCCAGATCCTGCCGGGCTTCGAACAGGGCCTGCTCTCCGGCGATCCGGTTGGCCTCTCGCGACGCGAGATCGGCCTCGAGCTGCACGATCTCGGCCGCCGGGGTCAGGTCGGCCGAGATCAGGCGCCGGGTCGTCTCCAGGAGCTCCCTCGAGCTCGCCTCGGTCTCGAGCAGGATCTCGAGATCGAGCGCCGCCGCCTTGAAGATCCAGTACTGGGAGACCACCGCCAGGATGCGCTCGGCGATCCGGTGCTCGAGGTCGAGCCGACTGGCCTCGAGCTCCAGCTCGGCCGCCGTCTCGGCCGCCGTCACCACCTCCCGCCCTCGCCCTCGGAGCAAGGGCTGCCGAAACGTGAAAGAAACCGTGCCCATGTTCGAGGTCGGGCTCCCTTCGGTCTGCCCGAGCTCGAGAGCCGAGCCGAGGATCTGCCCCGAGCGCAGGCGCTGCGAATAGGAGAGGCTGCCGTCGAGAGAGGTCGTGTCGCTCGACGGACCGGTGCGTGAGGGGCTTCGGTCCCGATTCCGATCGGTGCTCGCCTCGAGGGTCGGGTCGAAGAGCCCCTGGCTGCTCAACAGGCTTCCGGCCGCCAGCGCTACCTGCGCTTCGACCAGGCCGATATTGGGGTCGTGGCGCAACATCAGCTCCACGGTCGTCAACAGGCTGAGGCCTGGCTCCGACCGCTCCGCATCCACCTCTCCAGCCGGCGTCGCCAGCGGGCTCCATAGGCACCCGACCGTCGCGGCCAGGCAGAGCCAGATCGGCGGCATCTTACTGCAAATACACCTATTTCTCTTCACTTCTGAAAGATAGAATAGCCAAATGGATCGCCAGTTTCAAGTTGCGCAGCTCCGCCACTCCGGGGCGAGAAACCACGAGATCGAAGAGCTTCTCCGCTACACCGAAAACCACTTCTCCGAAGGCCCTCGAGAGGCTGTCTCCCTGCCCTTGCAAGACGAGGCGTTCGTCGCCTGCTGGCAGCGTTGGGCGGACGAGGCGAAATCGCGAGACGCTTTCGAGGTGCTCGCTGCCCACCTGCCCCAGCTCCGCTTTCCGATCCGCGAAGGAATCGGCCAGAGTGAAGACTACCGGGCCGCCACCCTGCGCGGGGTCTCGCCCGACGAGCTGTCCGGCGCCAGCGGATTCTCCATCCCGACGGCCGGTGCCCTGGAGCTTCATCTCTATCCGAGCTTCGCGGGCCGGATCCCCCTCCTGATCACCCGGCGTCGAGACCTCTTCGTCGCCCTCTTCCGGGCCCTCGCACGAAAAAACGAGCCGGTACCCGTCTCCGATGCCCAGGGAGCCTCGATGGTGGCCGGGCTCAACAACTGGAGCCGGATCCACACCCTTCGTCGGCAGTGGAACGAGCAGAGCCCCGCCGAACGCGAGTCCGCGACCTGGGCCGAGGAATTCGCCCGAATCCGCTCTCGCAAAGAGCTCTACCAGGACCGCTTCATCCTGCTCTCCGATGGCCCCTACAGCTCGGTGCCGGCCGCGGCCCTGGGCCTCGACGAGAGCCGCTGGCGAGAGCTGTCGCTGATCATCCGCCGCGAGCACGAATGCACCCACTACTTCACCCGTCGAGTCTTCGGCTCGGCCCGCAACCACCTCTACGACGAGCTGCTCGCCGACTACGTGGGCCTGGTGCGCGCCACCGGCTGCTTCCGCGCCGACTGGTTCCTGTTTTTCCTCGGGCTCGAGAGCTACCCCGACTACCGAGCCGGCGCCCGGCTCGACCTCTACCGCGGCGATCCTCCACTCTCCGACCCCGCCTTCCGAGTGCTCCACACCCTCATCCGCTCCACCGCCCTCAACCTCGAGCGCTTCGACCGCGCCTTCTGGACGGCGGGCGACCGCAGCGACGAAGACATCGCCCGGATGGTTCTGGCCCTGGCGACCCTGGACCTCGAAACCCTCGCCTCCGACACGGCCGGGGCTCGGCTGTACGACGTGCTGAGCGGCCGTTCCTGATCCGGATCGGGAGAGCGTGTCAATCGTCTCGAAGCGCCTCGATCGGCGGGTTCCGGGTCGCGCTCCAGGCGGGAAGGAGGGTGGCGCCCAGGGCCACGCTGGAGAGGAAGACGCCGAGGGTGAGGAGCAACACGGGATCGTGCGGCTCGACGCCGAACAGGAAGTGCTCCAGGGTCTCGGCCGACAGGAACGACAGCACGAGGCCGGCAACGACGCCACCGGCGATCGCCTTCGCCATGCCGCGGACGATGTGGGAGACGAGCCCCGCGTTCTGGGCGCCCAGGGCCATCCGGATTCCGATCTCCCGGCGCCGGCCCGCCACGGTACAACCGACCACGCCGTAGATGCCGAGGGCGGTGAGCAGGAGCATCAATCCACCGAGGATCGACAGTAGCAGCGTCCCCATGCGTTGCGGCATCAACACGCCCTGCACCCGGGTCTGCATGGTCTCGAGCGTTTCGAGGGAGAGCTCGGGATCGAGCCCGCGGAAGGTCTGGCGCAGCGCCGGCAAGAGAGAGCTCGCGGCCTCCTCGGAGCGGACGGCCAGGGTCAGAGTGCTCGCGGCCGCCCGGTCGACGTGCTGCGCGAGAGGAAAGAAGACGTAGGGAACCGGGGTCTCCACCCATCCCCGCCAGTGCACCTCGTCGACCACGCCCACCACCTCGTAGCGCTCGTCTCCCAGGCGCACGACCCCACCGATCGCGCTGCGGTCCTCCCAGTAGCGCTCGGCCATGGCGCGATTGATCACCACCGAGGGTGCGTGCGCTACCGACAAATCGGGAGAAAATCCCGGGCCCGCCAACCGGGGAATGCCCAGGGTGGCGAAGTAGTCGGCACCGACGTAGAGAGTTTCTACGCGCATTTCTTCGTCGGCACCGGGCTCGTAGCCGTCGACCGTGACGAACGAGCCGCGGAACTCGTCGCCGAGAGGCGTGAGGCTTGCAACCGTCGCCCGCTCGGCTCCGGGTAGCGCCTGTACCTCGTCGACCAGGTCACGGACGAAACCCATCGCCCGCTCGGGGGAGTAGTGCAACAGGCCGAGATCGAAGCGTGCGAGCGCCAGGTCTTCGCTCCGGAATCCCAGGTCGAAATCCTGGCCCTGGTCCACGGTCAGCAGGAAGAGACCGGCACCGAACAGGAGCGCGAAACAGAGGGCCACCTGCGCCATCACCAGGACATGACGCAGCTGCAGGGTCTGCCGACCGTCGCCGACCCGGGCTCCGGCGACTCCGCGGAGCACGTCGCCCCGGGCGCTGCGCCAGGCCGGCACCGAGCCGAAGAGAAGACCCGTCGAGACCGAAACGACCAGTGCGATCGCCAACATTCGCCCGTCGATCTGCAGGTCGAGCCCGGCGACCAACACACTGCCGGGCAGCTCGAAGCTGCCGAAGAGATGCAGGGTCCACTGGGCCACCAGCAGACCGAGCAGCCCCCCGGCGACGGCGAGCACCAGGCTCTCGGTGAGCAGCTGGCGCATGAGCCGCGCTCTCCCCGCCCCCAGAGCCAGCCGGGTCGCGAGCTCGCGCTGCCGGTCGGCGGCCCGGGCGAGCAGAAGGTTCGCCAGGTTGGCCGAGCCGATCAGCAGGGTCGCTCCGGCCACCACCATCAGGATCAGGACGAACCTCGCCAGGGAGTCTTCACTGCCGGGCGGGTCGATATGCCCGCGAATCGCCTCCAGTGTGATCGTCCGTGGCCCACGGGCGGCCGGGTCCTCCTCGGCCAGGTGGTCGGAGAGCGCCAGCATCTCGGCCCGTGCGCTCTCCACGGTCGCGCCCTCGGCGAGACGGCCGACGAGCTGCGAGATCCACCGCGCACGCCGCTCCTCGAAACGCTCCGGGGCGAGACCGAGAGAAGGGTTGCTGGCCAGGGGCACGTAGAGATCGGGAGCGCCATCGATGTGCAGACCCCGGAAGCCGGGCGGCGCCACCCCCACCACGGTGAACGAAGAGCCGTTGAGCCGAACCGTGGACCCGACGATCTCGGGATCCGCCCCCAGCTCTCGCCACAGCGGATCCCCGAGCACCAGCACCGAGCCACTCTCACCGCGATCGTCGCCGAGCTGCAGCAAACGCCCCAGGGACGGCTGCACCCCGAGCAATTCGAAGTAGTTGCCGCTGGTCACCTGCGCCAACGCCAGCCGCGACGACGCCTCGGCACCCGAGCCGAGGCCGAGATTCACATTCCTCCAGGCGTAGCCGGCGATGTCGTCGAGGCTCTGGGAGCGCTCTCGATAATCCTGGAAGTCGAGGAAAGAAGACGAGCACTTCGGGAAGCCGCGGCGGCACGTGGTCCACAGGGCGACCAGGCTCTCGGGATCCTCGACCTCGGGAGCCCGCAGCAAAGTGGCGTCGGCGATGGTGGTCACGGCCGTGGTCACCCCGATGCCGAGAGCCAGGGTCAGCAGCGCGATGATCGCGAAGGTGGGATGTTTGGCGAGGGTCCGCAGAGCGAACGAGATGTCGTCGATGAGATTTCGCATGATCGGGAGGTAGTAGCAGGATCCATGCCGTCCACGAATCCCCCAGGAGCTCAATGAATCAAGGCTGTCCAGAATCTCAAGTGTTCGAAATCGTTCAGCTCGGTTTCGAATTCGGACAGTCCGCCTTCGGAGCAGCTCATCCAGCGCTCGGTCGGCAAACCCGAAAGGCGACCTCTCCTACCGACCTGTCTCCCCGGCCGAACCGGACCTACCGACGAACCAACCGTAGATGGACGGCAGCACCAGCAAGGTCAGCAGGGTCGACGTCACCAGGCCACCGATCACCACGGTTGCGAGCGGCCGCTGCACCTCCGCTCCGGCGCTGGTGGCCAGCGCCATCGGCAGAAAGCCGAAGGCGGCGACCAGGGCCGTCATCAAGACCGGACGCAGCCGGGTGAGGGCGCCTTCTCGGGCGGCGAGCTCGGGAGCGAGGCCCGCCTGTCGGCGCTGCACGATGTACGACATCAGGACCACCCCGTTCAATACCGCGATGCCGAAGAGAGCGATGAAACCCACTCCCGCGGAGATCGAAAAGGGATAACCCCGCACCCAGAGAGCCACCAGCCCGCCGGTGATCGCCAGGGGCACGTTGCAAAAGATCAGCGTGGCCAGCCGCACCGAGCCGAAGGTCGAGTACAGCAACACGAAGATCGAGAGCAGGGCCAGGGGCACGAGGAGCAGCAGCCGGTCCGACGCTTCCTCCAGGCTCTCGAGCTGCCCGCCCCATTCCAGGGTCCAACCGGTCGGCAGCTCGACCTCCCGCTCCACCGCGACACGAGCCTCGTCGACGAAGGAGGCGAGATCGCGCCCGCGCACGTTGGCCTCGACATTGATCCGCCGACTGATGCGATCGCGGCTGATCTGCGCGGGGCCGTCTTCGATCTCGATCTCGGCGAGCTGCGCCAGGGGGATCAGCCGTGGCGCAGCCCCTGCTTCGGCCGGCGCCGCGACCCGCAGGTCCCGCAGGCGGTCGAGGTCGGCCAGCACCTCGGCATCGAATCGAGCCTGCAGGGCGAAACGCCGCTGCCCTTCGAGCACGATGCCCAGGTTCTTGCCACCGATCGTCTCGATCACGTCGAGCACCGCGGCGGCATCGATCCCGTACCGCGCGATGGCACGGCGGTCGACCCGCACCCGCAACATCGGCAACCCGGCGGTCTGCTCCGCCTTCACGTCGGCAGCGCCGGGAATCTGCCGCAGCACCCGGGCCACCTCATCGGCCTTCGTCTCGAGCTTCTCCAGGTCGTCGCCGTAGATGTGCACCGCGAGATCGGATCGCACCCCCGAGATCAGCTCCGAGACCCGCAGCTCGATGGGCTGGGAGTAGCTGAAGATGGCGCCTGTGACGTTGGCCGACATGGCCTCGTCGATCGCCTCGATCAAGGCCTCTTTGCTGGCGAAACGCCAGGTCTCCCGGGGCGCCAGCATCACGTAGGTATCGCTGACCTCCACCCCCATGGGATCGGTGGCGATCTCCGCCCGGCCGGTGCGCGAGATCACGGTCTCGACTTCGGGAAACTCCTCTTTCAGAACCTTCTCGGCCAGGGTCGAGATCTCGTTCGACTGCTCCAGGGAGATCGAGGGCAGCCGCCAGATCTGCATGGCGATGGCGCCTTCGTCGAGCCGTGGGATGAACTCCGCTCCGAGGTACGGTGCAATCCCCAGGCTGGCCACGAAGAGCCCCAGCGCCACGCCGACGGTGACCTTCCTATGCCGCATCGAACGATCGAGCACCGGCAGGTAGACACGCCGGGCGAGGCGGTATAGGAAAGGCTCCTTCTCCGACACCCGGCGCAGGAACAAGCTCGCGAGCACCGGCATGAGGGTCAGGGCACAGAACAAGGAGGCTGCCAGGGCGAAGACCACCGTGAGCGCCATGGGCCGGAACATCTTGCCCTCGATGCCCCGCAGGGCGAGGATCGGCAGATACACGATCAGAATGATGCCCACCGCGAAGACCACCGGCCGCGCCACCTGGTGGGCGGCCTCGCGCACCTTCTCCAGGTGGGGCGAGCGCTCGTCGCCCCGCCGCTCGTGCAGCACCCGGACGATGTTCTCGATCATCACCACCGAGCCGTCGACGATCAGGCCGAAGTCGATCGCGCCGAGGCTCATCAGGTTGCCGGAGATCCCCACCTGCCGCATGGCGATGAAGGCCGCCAGCATCGACAGCGGAATCGCCGAGGAGACGATCAAGCCGCCGCGCAGGCTACCGAGCAGGAGCAACAGCACCACAACCACCAGCAAGCCACCTTCGGTGAGGTTCCTGGCGACCGTCCGGATCGTGCGCCGTACCAGCTCGGTACGATCGTAGAAGGGATCGATCGTCACCCCGGGCGGCAGGGTCTTCTCGACCTGGGCGATCTTCTCCTTCACCTGGTCGACCACCACACGGGAATTCTCACCGATCAACATCATAACGATGCCGACCACCGCCTCGCCCCGGCCGTCGCGGGTCACGGCACCCTGGCGGATCATCGGCGCCAGCTCGGCGCGGCCGACATCGCGCACGGTCACGGGGGTGCCGCTCTCGTCGTGCGCCAGCACCACCGAGCCCAGGTCTTCCAGGCTCTCGATCAGCCCTTCGCCCCGGATCAGGTACTGCTCCCCGCCCCGGGCGATGTAGCCTCCCCCGACATTGCGGTTGTTGGACTCGACGGCGGCGAAGACGTCGCCTACGGACAGACCATAGGAGACCAGTCGATCGGGATCGAGGGTCACCTGGTAAGTCTGCAGCTCCCCGCCGAAGGAATTGACCTCGACGATCCCGGGCACCGAGCGCAGCTGGTAGTTGATGAGCCAGTCGAGCGTGGTGCGCAGCTCCATGAAGGTGTAGCAGTCGTCGGTATCGGGTGCTCCCGGAGCACACATGGGATCTCCGCGCACCTCGAACTGGTAGATCTCCCCCAGGCCGGTGGAGATCGGGCCCATCTCGGGCTCGCCATACCCTTCGGGAATCTGCTCCCGGGCCGCGGTCAGCCGTTCCCCGACCAGCTGTCGTGCCCAGTAGATATCGGTCCCTTCTTCGAAGACCAAGGTGACCACCGAGAGGCCGAAGCGCGACACCGAACGAATCTCTTCGATCTTCGGCAAGCCGCTCATGGCGGTCTCGACCGGAAAGGAGATGAACGTCTCCACCTCCTCCGGCGCCAGGCCGGGGCTGTTGGTGAGCACCTGCACCTGCACGTTGGTCACATCGGGCACCGCATCGATCGGTAGCTCGAGGAGGGCGTGGGCTCCCAGAGCCACGATCAACAGCCACAGCACCAACACCAGGAATCGGTGGTCGAGCGAGAAATCGACGAGCTCGCGGATCATGCTCTCACCTCTCTCAATGACTGTGACCGCCACCCAAAGAGTCTTTGGAGGCCGCGGATTTGAGAAGAAAGGCACCTTCGACCACCACCGACTCGCCGACCTCGAGGCCCCGCAGGATCTCGACCAGACCTCCCGAGCGCTGGCCGATCTCGACCTCCCGGCGCTCGAACCGCCGTGGACCGGAGGCGACGAAGACCACGGACTCGCGCCCGACGCGTACGACGGCATCCTCCGGAACCACCAGGCTCGCCGGGCGGTCCGCGCCGCCGACGGGTGCGTGGGGGTCCACCAGCTCGACCTCTACGAACATGCCCGGGCGCAGCTTGCCCTCGGGATTGGGCACGTCGAGCCGGGCCCGCACGGTGCGGGTGTCGGTATCGACCTGAGCGCTGAGATACGACACCTTGCCGGCGAACGACTCGCCGGGAAAGGCGTCGACCCGGGCCCGGGCCTCGTCGTCGAGGTGCACTCCACCCAGGTCGCGCTGGTAGACGTCGATCCAGATCCACACCTGGTCGAGGTCCGCCAGAGTGAAGAGATTGCGGTCCGGCGCCACGAGCTCGCCGAGGGTCACGTGGCGCTCGATCACGGTGCCGGCGAAAGGAGCCCGCAGCGGGTAGATCGAGGCGGCCCGGTCGTCGTAGGTCAGGGTGTCGATCTGCGCCTGGGCGAGGCCGTAGAGGCGCAGGGTCTCCTCGGCGGTGTGCAGCTCGGCCGCGGCCTCGCGCAGTCCCGCTTCGGTTTCGAGCACCTCCTGCTCGGAGGCGATGCGATCGGCCAGGAGCCCCTGCGCCCGCTCGAAGCTCTTGCGCGCCAGCTCCTCCTTGGCCTTGGCCTGCAGGAAGGCCGCCTTCGCCTGGCCGAGCTCGATCGAGTCGATCTCCGCCAGGGTCTGGCCGGCACGGATCTCCTGCCCCAACACCGCGTGCACACGAAACACCCGGCCGGTGATCCGCGGGCTGACATGGGCCAGCCGGGTCTGGTCGAAGTCGACCTGGCCGGTGGTGGAGAGCTGCACCGCGAGCACCCGCTCGGTGGCGGGTGCCGTGCGGATCTCGGCTCGCGCGGCAGCCTCGGGGCCGAGCTCCACGATCCCCGCTTCTCCCTCTTCATGACCGTGATCGTCGTGCGAATCCTTCTCCGGGTGCTGATTCTCGGAGGTGGCCGAAGAAGGCGCGGGCGCGGGCCCGGTGCAGCCGGCCGAGAAGCCGAGGCTCCCGAGGAGGACGAGGAAAGGCAGGATCGATCGTCGCCTGGCAGTGTGCCTCATGATCTTCCCTCCTCGTCGCCCTGCCACGACCCCGCCGGGCGGCCGATGGCCAGGTCGAGCTCGATCCGCGCCAGCCAGGCCTCGGCCAGGGCTTCGACGGTCTCTCGCCGGCTGGCGAAGAGCTCGCGCCGTAGAATCACCACTTCCGTGGCACCGATCCGCCCGGCGACAAACGAGCGCTGGAGGAGCTCGACACTGTCGTCCAGGGTTCTCGACACCTGGTCGCGGAGGAACTCGGCGCTCGCCCGCGCCGCCCGCAGGCGATGCCAGGCGGCGGCCACCTCGCGCTCGATCGAGAGCCGCTGCGCTTCGGTCTCGTAGCC
>CAZMEL010000266.1:0-11124 GCA_964565225.1 uncultured Thermoanaerobaculia bacterium | reverse complement strand
CTCTGGCCGTGGCCGGCGGGTTGGGCGCGGGCAGTGCCGAAGCGCCTTCGATGGGCGGATAGATCTTGCCGTAGTTGGCACCGGTGATCTCGAGCTTCATCTGCGGCTCCGGGCGCTGCCGCGGATCGTCGGGATCGCGATATCCCTGCCACAGGCTGGAGAGGTCGAGGTCGAAACCGGCGCTGGAGAGCTGGCCCAGGGCCTGCCATAGAGACGTCACCCCGTTGCGGCCCTTGCGGTCGAGCTGGATCGCGTGGTGCGGCTGCTTGCCGAGGATCTTGCCCACCAGGCCCGAGAGCACCGCGTTGGGGCCGACCTCGACGAAGACCCGGACGCCGCGCTCGTACATGGCCTCGACCTGCTCGACGAAACGCACCGGGCTGGCGATCTGCTCGGCGAGCCGGCCACGAACCTCGTCGGCATCGGTGGGATAGGGCGCGGCGGCGGCGTTGGAGTACACGTCGCAGCGACCTTCGCCGAGCTCGATCCCGCCCAGGAACTCCCGGAAGGGCTCGCTCGAAGGGCTCACCAGGGGAGAGTGGAAGGCGGTACCCACCGGCAGGCGGCGGGCCTTGATGCGCTCTTCCTTGAGCAGCTTCTCGGCGCCCTCCACCGCTTCCACGGTGCCCGAGAGCACCACCTGCTTCGGCGAGTTGTGGTTGGCCATCACCAGATCCTTGCCCCAGGGCTGCTCGCTGCGCCAGGTCTCGAGCAGCGGCTCGAGGGCTTCGATCCCGGCGGCGCAGGCGGTCATCGCCCCCGGAGTGCTCGACGCATCCCGCATCAGCTCGCCGCGTTTGCGGGCTACTTTCAACATGGCGTCGCGATCGAGCACGCCGGCGCAGAAGAGGGCGGTGATCTCGCCGTAGCTGTGGCCGCCCACACATTCGGGCTCGAGCCCGAGGGCTTCGAGCAGAACGAGCTGGGAGGCGCTGGTGGCACCGATCGCCGGCTGTGCCCACTCGGTGGCGGTGAGCTCTTGCTCCTGGGCGGTGCGGCTGTCGGCGTCGAAGACCGGCTGCGGAAAGACCAGGTCGTGCAGGCTCTTTTCGGGATCGAAGGAGAGATCGGCGGCGCGATCCCAGACCGCGCGGCTGGGGTCGAAGGCAATGGCCAGGTCGGCGCCCATGCCGATGTACTGACTACCCTGGCCGGGGAAGAGAAAGGCGATCTTGCCCTCTTCTCGGGCACCGGTCGCGTAGTGGATGCCGGTGGGAGTCGAGAACGGGTCGGCCGGCGCTTTGGTGATCGTCTCCGCCGCGGTCTCGAGCTTCTGCCGTAGATCTTCGCCGTCGCTCGCGACGATCGCCAGGCGATGGGCCGCGGAGGTCTCGAAGGTGCCCTGGGAGTCCTTGGCCAGCCATTGCAGGAACCCGTCGCGCTCGGCATCGGCCGCGAGCTCACCACAGCGCTCGGCCAGGCTCTCGCCGCTGGCACCGGAGAGCAGCACCAGCTCGCTCGGCAGGGTGCGCAGCTTGGGAGCCTTGTGCTCGCCGCGGTACTCCTCGAGCGCGAGGTGGAAGTTGGAGCCACCGAAGCCGAAAGAGCTCACCGAGCCGCGGCGCGGGTGGGCAGCGCCGCGAATCCACGGGCGGGTCTCGGTGTTGAGGTAGAAGGGGGAGCTCTCGATCTCCAGCTTGGGATTCGGGCGGTCGACCTTGATCGTGGGCGGCAACACGCCGTGCTGCAGCGCCATCACCACCTTGAACAGGCCTGCGGCTCCGGCCGCCGACTTGGTGTGGCCGACCTGGGATTTCACCGAGCCGAGAGCGCACCACTGGTTGCGGTCCGTTCCTTCGCCTTCGAAGGCGATGCGCAGCCCCTCGAACTCGGCCGCATCACCGGCCTTGGTGCCGGTGCCGTGCGCCTCCACGAGCTCGACGGTAGAGGGGGAGTAGCCGGCCTGCTCGTAGGCGCGGTCGAGAGCCTTCGCCTGCCCCTCGGGCAACGGCGCATAGACCGACTTGGCCCGCCCGTCGGACGACGAGCCGAGGCCCTGCAGCACCGCGTAGATCTTGTCGCCGTCGCGCTCGGCGTCTTCCAGCCGCTTGAGGGCGACCATGCCCAGGCCCTCGCCGAGCAGGGTGCCGTCGGCCTGGTCGGAGAAGGGCCGGCAGTCGCCGCTCGGCGAGAGCGCCGGGGTCTTCGAGAAACACATGTACATGAAGACGTCGTTCAGGGTGTCGACCCCACCGGAGATCACCAGATCCGACTCGCCGAGGCGCAGCTCGTTGATCGCCATGGAGATCCCGGCGAAGGTGCTGGCGCAGGCGGCATCGGTCACGCAGTTGGTGCCGCCGAGGTCGAAACGGTTGGCGATGCGGCCGGCGACCACGTTGCCGAGCAGACCGGGGAAGGTGCTCTCCTGCCAGGGGATGTAGTGGTCGGCCATGCGCTGGCAGATGTCCTCGACCTGGTCTTCCGGCAGACCGGCTTCACGCAGGCTCTTGACCCACACCGGGCGTTGGAGCCGCCCGACCATGGTGGCCAGGAGCTCCTGGGCGGAGGTGACACCGAGAATCACGCTGATCCGGCTCTTGTCGATCTGGTCGAAGGGTCCTCCGGCGGCATCTTCGAGCACGCGCTGGGCGACGATCAGAGCCAGGAGCTGGCTGGTATCGGTCGCCGGCACGATGGTCGGCGGAATGCCGTAGGCCACCGGGTCGAAGACCACGGGATCGAGGAAAGAGCCCCGCTTGGCGTAGGTCTTGTCGGGAGCCTTCGGGTCCGGGTCGTAGTAGTCCTCCGCCAGCCAGTGGGTGGGCGGAACCTCGGAGATCAGGTCTCGCCCGGCGAGGATGTCGCGCCAGAACCCATCGGTGTCTACGGAGCCCGGGAAGAGAGCGCTGACACCGACGACCGCGATCGGGCTGGCGGCGATTGAGGCACGGGTCTCGGACGATGTTTGCTCGGACATGGAGGGATTCCTCTGGTCGGTTTCAGGGCGTTGCGCTCGATCACGTCAGGGTTCGGATCGTCAGGCCAGGGGCCGGGGACGGAACTGAAAGGCCGCGGCCGGCACCGGCACGCCGTAGGATCGGAGTTGTTGAGAGCGAGTGATGACCGCGGCCCCTTCGAGCAGGTTGCGCGCGATCTGCACGACGGTGCGATTCTGGGGCTCGGCGAGGAAAGAGCCGGCCGTCCAGGCGTTGAAGGCGCCCATCGCCGGTCCACACCAGATCTGGTAGTCCATGCGTCGCTGGGGGTCTCCCTGGATGGCCCAGTTGCTCGATTTCCCGAGGTACCAGCGGAACACCAGCGCCATCTTGTGCTTGGGATCTCTCTCGGCGCGCTCGATCTGGCTCGGGTCGACCCGGGCAAAGAACTGGCGGGTCTGCTCCCAGACCTCCTCGCAGGTGGCCTGGAAATGCTCCTTCTCGAGCCGGGCACGGATCGCCTCGGGAATGGAGTCGAGGCCGTCGAAATCGCGGTAGATCTCGTAGAGCTTGGCCGCCCGGACGCCGAACATGGTGCCCCGCTTGAGCACCTGGACCTCGACGCCGAGCTCGAACATGTCGGCGGCCGGCGCCATGACCACGTCGGCCAGCTCGGCCTTGTGCAGGAGCTGCTTGCCCGCCTCCGACAGACCCGACTCCACAGCCGCCTGGTTGACGCTGCCGGTCAGCACGTAGGCGGCGCCGAGGGAGAAGGCCGCCGCCACCGCGCTCGGGGTGCCGAGGCCGCCCCCAGCGCCGAGTCGGATCGGGCGGTGGTAGCCGTGGCTGGCGCTCATCTCGTCGCGCAGGCCGGCGATGGTTGGGAAGAGGGCGGTGAGGGTCTGGTTGTCGGTATGACCGCCGGAGTCGGCTTCGACGCTGAAATCTTCGGCGATCGGCAGCCGGGCCGCGAGCCGGGCCTCTTCCTCCGTCAGCTGGCCGGCGGAGACCAGCTGGCCGAGCATGTCGGCGGGAGGTGGCGCGAGGAAGCGGCGGGCCACCTCGGGTCGGGAGATCTTGGCGAAGAGATGATTCACCCGGACCACACGGCCGGCGGCGTCGGTCCGCAGGCCGCTGGCGGCGTAGCGCACCACCGCCGGGGTGATGCCCATGAAGGCCGATGCCGAGACCCGGCGCACCCCACGGCGGAGGTAGAGGTCGACCACCGCGCCTTCCAGCTCCGGCTCGTTGGGGGAGTGGATCAGGTTGGAGCCCCAGGAGGCGCCGGTCCCTTCGAGCGCCGCGGCAATCGTATCGATCCCCGCCTCGACCCGGTCGAGAGAGAGGCCGGCGGCGCCGAAGAAGGCGAGCATCTGGGCGCGAGCCATGGCGATCACCAGATCGGCGGTGGCGATGCCGTTGGCCATGGCTCCGGCGACGTAGGGGAAGCGAACGCCGTGGACCTCGAGGAACGAGCGGTCGCCCAGCCACTCGGGGAAGAGCGCCGGCAGGGTAGCGAGCCACGGGCGGCTGGAGTGGCCGTTGTTCGTGTAGCTGCTGTCCATCGGACCGCTCTGGATCTGGCCGCCGAATCCCAGGCCGACCCGGCCTCCGGGACCTTCTCGCAACACGTGTACGGGCTCGCGGACCCGCGGAATCTGGGCCAGGAGCTCCTCGCCCGAAAAGGCGGGGCCTTCGGCTGCCGGGATCCAGGTCCCGCCGGAGAACAAATCGCTGTTGGACATGGTTCGTGCTTCGACTCCGGGCCGGTGTGCACCGGTCGCCAGTGGGGAGAGAATCTCGCCGAGGTCACGACCGAGAGAAGCCCGTCCGTGGCCATCTGCGAAAGCTTTCGTGGCACTTCGAAACGAGTCGAGCCCCACGCTGTAGATCTACTGCAGTACTCTACCTGTGAGCTCGTCGGACCAAGGTAAAAGAAAGGTAACCTGCGTCACATGGAAGTAAAGAGTCGTCCCGGGGAGCAGTTGTCCCGGGGAGCTCGCGCTACGCGCGTCGATCCCGGTCTGGGTCGGGGACTCCCGTTCGGGGCGCGTCCAACCGGTTTACGATATCCTTCGGGCGATTGGAGATTTCGGCTCGTGAGCTCCGGGCTCCGGGCCCATTCGGAGACTTGCCATGTGGTTTTCGGGAAGCCTGTCAGCGTTGCGTGTCCGGTTCGGGAGCACGGTACGTGTCCCGCTTCGGACCCGCGGACTTCTCATCTCGGGTCTCGCCTCGTTCCTCCTCGCCACGGCACTCTCGGCCCAGGTGCAGATGACCGACGCCAGCGCCGCGGCCGGGCTCGACGGTGAGACCTATGTCTCGGCCACCGATCACAGCCTGGGCGTCAACTGGATCGATTTCGATCTCGACGGCTGGCCCGATCTCTTCCTGGTCGGCGGGAATCCCTCGCGACCGCCCCGGCTCTACCACAACCGGGGAGACGGCACCTTCGCACCCGCCGAATCCCTGCTGCCGACCCTGCCAGCGGTAGAGATGTCGGGCTCGGTATTTGCCGACTACGACAACGACGGCGATCTCGATCTCTACATCTACACCGACCACGTCACCTGGGAATCCGCTCCGGAGACCAATCCCAAGGACGGTCCGGCCAACCTGCTCTTGCGGAATCGACTGCGGGAGGGAGCCGGCGACGGCCCTCTCTTCGAAGAGGTAGCCGCCGAAGCCGGCGTCCAGGATCTGGCGGATCCGCCCTTGGGCGACGACTATCCCGGGTACCGGGCCAAGACGGCGTCGTTCCTCGACTACGACCGCGACGGCTGTGTCGACCTCTTCGTCGGCCACTGGGTGATGAACTCGGGAGGCGACCCCGCCAACCGCGATCGGCTCTTCCGCAACCGCTGCGACGGCACCTTCGAGGACGTCACCGTCTCCAGCGGCCTCCGGGCCGACGACGATCCCCTGCTCGACCGGGCCGCCCTGGCCTCGATCGGCGCTCATCTCGACGGCGACTTGTGGCCCGATCTCTACGTGGTCAACGCGGGGGGCGGCACCGAGGCCCGGCCGTATATCGACGATCTCTTCTACCGCAACAACGGCGACGGAACGTTCACGGAGGTCGGTGAGAGCCTGCCGGGAATCTGCGACGACTCCCAGGCGGGCATGGGGATCGACGTGGCGGATCTCGACCTCGACGGCGACTGGGACGCCTACATCTCCGACCTGCGGTCGACCACCAACGACGCCCGGCCCAAGGGCAATGTCCTGTACCTCGGCGACGGCAGCGGTGGTTTCGCCGACAACACGGCGCCGGAGGCCGGGGTCCAGGGGCACAACAGCTGGGGCGTGAATTTCTTCGACCTCGATCACGACACCGACGAAGACCTCTTCGTCTCCACCATGAACGGAGCCGTCGGGGAGAACGCGGAGCTGCTCTACCGCAACGAGGGCGACGGCACCTTCACCAACCTGGGAGTGGCGATCGGCATGAGCACCGGCAACTCCCGGGGCAGCGCCGTGGCCGACTACGACGGCGACGGCGATCTCGATCTCGCGGTGGTCAACCAGCAGGGATCCCTGCAGCTCTTCCGCAACGACACCGCGAGCTCCGGCGGCTGGCTCCAGCTCTGGCTGCACGGCGCCCCGGGCAACCGCGACGCGATCGGTACCGTGGTCGAGGCCACCCTCGAGCGACCCGACGACGATCCCCTGGTGTTGCGCCGCCAGGTCAAGGGCGGCTCCTCGGCCCACTCCCAGGACAGCCTGATCGTGCACTTCGGCCTCGGCCCGGCGACCACCGTCGACCAGGTCCGGATCCTCTGGCCCAGCGGCCGGATCGATACCCTCGAAGACGTCGCGGCCAACCAGCGCCTGCGCTTCGGCGAAGGACAGCTCTTCGCCGACGGTTTCGAGTCCGGCGATGCCTCCGCCTGGAGCGCGATCACCTCTCCCTGAGTCCGGACCAGCCCTTGCACCTCACCCCCGCGGCTTCCGCGGCCGCAAGATCTTGCAGCCGACCGCGGGGGACGACGAAACGGCGATCTCGCTGCCGGCGAGCAGCTGGCCGAGGGCGTCACCGGCCCAGTGGCGGGTGACCTCGGCGAGAGGGCCGGAGTGGTCGTCGGGGGCGCCACGGTAGACGAGCTTCTTCGCTCCATCGAAGAGAAAGACCTCCGGGGTCCTCTGGGCCCCGAGCCGGTCGGCGAGGCCCGAGGCTTCGTCGATCCAGTAGGGGAAGCTCCAGCCCTGCTCCTCGGCGAGGCTCGCCATGGCCTCGGGGGAGTCGTCGTTCTTGCGCTTGCGAGCGTTGGCGTTGATCAGCACGAACCCCACGCCGCCCTCGGCGGCTGTCTGCGCCAGGAGTGGGAAGCGGTCTTGCCAGTCGGTGGAGTAGGGGCAGGTGTTGGAGGTGAAGATCAGCAGGGCTCCCTCGGGCTGCCAGAGGTCGGCGAGAGGGGTGCGGCGGTCGTCGAGAGCCAGGAGCTCGTGGGCCAGAGCTTCGGCGGGTAGGGTCTCGCCGACCTGGAGCCCGTAGGGATGGTCTCCCTCCTCGGCCCACAGACCGGCGCTGATGAGGATCGTCGAACCGGCGACCAGAACGAGGCCGCGAAGGGTTTCGCGAATCCGGGGTGTCGAGGGCATCGAAGGCTCCTGGGCAGTCCAGAGATTTCGAGGGTCTCCGGTTTGATCGAGTTTTTCTCCGCCTTCCGCGTCAGGGGAGGCAAGCGTCGAGTCGAAGCTGTTCGATCGATCTCGACATGGCATTATTGTAGGCAGAAACCACGGTTCGATCGAGCCGCACCCAAGTGCGAATACCCGGTGGGCTCGGCCGTAGAGCTCGTATACCTTCGAGGAGAATCTTGATGTTCGAGAAGTTATCCAATAGCTGGCAGCTGGTGAAGGCCAGCGCTCGGGTCCTCCGGGCCGACAAGGAGCTGATGGTCTTTCCCCTGGTCTCGGGGGTGGCCCTGATCCTGGTCTCGGTGGTTTTCTTTCTGCCGCTGACCCTGATCGGAGGCACCTCCGTATCGGAAGAAGGCATGAGCGTGCTGGCCTATATCGGGCTCTTCCTGTTCTACGTGGTGCAGTACTCCGTGATCTTCTTCTTCAACTCCGCCCTCGTCGGTGCCGCCATGATCCGGCTCGACGGCGGAGACCCCACCGTGAAAGACGGCCTGCGGATCGCCACGCAGAGGCTGCCCGCGATTCTGGGCTACGCGGTGATCGCCGCCACGGTCGGCATGATCCTGCGAACGGCTCGAGATCGGGGAGGCTTCCTCGCCAAGCTGGTGATCAGCCTGGTGGGTCTGGGCTGGAACCTGGCCACCTACCTCGTGGTACCGGTGCTCGTGACCCAGGACGTGAGCCCGATCGACGCGATCCGCGAGAGCGCTCGGGTGCTCAAGCGTACCTGGGGTGAGCAGGTCGTGGGCAACATGGGTCTCGGTGGATTCTTCGTGTTGATGTGGGTCGGCCTCGGCGTGCTCTTCGTGCCCACCATGATCCTCGTCGCCATGTCCGGCCAGGGAGCAGTGATCGTCGGCGTGCTCGTTCTCTTCGCTGCCCTGGCGCTCGTCACGGCGTTGATCCAGGCGAGCCTCGGCGGTATCTACTCGGCGGCGCTCTACCGCTTCGCCACCCAGGGAGACGTCGCCATGTTCGATTCCGCGCAGCTGCAAGGGGCGTTTCGGAAAGCCTGAGGGCCGGGTCAGTGGGCCGGGGACGTCAGCCCCCGGCTCGTTTCACGGTCCAGCCGTGGCTCTCGAGCTCGGGAACCAGGAGGTCTCGATGGTCGCCCTGGATCTCGATGACGCCGTCTTTGATCGTTCCGCCCGAGCCACATTTCTTCTTCAGCTCTGCCCCGAGAGTTTTCAGCTCCGCTGCGGGCAAGGGGACACCGCGAATCAGGGTCACTCCCTTGCCCTTGCGGCCCTTGGTCTGCCGCTCCACGCGAACCACGCCATCGCGGGGTGGCTGGCTCTTGGAGGTCTGCGTCTTGCATTTGCAGGATCGGAGGGGTTTCCGGCAGGTCGGGCAGGAAGGTGCCTGCTCGGTGGAGTAGACGAGGCGGGCTCGGGCCGGGTTACGGGACATGCCGGAGGGGTCTCCTGATCAGAGCTCGGGGTACCGAACCGTTGCTCGGGTCGGTCGGGATTCTTCCGGCATTGTAAGAGGAACGAGGGATGGAATCCCAGCTCTGCGCAATGTTTATGCTCTGGTGGCATAAACATTGTGGCGTCGAGCCCCGTTTATTCCTTCGAAGACATCACTTTCCGTGTGCAGGGCTGAAATCTCGAAAACAACAGGGGGACCACGAGATGAAAAATCGAAGCGGACGAGGACCGAACAGATTCCTCGGCAAGAAGCTGACCTGTTTGCTGGCGTTGCTGCTGGCGAGCGCCGGTCCGGTCTTGGCGGCGGCCCACCCGAGCGCTCGCACCGATGAGCATGGGCGCCGCGCCATGGTACGGGCCGGTACAGATTCCGAGGCGAAGAAGAGTCTGGGTGGCGGCGCCCCGCCCCGGTGGGAATCCCTCGGACCCTTCGGCGGAGAGGTGAACGACATTGCCCGTTCGCCGGTCGATCCGTCGGTGCTCCTCGCTGCGACCGTGGCCGGTACCTACCGTTCCGAGGATGGGGGGGCGAGCTGGAGCCTGGTGGAGCCCCTCGGACTGTTCTCGGCCTTCGAGCTCGCCGTTGCGGCGGACGGCACCATCTTCGTGGGTACCCTGGAGGGCCTGTGGGCCACCGAGGACGAAGGGTCGAGCTTTCAGCAGCTCGATACCGGCGCCGCTCTCTTCACCGGGGTGCTGGCGATCGGTCTCGATCCGGGCGACGCGGACACCCTGTGGGTCGGCCTCCAGGATGTCGGAAATGGCGCGCCCACGGTTCGCAAGTCCACCGATGGTGGGGAAACCTGGGCGCCCGCCGCGCCGCCGGTGGCCGAGATGAGCTGCAACGGAATTGCCGTGACCCCGGGAGATTCCAACAAGGTCTTCGCGGTTTTCGAAGGTTTCTTCGGCGGTGGATCGGTCTGGATCAGCACCGATGGCGGAACCAGCTGGACCGACCGTACGGCGGGCCTGCCCGCCAATCCCATGCGGGTGGTCCAGACCGACGGAAGCCGGGTGTTGGTCGGTGGCGGCCAGCTCTTCGGCGGACAGGCTGTGGGGCTCTACTCCTCGATCAACGACGGGCTCACCTGGACGGCCCTGCACGACGGTTCCTGGCCGCGGCTGGTCACGACCGGGGTTGCGGTCGACCCCAACGATCCGCAGACCTTGATGGTGGCTACCGATGGAGGAGGTCTGCATCGGTCGACCGACGGCGGAGCTTCCTGGGACATCGCGATCGGCGACAGCGATGGCTTCGCCCTGCGTTCGGTGCGCTTCGATCCCGGGAGCTCTACGGGAGTCGCGATCACGTCGGCGTCGCTGGGGGTCTTCCTCTCCACCGACTCGGGCACCACCTTTTCTGCCGCCAACACGGGTCTGCGCCTGATCGATATCCAGGGGGTGGCGGCCAATCCGCTGGACCCCGAAGAGCTGGCGGTGACCTTCTCCGGCAACAACGACGGCGGGGTGTATCGCTCCACCGACGGCGGCGCCACCTGGGCTCTGGAAGACGTTCCCCCGACCCGCTGGGACGGTATCGGCTTTGCGCCCGACGGAACCCTGTACGCCCTGTCCGATGGCCCCTCGAGCGTCGCGCCGGAAGCGCTCTACCGCCGCGAGTCCGGCGGCAGCTGGACCTTTCTCGGCCCCGATCAGGGGACACTCTTCGAGTCGGATCTCGATGTGATGCGCTTCAGCGCCAACGACCCGGGGTTGATCCTGCTCGGAGGCACCGACTTCGGAGTCGCCGGCTCCGAGGCCACGGTGTGGCGCTCGGCCAATGGCGGCGCCAGCTGGAGCAAGGTCTTCGAGTCTCCGTCGCCCGAATCCGGCCAGGTGAGCGCTCTCGAGATCGTCCAGGACGGCAGTGATCTCGTGCAGGTGGCCTCGGTGCTCTTCGGCAACCCGGCGGGAGACGTGCTGCGCTCGATCGATGGAGGCCTGAGCTGGGTGAGCTCGAGCACCGGGCTCGGCGGCTCGGCGCAACCCTCCGATCTCTGTGCCTTCCCCGGAGCGCCGGAGACCTTCTACCTCGCCGACCGCGACTTCGCCGGAGGCCTCTACGTGTCGACCGATGCGGGGCAGAGCTGGTCCTTCCGCGGGTTCCCTGGCGCGGCGTTGCAGAATCTGGTCTGCGATTCCGCAACGACCGACACCCTCTACGTCACCCGGGT
>CAZMEL010000265.1:0-11176 GCA_964565225.1 uncultured Thermoanaerobaculia bacterium | reverse complement strand
GCTCCGCCGCGCTCCCGAACGGCCCGAGATCCTGTCGCCAGGGGCTCAGTGCCTCGCCCGCGCAGCGAACTCGGGGGTGGGCGTCGAGAGCGGAGGCCAACATGTAGGAGCCGCAACGCGGCAACGCGGCGAGCACGAAAGGCCGATAGGGCAAGGGATCTCCAGGAGTCTCGGTCCGGTGCATGGCGCTTCCTCTCGGCTTCGGAATCGAAGGCCTGATGGTCTGTCGAGCGCCTCTCCTTCGAGGCACCCGAAGACTCAGTGTCCGCAGCCGCGATTCGATTGCACCGGTGCCGGCTCCGAATTCCCGAAAAGGGTGGCACCTACTCCGAGGCAGCACCCACTCCGAGGCGTCTTCTCCGAGGCCTCATCTCTACGCTCTATCCGCGAGGCGATCGACCAGAGGCGGGAGGATCTCACCGCAGCGGGCGGAGATCTTGAGGCTCACCTCGCCGTCGGCGCGGGTGCGGCCGAGGCTCAGGGCCACCACGGGCCGGCCGAGCTCGACCGCCCGGCGCACGAAACGGTAGCCGGAGTAGACCATGAGCGAGGAGCCCGCCACCAGCACGGCATCGGCCGATTCCAGGGCTTCGTAGGCGCGCTCCACCCGCCTGCGGGGCACGCTCTCGCCGAAGAAGACCACCCCCGGTTTGAGCACGCCCGCACAGCGCGGGCAGGCCGGCACCCGAAATGCCTCTTCGTTGCGATCGCCGAGATCGGCGTCACCATCGGGACGAATGGTGGCCGGCGCCGACGCACCCCAATCCGGATTCAGGCGCTCCAGCTCGCCCTGGAACGCCTCCCGGCGATAGCCGCTCCGGCAGTCGAGACATTCGACCCGGTCGAGCCGCCCGTGCAGGTCGATCACGCCATTGCTGCCGGCCTTGCTGTGCAGCCGATCGACGTTCTGGGTCACCAGGCACCGAATGCGCTCCGCCGACTCCAGCCTCGCCAGGGCCTGGTGGGCCCCGTTCGGGCGCGCGTCGGCGATCCGCTTCCAGCCCACCAGACTGCGCGACCAGTACCGCCGCCGGGCCGCCGCGCTCCCGACGAACTCCTGGTAGCGCATCGGCTGTTTGTGCTTCCAGGAACCGTCGACATCGCGGTAGTCCGGAATCCCCGACTCGGTGCTGCAGCCGGCTCCGGTGAGCACGAAGAGCCGCCGGAACGGAGCCAGGAACTCTGCGAGTCGGTCGAGATCGGAGGTGGGAGCCATGCGTTTCAAAGCAGCGTGAAATCAGAGTCCGTGCCGAGAGCCTGGTCGAAAGTAAAAGTGGTGTTTGCACCGAGGTCCAGGCATCTCGCTCCGAGAAGATAGTCGGACAGATCGCCTTTGCCTCGTTGGTATTGCTCCAGGGCTCTACGCACGACCGCAGCTTCTTCGACGACGAACGGCGTTTCCACCAGAAGGCCGTGCACACTCGACAAGACTTCTGAGCGGGGTGTTTTGTAGCAGGAAGTGAGGACCCATTCCAGCTCGCAGAGGACCACCAAAGAGATCAGGCACTCTTCTCCCTTCTCGAGACTCTGCTGAAGGAGCTTGTCGACGAGCCGGGCCTGTTTCTAGTCGTCCCTCACCAGAAATCGGACGACAAGATGGGTATCGAGCCCGATCATTTCTTGGCCAGATGTTTGCTCGCAGCTCGCTCGTGGACGGCCCTGCGCATGTCTTCGATGCCAACCGGCTCGTCCGGTGCACGATGAGCCAGAGAGCCGAACAGGCGTCGATAGCCTGGCTCTTGGGCAAGCCAGGCTTCGATTCGGCCGTTCTCCCCAATTCTGAACTGGAGACGATCACCTGCCTGGAGACCCAGCTGGTGCCGAATCTCCTTCGGAATCGTGATTTGCCCCTTCGATGTCAACGTAGCCGCGCTCATTCCTTACCTCCAAGCCAATAATAGCAAGAACGTAAGGATTGAGCTCGACTCGGCTGTCGAAGCGAGGGGCAATGACCTCGGGGCACACTCTCACCGAACAGCATGATCCGTCAGGGCTCGTAGGGAAACCTCAGCCGTCGAAGCGGGTGGCCAAAACCTCGATCAGGAGCTGGGCGGCCATGTGTTGGGTCAGCTCGGCGGGGTCGAGGTAGGGATTGACCTCCACGAGATCGACCCCCACCAGGCGGCCGCGGCGGGCGAGCTGCCGGGCCAGCTGCTTGACGTGGGTGAAGGTCAGCCCTTCCGCCTCGGGGCTCTCGGTGCCGGGGGCGATGGACGGATCCAGGCCGTCGATGTCGATGGAGAGGTAGTAGTTGCCGAGATCTTCGGGGCATTGCTCCACCAACGCCTCGATCCCCTGCTCGAAGACATCGTAGTTGGAGAACACCAGGTTCCCCGCTTCTCGGCTCTCGCGCAGGTCGACATCGGTCGACTTGATGCCGCGAATGCCGAAGCTCAGGATGCGTTCGACGAAGGGGAGCTCGTGGGCGCGGCGAAACGGGCTGTTGTTGGTGTAGCGCAGGCCCATGATGTCGAGCTTGTAGTCGAGGTGGGCATCGACCAGCACCACCGTCAACGGCCCGAGGTCTTCGTAGGCGCGCAGCACCGGATAGCTGATCGAATGGTCGCCGCCGAGCACCACGGGCAGGCAATCCTTGGCGAGGATTGCCCGCAGGTGCCGGTCGATCAGCTCGTGATTCCGCTCGCGGCTGAAATACACCGTGTCGACGTCGCCGGTGTCGACGATCCGCCGCCCGGCCATGATCTGGCGGTTGCGGTTGATGTCGAAAAAACCTTTCGATTCGCGTCCCTTGCCGAGAAACCCGAATCGGGTCGAAGCATCGCGAATGGCGCGCGGCGCCTGGCGCGAGCCCGGACGCATGGCCGTGGCCTCGTCGTAGGGAATGCCCACCACCGCGACGTCGGCGTCGAGCGAGTCGAGATCGGGCTCGAAGGGAGCCTTGCAGAAGGTGGCGATTCCGGTGTGGGGCTGGGACGTGGGCTGGTAGGCCATGGGCTCTCCTGGTGTAAAAGGTCCCGGAGCGGAGAATGCCGCCTCCGGGCTCACGACTCCGATGCCGAGCCGAAGCCCGAGGTTACGCCGGCTACTTCCGGCGCTGCTCGATGCGCCAGTAGCGATCGAGCGCCCGCGTGCTCTCGCGCTGGACGTGCCCATCGGGCCAGCGGATCTCGACGTCCACGGACTCCACTCCGGCACCGAGACCGAAGAGCAGGCGAGGGTCTCCCTGGGTGAGCACCCCACCGCCGCTGCGCACCTCCCGGACCTGCCGCCGCTCCCCGCTGCGCAGCTCGACCCGGGCGCCCACGGCGAAGGGATTGGCGGCCGGGCCTCGCAGGTCGAGGCCCAGCCAGCGGTTCTTCGTTGCGACCCGGTTCTCGAGCAGGGTCGGGGCATCGTTGGAGTGAGTGATCAGGAGATCGGGACGGCCATCGTTGTCGAAATCCCCCACCGCCAGGCCGCGGCTGACCTTTTCCACCTGCCACACCGAGCCGAATGCGGCGCCGACCTCGCGAAAGCCACCCCGCCCGTCGCCCGCCAGCAGGCGGTTCTTCTGGGCGTAGGTGAGGCCGGGCACGAAGAGCTCGATGTTGTCCATGATGTGGCCGTTGGCCACGGCGAGGTCGAGGTCGCCGTCGAGATCGAAATCGAGGAATCCCACCCCCCACCCGAGGTCGCGAAATCCCAGGTCGGCGATGCCCGAGGCGCGGCCCCGATCCTCGAAGAGCCCGTCTCCCAGGTTGACGTAGTAATTGTTGGCCTCGAGGGAGTAGTTGGTCACCACCAGCTCCATCCGCCCGTCGCCATCGGCGTCGCCGGTGGCGATGCCCATGCCCGCCTGGCGGGCGCCGGACTCGCTCAGGGCGGTGCCGCTCAACAGGGAGAGATCGGTGAAGGTGGCATCGCCGCGGTTCTGGTAGAAGCGGTTCGCAGAGCTGTCGTTGGCGACGTAGATGTCGAGGTCGCCGTCGTTGTCGAGGTCGCTGAGGGTGACACCCAGACCCCGCTCGGAGGTCGACTGGGCCAGGCCTCGCTTCGATCCTTCCGAGCGAAAAGTACCGTCGCCCTGGTTGATGTACAGGGCGTCGGGCACACCACTGAAGTGGTCGGGATGGCAGTAGGAGCGGATCTTCCGTGCCTGGTCGCTGCAGTCGGGGCCGCTGTCGTAGGAGAAGTCGACATAGCGGGTGACGTAGAGGTCGAGATCGCCGTCGCCGTCGAGGTCGCCGAAGGCACAGCTCACCGACCAGGCACCCGCTCCGGAGGCCGCACCGGCCACCCCCGCGGCCTCGGCCCGCTCTTCGAAGCGCACTCCGCCGTCGCCGCCGGGCCCCAGGTTGCGATAGAGGCGATCCTTTCCCAGGTTGGTCACCAGAAAATCGACCCGACCGTCGGCGTCGTAGTCGGCGGCACAGAATCCCATTCCGTACGAGAGATCGCCGACCCCTGCGACCGCGGTGACGTCGACGAATCGCCCGTCGCGGTTTTCGTACAGGGCGTTGCGCGGCGCTTCGGCCAGATCGGAGCCGGGCGTGGCCGCGCCGTTCACGAGATAGAGATCGAGATCCCCGTCGCCGTCGTGGTCGATCCAGCCTCCGCCGCTGCCGATGGTCTCGGGAAAGTAGTACCTGCCGTTGCGGCCGTCCTCGTGGCGAAAGTCGATCCCCAGGCTCGCCGCCACGTCCACGAAGCCATCGCCCCGGGCGGCGGTGGCGAAGCCGGTCCAGAGCAACCCGCCGAGCAGCAGCAGTCCCCATCCCGTGGTGTGCAGGGCTCTCGTGGACCTCGCTTCGATCGGTGGTGTTCGGGTCTTCATGTCGGGTTTCCGAGGCCGCGCTGGCGGCGAAAGGCGTCGAGCGCCGGATGGCTCTCGGGGGCCTCGTCGAGCCGGCGAATCGCTTCCGTCCGCCGCCCTTCGTCGAGAAGCAGGCGCACCAGCTCGAGACGCCACTCCGCCTGCCACGGAGCGAGGTGCAGGGCCCGGTCCCAGTGTTCTCGAGCGAGCTCATGGTTGCCGCTGGCCAGCTCGACCTGCCCTAGACGAAGCTCGAATCGGGCCAGGTGGGGCTCTTCCTCCCGCCCTGCCTCCGCCAGCGCTCGGGCCGCCTCGAGATCACCCCGGGTGAGCAGCAGGCGGATCATCAGGTCGCGCGCGCGGCGATGGGACGGCGCCTCCTCGAGCACCGCCCGCAACCGCTCTTCGGCGTCTTCGGGATCTCGTCGGCGGAGCAGCATGGCGATGAAATCGAGACGCAGGTCGATCGAAGGCTCGGCCACCGCCGCCAGATCGTCCATCGCCGCACGCGCCTCTTGCGGCGTGCCCCCGGCGATCAGGAGCTCGGCGCGCCGGGCGGCGAAGAGGGGATTCCGGGAATCGAGCTCTTCTTCCAGCCGCCGCAACAGGCGTAGCCTCTCGGCTTCGGGGCGTTTGTCTTCGGAGCGGTCGAGCTCGGCCAGGAGCTGGGAGATGTCGACCGCGCGGGTCGCCGGCTCCACCTCGCCCCGGCGCACATGCAGCCGACCCAGTCGGTACCAGACCTGCTCCTGCAGGGGATCCAGGCGCAACGACTCGACCGCCGACGCCACCGCCTCGTCGACCCGGCCCTGGCGTCCGTAGGCTTCCGAGACCAGGGCCAGGGCCCGGGGACGCTCCGGCTGGTCGTCGGCGATGGCGGCTGCGAGCTGCAGCGCGCGCTCGGGCTCGGTATCGAGCAAGAGCTCGGCACGAAGCAGCTCCAGCTCCGGAGTCGAAGGCAGGCCCGCGATGACTCGGCGGGCCCGTTCCGGGGCTCCCATCTGCACCAGGCAGCGGGCCAACCGCAGCTGCACGTCCGGCTGCTCGGGACGGATCTCGAGAGAACGCTCGAAGCTCTCGACCGCCGACGCCAGGCTCTGCGACGGACCGCTCAGCCAGGCGACCCCTTCCAGCCGTGCTGCATCCTCCGGCTCGGTAGCCTCGGCCGCCGCCGCGAAGTGGATACGGGCCCAGACATGGCGCCCTTCGGCCAGGGCGTTGAGCCCTCGCAGGTACTCCGGATCTTCCGCCTCGGTTCCGGAGCAGCCCACCCAGAGAGCCCCGAGGAGGACCAGCGAGCGAAGGGGTGTCGAGGAGAGTCGATCCCGGGTCATGCGACGGTTGGCGAGCGAGAGCACCGTTTCTTGGTCTTTTACTAGAGGTTTCTACCGGACGGTATCTCCGGCACGCCGGCAGGGTATCATTCGCGCCATGAAAATCGCAGACTCCTCGAAGCGGCCCCACCGCCGCCCGCGTGCGGCGCTCGGCGGACTGCTCTCCACCCTGGCTCTCGTGCACCTCGCCTGTGGTCCGGCGCCCCGCCCCAACGTGGTTCTGGTGACCTTCGACACCACTCGAGCCGACCACTTCGGCTGTTACGGCAACGACTCGATCGAGACTCCCGTGGTCGACCAGCTGGCCGCCGAGGGAGTGCTCTTCCGGCAGGCCATCTCCGCGGTGCCGGTGACCGCTCCGTCGCACTCCACGATTCTCACCGGCAAATATCCGCCGGCCCACGGGGTGCGCGACAACGGCCTCTTCGTGCTCACCGACAATCAGGTCACCCTGGCGGAGATCCTGAAGCAGGAAGGGTACGCCACGGCCGCGGCGGTCGGCTCCTTTCCCCTCGACTCCCAGTTCGGCCTCGACCAGGGTTTCGATGTCTATGACGACTCCTTCACCGCGTCCTACGAGGACTTCCTCGGCCAGCGGATTCGCCCGAAGTCGGGTCTGTTCTTCGACGAACGCAAGGCGGCCCTGGTGAACGAGGCGATCTTCCCGTGGCTGGAGGAAAACCACCAGCAGCCCTTCTTCCTCTGGCTGCACTATTTCGATCCCCACCAACCCTTCGAGCCTCCCGCCCCCTACAACCAGCTCTACGCCACCGATCCCTACAAGGGGGAGATCGCCTACTCCGACGAATCCCTGGGGGTGGTGATCGACAAGCTGCGCGAGCTCGGCGTCTGGGACGACACCCTGCTGGTCTTCACCTCCGACCATGGAGAAGGCCTCGGCGAGCACAACGAGACCACCCACTCCACCCTGGCCTACAACGCCACCCTGCACGTGCCCATGATCATGCGTCTTCCCGGGGGACCCGAGGGATCCGTGGTCGAGGAACGCATCGGCACCGTCGACATCGTCCCCACTCTGCTCGACTGGCTCGGTATCGAGCCACCGGCGGAAGTCCAGGGCCGGAGCCTGCTGCCGCTGATCGAGAAGGAGAAGGATCCGGGCTTTCCCAGGCCCCAGTACGCCGAGACGCTGGCCCCCCGCTTCTCCCACAGCCTGGGCGAGCTCCGGGTGTTGTTCCACCGCCAGTTCAAGTACATCTTCGGGCCGCGCCCCGAGCTCTTCGACCTCGAGAACGACCCCGGCGAGCTCTACAACCTGCTCGAGTCCGAGCCCGACGTGGCCGAGGCCATGCACCAGCGGCTCGAGACCTTTCTCGCCGAGCACGCGGCCCAGGACCCGGACGCGGTGCTGGAGATCGACGCCGACGTCCGGGCACGGCTCGAGGCCCTCGGCTACATCCAGACCTCGGGGGGCGAGACCACCGTCGTCGAAACGCTCGACGGCTCCGGCACCGCACCCCAGGACCGGGTGGCGGATGTCAACGACATCAGCACGGCCAAACACTTCCTGCACCGCGGGCAGCCCAACCCGGCCAAGGAAGTAGCCCTGCGTCTCCTGCGGCGCGACCCAGACAACCCCTACTACCTGCAGCTGAAGGCCAATGCCGAGCTCCAGCTCGACCAGCTCGAAGAAGGTCTCGCGACCATCGAGAAGATCCGGCAGGTCGATCCCCAGGGCCTGCCGGCCGAACCCTTGCTGCTGCAGCTGGTCAACCAGCTCTACTACAGCGGAAGGGGCGCCGAGGCGCTCGAGATCTTGCAGGATGGGCAAAAGGCCAGACCCTCGGCTCTGGGCCACTGGGTGCTCGCCAGTCTCTACGGCGCGGCCGGACGCACCGAAGCACAGGTGGCGACCCTGCAACGGGCGCTGGAGCTGTCTCCGGAGTTCGCTCCGGCGCGGGTCGATCTCGCGGCCCACCACGCGATGGGGGGCGATCTGGCCACCGCCCGCCAGGAATTCGAGCGGGCCCTGCGGGACCTGCCCTACTATCCGAAGGGGCACTACAACTACGCCGCGATGCTGCACCAGAGCGGCGATCCCGAAGCAGCCCTACGCCATTTCGCCCGCGCCGTCGAGCTGCAGCCGACCTACCTCAAGGCCCGCTACGCCCAGATCGTCATCGCTCTCGAGCTCGAACGCCGGGCAGACGCAGAGCAACTCTTCGCGGAGCTGTTGGACCTCGCTCCGGACAGCCAGGAAACACAGCTGGCCCGTGCCCTCGTGGAGAAAACATCTTGACGCTTCGCAACGCTCTGCTCCTCGCCCTCGTCCCGTGCTCGATCTTCGCCTGCTCCGAGCCTACCGCCGATCCCCCGGACCTGGCCGAGCCGGCCCCCGAGCAGCCTCTCGCCCCCGATGCCATCGCCGTTTTCGACGGCGGTCAGATCACGGCCCGCGAGCTCGACCAGGCGATTCTCGCCC
Organism: uncultured Thermoanaerobaculia bacterium; assembly: GCA_964565225.1. Classification (GTDB taxonomy): domain Bacteria; phylum Acidobacteriota; class Thermoanaerobaculia; order Multivoradales; family J023; genus CAZMEL01. The sequence continues at coordinate 2,646 of CAZMEL010000265.1, read as the reverse complement.
TCTCGCCCGCACAGCGACAGAGCTTGACCGGAGAGACGGGCGAGATCTACCGGGATCTGGTGCGGGAGCTGGCGGTCGACAAGATCTTCCTGCGGGAGGCCCAGCTCGTCGGCGCCGACCAGACCCCCGAGTTCGAGGCGCAGATCCGCTCCCTGCGACGCAACGCCATGGTCGAGCGCTTCCTGCGCGACCATCTACCCCCTCTCGAAGAGCCCACCGAGGCGGAGCTTCGCCAGGCGTACGCTCACCGGCCCGACGAATACCAGCGGGCCGAGCGGCGCCTCGTCTACAACCTCTTCCGCAGCCTGGGCCCGGGTGTCACCAAGGACGACCTCCGCGCCGAATTGCGAGACCTCCGCGAGCAGGTGCTCGCGGGCCAGAGCTTCACCCGTCTCGCCGAGCTCCACTCCGACTCCGAGTCCCGCCACAACCAGGGCATTCTCGGCTGGTTCGAGCGCGGGCAGCTCGCCCCCCAGCTCGAGGAAGTGGTGTTCGGGCTCGAAGAGGGAGTTCCCAGTCAGCCGATCGCCACCCGCGACGGTGTCCACCTCTTCTACGTCGACGTGGTGATCGAGGCCAAGAGCTTCTCCTTCGAGGACATGCGCAAGAACCTGATCAACCAGCATCTCGCAGCGCAGCGAAGGGAAGCGCTGGCAGAGATCGTCGAGAGCCTGGAGCCTCCCGCGAATCTCTTCGTGCCGACTCCCGACGAGCTGAAGACCTTCGAGGAGCGGGGCGACCCGGCGGCCGTGATCCTGCGGGTGGGCGATTTCGAGCTACGCCAGGGGCTCTTCGAGGCCATGATCGAGAACGACCGCAACCAGAACCCCCAGGCGGTCGAGAATCGTCCGCTGCGGCTGCTGGAGACCGTCTACCAGGCCGAGCGGATCTTCCAACACCTGCTCGCCCTCGGGCAGACTCTCGATGCCGAGACCGAAGAGCATCTACGTGCCCAGGCAGACCGCCTGATGGCCCTGCAACATCGGCAACAGCAGCTCGCCCTCGCCGTCGACTCGGACCCCGAGAGCCTCCGGGCGTTCTATCGCGACAACCGCCGTAGGTTCACCTCTCCGCTCCGCCTCCGCCTCGACCGTCTGTCGCTGCCTCTGGACGACCGTGCCGCGACACACATGGCGAAGCTCGAGCGGCTTCGCCCCGAGCTCGACGCCGGGTCTCGCACCCTCGAAGAGATTGCAACCGAGCTCTCCGCCGAGCTCGAGACCCTCGACTGGATGAACCTGGAGCAACTCGGTAGGGAGGAGCCCAAACGCATGCTATTCGCCGGAGGCCTCGCCACGGGGGAGCACTCGGCGCCCTACACCACCTCGAGCCAGATCGAAATGCTGCGGCTGCGGGAACGCCAGGCACCGATTCCCCTGGAGTACGAGCAGGTGCGAGGTGCGGTGCGAGCCGCCTATCTCGAGCGCAACCTCCAGCACCTCTACCAGGATCTACGCAGCCAGACGCTCGAGGAGGCAAAGTTCCGTTTCCTCGAAGATCGATTCGAAGCCCTGCTGCAATCGGGTCTGCATCCGACGGAGCCCTGACGCCCCGGGCCGATCTTCCGCAAATTCTCCTCGCAAAAGGTACAAATCTCCGTGAAGAAAGAGTTTGCAACTGAAAAAGCCGGGTGCTAATCTTACGTATCATTTTCGAGACCCCACGACCGATCTGGCTCGCTGGCTTGGCTGAGCTGTGGCCAGAGCATCCAAGTACTCCTGAGGAGACCTAGATGAAAAAGCTCCTGATCTTTTCTCTCTGCGGTGTGGCCCTGTTCGCGGCTTCGTCCCTCGTGGCGAACCCACTCAAGGAAGCCGACGAAAACATCGGCAACCCTTTCCAGGGTGACTTCGACTTCCGCCAGGTGGGCACCGTGCCGGAAGGCCCTGGCACCATCGTCTACGACACCGGAAACTTCACCGGCGTCGGCGATATCCCCACGATTTCCGACAACTTCGCGTTCGGCAATGTCTTCGGCCCCTGCCCGCTGCCCTTCACCGTCACCGATCTCAGCGTCTTCATCGCCGCGATCGACGGTGGCACCTCCGGCACCGGCAACGCGTTCGTGACCGTCTTCGGTCCGCTCAATACCGCGGGCACCAATGCCGCACCGATCACTTCGCCCTCGGTTCCGCTGATGGCCAACATGTTCAACAATGTGGCGGTCAACGTGCCCTTCACCGGCACCGGCTCCAGCTCCTTTCTCGCCGGCGTCTGGAACCCGGGTGCTGGCAGCACCGCCGGCCCCACTCCCTGCGGCACCGACTGCGTGGGCTTCGACAGCTCGGGCACCGTGGGTGGCAACGGTTTCAACGGTATGGCGATCGAGGATCTCAACGGTGGCAACTTCACCCCGATCACCAACGCCAACGCTATTTTCCGGGTGTCCGGCAACAACGTCCCCGTGGAGCTGATGAGCTTCAGCATCGACGAGAACTGAGCTTCCGCCATCCCGCGCCTTCGCTCGACCCCGAGCGAAGCCAGAACGAGCCGAGAGGTACACCTCTCGGCTCGTTTCGTTTTAGGCCATCGTTTCCCCACCAATCTTCGTCCATTTGCACGGACACGACTCTTATTGACACAGCTCTTATCTCTACTTTGTCAGATTGGAGATTCGGTTTCGTAAGAGTCGGCGTTCCTGGAGCC
>CAZMEL010000264.1:0-11224 GCA_964565225.1 uncultured Thermoanaerobaculia bacterium | reverse complement strand
GACCGGAGTCTCGGCCTGCCAGGAGCTCTTCGCGCGAGCCCGTTCTCTCCAGGCCGACGCCATTCTGGTCCACCACGGGCTGTTCTGGTATGGCGCTCCTCTGCCTCTCACCGGGATCCAGTTCCAGAGAGTCCGGGCCCTGGTCGACGGGCGGATGAGCCTGCTCGCCTACCATCTCCCCCTCGATCGCCATCCCGAGGTGGGGAACAACGCCCTCGGGGCTCGCCAGCTCGGCCTCACCGATCTCCGTCCCTTCGCCCGGGCGAAGGGCCTGCCGGTCGGTATTGCCGGCCGATTCGCCGCGCCGGTCTCTTCGACAGAGCTCGGCCAGCGCTGCCACCGGGTCTTCGGCCAGGAGCCCCGGGTCTTCGCCGGAGGCCCCGACGAGATCCGAACCCTGGGAATGGTCAGCGGTGGCGCGCAGCGGGAGCTCTACACCGCCATCGACGAAGGCCTCGACGCCTTTCTCACCGGTGAGGTCAGCGAGTGGGTGATGAACGTCGCTCGAGAATCGGGGATTCACTACTTCGCCGCCGGCCACTACGCCACGGAGCACCTGGGCGTACGCCGCCTCGGTGAGCTGGCCGAGGAAGAATTCGGGATCGAGTCGGTCTTCGTCGATGTTCCCAATCCGGTTTGAGCCGACCGATGGTAGACTCCTTCTGCACTCGATGCCCCTCCCCCATCGCGCCGACCTTCTGCCACGCCTTCCCTCGTTGATGGAGCTCCCATGAATCGCCGAAGATTTCTCGAGAAATCCATTGCCGGAGTGACCGGAGCCGTGACCGGAGCCGGCCTTCTCTCCGCTTGCAGCGGCGAGTCCGGCAACGCGGGCCCCGCCGTGCACACCAGCTCGTCGGTGACCTGGCGCCTCGCCTCGAGCTTTCCGCGAGGCCTTGATACCATCTTCGGCGCCGCGGAGGTGATGGCCCAACAGGTCGAAGCGATGTCCGAGGGTCGGTTCCGCATCCGTGTCTATCCGGCCGGCGAGCTGGTTCCCGGGCTCCAGGTGATGGACGCCGTGCAGCAGGGCACGGCACAGATCGGGCACACGGCGAGCTACTACTTCATCGGCAAGAATCCCGCTCTCGCCTTCGACGCCTGTGTCCCCTTCGGCATGACCTCTCGCCAGCAGGCGGCCTGGCTGACCGAAGGAGGAGGCCTCGAGCTGGTCCGTTCCCTCTTCGCCGACTTCGGCCTCACCAGCTTTCCGGCCGGCAACACCGGTGCTCAGATGGGCGGCTGGTTCAAGCGCGAGATCGGCTCCGCACAAGACTTGCGGGGGCTCAAGATGCGGATTCCGGGCCTCGGTGGCGAGGTCATGAGTCGCCTCGGGTCTACCGTGCAGGTGCTCGCCGGAGGCGACATCTACCCGGCCCTCGAACGCGGGGCCATCGACGCCGCCGATTGGGTCGGGCCCTACGACGACGAAAAGCTGGGCTTTCACAAAATAGCCAAGTATTATTACTACCCTGGCTGGTGGGAGCCTGGCCCTTCCCTTTCCTATCAAGTGAACCAGGCCGCCTGGGACAAGCTGCCCAAGGCGTACCAGGAAATGTTTGCCACCGCGGCCAGTCAGTCGGCAGCCATCATGCAGGCTCGATATGATCACCTGAATCCTGCGGCTCTGACCCGAATCCTGCGGGAAGGGGTCGAGATCCGGCCCTTCTCCGACGATTTGATGCAGGCGGCCGCAGAGGCTTCTCGGGAAATGTTGGAAGAACAGGCGGCGGCGGACACAACCTATCGCCGCGTGTACGAGGCTTGGAAGAAAGCCAGAGAAGAAGCCTTTCGGTGGTTCGGCACGGCCGAGCTCGCATACGCGAATTTCGCTTTTCCTGCCGGCTGACCGGCACCTACTCTCGCTCCTCGCGCAACTCCTCTTTTCGCGGCGGCTTTCCACGGGTTCTCGCCAAGAGAATCCAGGGGTTTCTTTCGACCTACACTTCAGGAAACCTTCTCCCGATTGAAGGAGAACCAGAGCATGACAACCACACGATCGACCGCTCGCGTAGGCATCTACGCCGATGTCGCCAACATGTATCGCAGCGGCGGGCAACGGATGCAGTACGACGTTCTGCGGGCCTTCGCCTGCAGAGACGACGCGGAGCCCGTCCGACTGAATTCCTATGTCACCTTCGACACCGAGCGGGCCAAGAGAGACCAGATCTACCGCGATGGAGCCTCGAGCTTTCATTCGAAGCTCCGAGACTACGGCTACAAAGTCATCGTCAAGGACATCCGCTGGTTTCGTGACGAATCGGGAAACAAGCTCGGCAAGACCGGCGCCGACATCAACCTCGCCGTCGATGCCGTTCTGCAGTCCGAGAAGCTCGACCGGGTGCTGGTCGCGTCCGGCGATGGCGACCTGGTCGGCGTCGTTCGTGCGCTCCAGAATCGTGGCTGTCGGGTGGAAGTGGTCTTTCTCGACAGCTGCTCACCCGAGCTGCGAGAAGAGGCGGATCTCGCCATCTCCGGCTTCCTGATCCCCAACATGATTCCGCTCCGCGGCCCCGATGGCGCTCCGATCACCGGAGGCAACGATCGTCCGGAATGGGGCGAGGTGGGCTCTCGAGTCCGCGGCTGGTGCTACTGGCACGAGGCCGACCGCGGCTTCGGTTATATGCGCTTCTTGCAGGAGATCAGCTCCGGGCTCTGGTACACGGACGCGCGCCACCCGGACTCGCCGTACGAGACGGCCTTCTTTCGCGACGCCCACCTGCCACCTGGATTTCGCGCCAGCAGCCTACCCAACCGCCAGACGGTCTTCGAGTTCGATCTCGAGCCTTCGGAGCGAGCCGAAGGTCTGCAAGCGACCAATATCGACCTCGTCAGCCGCGGCTGATCGGCCCTCGGCCCCAGCGCTGCGCCCCGACGGCTCTCTCGGAGCCTCGGGGCGTCTTGCGTTTCTGGTCGGAAAACGGCGGCGGAGTCAGTCGAGCCAGTCAGTCGAGCAAGCCGGTGACCAGCTCCGGAAAGAGAATGATGAGCAGCAGGCCGAAGAGCTGGATTCCGATGAACGGCAACACCCCGCGGTAGATCTGCGACGTCTCGACCTCGGGAGGTGCCACTCCCCGGAGGTAGAAAAGGGCGAAGCCGAAGGGTGGAGTGAGAAACGACGTCTGCAGGTTCATTGCCACCATCACCCCGAACCAGGTCATGTCGATTCCCAGCAACCGGGCCGCGGGTGCGAGCAGCGGAACGATGATGAAGGCGATCTCGAAGAAGTCGATGAAAAAGCCGAGCAGGAAGATCGCCAGGTTCGCCACCACCAGCAGCCCGATCTTCCCTCCCGGCAGGTTGGTGAGCAGATCTTCGATCCAGATGTCGCCGTTGAGGCCGCGAAAGACCAGGGCGAAAGCGGTGGATCCGATCAGCAGGAACACCACCATCGAGGTCAGCTTGGCGGTTTCGTCCACGGTCGAGCGGAGGGCCGAGAGGGTGAGCCGGCGGTGAGCGGCGGCCAGGGCCAGGGCCCCCACGGCTCCCAGGGCCCCGGCTTCCGTGGGTGTGGCGACTCCGGCGAAGATACTGCCGAGCACGAGGAGAATCAGAGCCAGCGGCGGGATCATCACCAGCACCACCTGGCGCAACAACTGGCCACCTCTTTCCAACCGCTCCTCCGCCGGCAGAGCGGGAGCCGACTCCGGCGAGGTGAAGGCGACGAACACCACCCATAGCGCGTAGAGCCCGGCCAGGAGGAGCCCCGGAAGCAAGGAGCCGACGAAGAGGTCGCCCACCGAAATGCCGAGCTGATCGGCCAGGACCACCAGGACCACGCTCGGAGGAATGATCTGCCCCAGGGTGCCCGATGCGGTGATCACGCCGGTGGCCAGCGGCACCGAGTAGCCGTAGCGCAACATCACCGGCAGGGAGATCATGCCCATGGCCACCACCGAGGCGCCGACCACCCCGGTGGCCGCGGCCAGGAGCGCGCCGACGAAGACCACCGCCAGGGCCAGTCCGCCCCGCAGGGATCCGAAGAGCTTGCCGATCGTGGTGAGTAGATCCTCGGCCAGGCGGGCCTTCTCGAGCATCGTGCCCATGAAGATGAAAAAGGGCACGGCCAGCAGGACGTAATTCGACATCACCCCGAAGATTCGCTCGGGAAACGCGTAGAGCAGCGCCCAGTCGAAGTATCCCATCTGCACGCCGAGAGCGGCGAAGGCCAGGGCGGTGCCGCCGAGGGAGAAGGCCACCGGATAGCCGGAGAAGATCAACACGAAGGCGCTGACGAACATCAGCGGACCCAGCCAATCACCACCCATGGCTCTCTCCCTTCGGCTCGCCAGCTGGCTCCCCGGCCTCTTCTTCGCCACGCAGAATCGCCACCTGACGGATCGCCACCGCGATCCCCTGCAGGATCAGCAATGAGAACGTCACCAGGATCGCCGTCTTGATCGGGTATCGGGCCAGGCCTCCCGGGTCGGGCGACACCTCGCGAACGGCCCAGGAGTTGCGGACCGAAGGCCAGGACACCAGGAGACCGAACACTGAGAACGGCAGCAGCAGCAACAGGGTTCCGATCAGGTCGATCCAGGCCTTCCCCCGCCGGCTCAACCGGCCGTAGAGCAGATCCACCCGAACGTGGGCGCCCCGTTCGAGGGCGTAGGAGGCGCCGAGCAGGAACACCAGGCTGAACAGATACCACTGCAGCTCGATGTAGGCATTCGAGCTCAGGCTGTCTCCCAACCAGCGCCCGAGGTAACGGACCAGGGCGTTGTAGGCGCCGATGCCGATCATGGCCAGCAGCAGCCAGCCGGCCAACTGGCCGACGCCGACGCTCAGCCGGTCGATGCTCCGGGCAAGCTTCATCCAGGCGTTCATCGTCTCGTCCCACCTCCGTCCGGGATTGGATGGCGACGACAGTAGCACGGCCTCCGGCGGCTCGTCCAAACCCTGCCCGGCAACCTCCTGGAGAAACGTACGAATAGATGGACCCACTCCAGCGTAGAATAGATACACGAGCCAACGTCTTGGGAGCTTGCGCCATGGAAACCCCGATCTTGGAAACCTCTCTCCTCAGCATCTTCGTCGGCCTCGGCCTCAGCGCCGCCTGCGGCTTTCGCATCTTCGTGCCGCTCCTGGCCATGAGCCTGGCATCCCGTGCCGGCTACCTGACCCTCGCCGACAGCTTCGAGTGGGTGGCCTCGACCCCGGCGCTGATCGCCTTCGGTGCGGCGACCCTGCTGGAGGTCTGCGCCTACTACATTCCGGTGGTCGACAACTTCCTCGACACCGCCGCCATGCCCAGCGCGGTGGTGGCAGGGGCCCTGGTCACCGGAACCCAGGTCGCCGACATGCACCCGTGGCTGGCCTGGAGCGTGGCGATCGTCGCCGGAGGCGGAACCGCGGGCATGGTCCAAGGGCTGACCACCATCACCCGCCAGTTCTCCACCCTGGCGACCGCCGGCCTCGGCAACCCGATCTTCTCCACGTTCGAAGCGGGAGCGTCGCTCGGCATGACCCTGCTCGCGATCTTCGTTCCGATCGCCGCCGTTTTCAGCCTGCTCTTCCTCGCCTTCTTCGGCATCCGCAAGATCCTCGTGCGAGGCGGCGACACCGAAGCTCTCGGCGAGGCGGCCTGACCCTCCTCGACCGACTCCCCAGCGCGGGGGCCGGGACTCCGGGGTCCCGGCCCCCGCCGCCGCGACTTCTGGTAAGCTGGCCCCGGCCCTCGCCACCTTCGAAATCGGCTTCGGCGGGCCACGAAGAAGCTCACCATGGCCCAGCCTCCCCGCCTCAAGCGCCAGATTCTCAGCCAGGCCGTCGACGAAAACCTCTCGACGATCGAAGGACGCCCGGCATCGCGTCCGGACCATCCCCGGCGCAGCGAGTCTTCTCCTTCCCGACGTCGCCTTCCACTCGTCGTGTTGTCCGTCGCCGCCGCCCTGGCCGGCTATCTCTTCTCGGCGACCCGGCAGAGCGAAACACCGCCACCCGCCGAAACGACCCCGACGACGGTCACCGAGGCCCGAGCCGGAAACCTCGACCTCACCAGCCAGCTGACCTTCCCCGCGCCCCGAGCCATCGATCCCTCGGCCTTTCCCGTCGATGTCCGCCGCATCGTCCTCGATCCCGGCCATGGCGGCGACGACCATGGAACGGTCTCCGGAGAGCTGACCGAGAAGTACCTCACTCTCGAGATCGCCCAGACCCTGCGCCGGAAGCTCGAAGCCGACGGTTTCTCCATCGTGATGACCCGCCAGGAGGACCGCTTCATCTCCCTCAAGGATCGAGCGGAGATCGCCAATCAGGGCCAGGCGGACCTCTTCGTCTCGATCCACATCAACTGGCTGAGCACCCGCCAGGTCCGCGGCGTCGAGACCTATTTCCTCGGCCCCACCGAAGATCCAGACCTCATCGCCCTGGCGCGCAAGGAAAACTTCGAGTCGGGGTACACCCTGGGGGAGATGAAACCTCTGCTCGAGAGGCTCTACACCGACTTCCTCAACGAGCAGAGCCGCAACCTGGCGGCCCGGGTCCAGAGGTCTCTCTTCACGTCGCTGCTCCGGGTCAATCCCGAGCTCAAAGACCGCGGCGTCAAAACCGCCCCATTCGTGGTATTAGTATCCACCGAGATGCCGGCCATCCTCGCGGAGGTCTCCTGCCTTTCGAACCAGGAAGAAGCGGAGCTGCTCTCTCGCCCCCTGTACCGTGAGCATATTGCCGATGCACTGGCTCGCGGTATCCGCAGGTACGCCGAGGATGTGAATCAAACGGAGGAGAAAGGAACCTGAGGCATGAGCGAAGAGAAAGAAGTGCTCAATGTGGGTATCGACCTGGGAACGTCCCGTAGCGCGATCTCCGCGTCCAACGGCAGACAACACGTGATCGAGAGTTACGTCGGCTGGCCTCTCGACATGGTGGCGCGCAAGGTTCTCAAGAAAGACGTCCTGATCGGCACCGAGGCGCTGGAGAGCCGATCGATGGTCGACCTCCACCGCCCCCTCGAGCGGGGCCTGATCAAGGAGGGATCCGAGAAGGATCTGATCGCCGTCCGTGAGCTCCTCCAGCACCTCCTGCGGTTGGTGGAAGTCGACGAGGGGTCCGAGGATCGCCCCTTCGTGCGTGCGGTGGTCGGAGTTCCGGCCGAGGCGATGCGGGTCAACAAACAGCACCTGCGCAACGCCCTCAAGGGAACCGTGGACTCCCTGATGATCGTCTCCGAGCCCTTCGCCGTGGCCTACGGGCTCGACGCGTTGCTGCACAGCATGGTCGTCGACATCGGTGCCGGCACCACCGACTTCTGCGTCATGCGTGGCCGCCTGCCCACGGAAGAAGACCAGCGGACCCTCACCACCGCCGGCGACTCTGTGGACGAGCTACTGATGAAGCTGATCAAAGATCGATACCCCGACGCCCAGCTGACCGTCTACATGGTGCGGGAGTGGAAGGAAGAGCACGGCTTCGTGGGCAAACCCCAGAAGAAGATCATGGTCAGCGCTCCGATCGCAGGCCGCCCCACTCCCCTCGACATCACCGAGCCCATGCGGATCGCCTGCGAGAGCCTCATGGAGCCGATCGCCGAGACCATGCTCGACCTGCTGCCGAAGATCGAGCCCGAGTTCCAGGAGAAGGTGCGCAACAGCATCATCCTCTCCGGCGGCAGCTCGCAGATCGCCGGCCTGCGTGCGGGCCTGCAGGCAGCCCTGAGCCCACTCGGAGGCGGCACCATCCGCTCGGTGAAGAACCCGGTCTTCGACGGCTCCGACGGTGGCCTGGCCATCGCCATGGATGCCCTCGATGCCGAATGGGACAAGCTGAGCTGAGGCCCTCTTGAGCGCCCCTGCCGAAAAGCTGGCCGAGCTCCGGGACTCGATCGCCGAGGTCGACCGCTCTCTGCTCGAGCTCCTCCACCGCCGCATGGAGCTCGCCGCGGAGGTCGGACGGGAGAAGGCGGGCACCGGGCAGCCGATCATGGTTCCCGAGGTCCACAATCGCGTCCTGGTGCGGGCCCGTCAACATGCCGACGCCTGCGGTGTCTCCGAGGAGGTGATGGAGGCGATCTTCGGTGCCGTGATGCGGGGCTCCGTCGAGCGTCAGCACCGGGTCGGAGTGGCGATGCGGGCCAAGGGAGGGCGGCGGATCCTGATCCTCGGCGGTGCCGGCGACATGGGCGGGTGGTTCCACAACTTCGGCCACCTGCTCGGCCAGCAGGTCGACATCGTCGACCCGGCCATGACTCCCCTGCCGCGGGTCGAAGGCCGCTTCGGCACCCTCGACGACATCGCCGACCTCGACCGCTACGACGCGATCATCCTCTCGGTGCCGCTGAGCCGCACCGCCGAGGTTCTCGACCAGATCGTGGCCCGCAGACCCGCCTGCCAGGTCATCGAGATCGCCTCGATCAAGAACGCCCTCTCCTCGAGCCTGGAGGCCGCTACCGAGGCCGGAGTACGGGTGCTCTCCCTACACCCGATGTTCGGCCCCCGCAAGTCTCCCTACGAGTCCCTCACCTTCTGCCTCGCCTATCGCGACGACCCCCGGGAAGAGCAGAAGCTGCTCGAGCAGTGGCTCCGGCATCCCTACATCCACCTGGTGCCGGTTCCCTTCGAGCACCACGACCGCCTGATGGGCTGGCTGCTCGGCTTCGCCCACCTGCTGGGCATGCTCTTCGGTAGCGCCCTCACCCAGTCGGGCCTGGGCGCCGAGGAGCTGTGGGCCTGCGCCTCCACCAGCTACAATCGGCAGGCTTCCGCGGCACGCCATGTGCTGGGAGAAGATCCCGATCTCTACTACGAGATCCAGCGTCTCAACCCCAACCGCGGCGAGGTCTACCAGGCGGCCCAGAATGCCCTCGACGAGCTGGTCCGGGCCGTACAGAGCGACGACCGCGAGGCGTTTCGCGAGATCCTCTCCCGCGCCCGCCAGTTCATGGTCCGGGAGCTCTGAGCCGCGGCTCTTGCTACCACCGACACGAGCTCACCAGGGATCGAGTCAGGGTTCGGCCAGGTCCGTCGCCGCAGCCAAGAAATCTCGCAGGGCTCGGGTGCCTCTTCGGTACTCGGAATGAAAACGCCGGGGGTCGATTTTCGTGTACCCGTGAGCAATGCGATTCCTGAGTCCCACGGCACTTCGCATTCCTTCTGCCAGCGGCTCGGAGATTCTCCCCTTCTCACGCAAGATCTCGAAGGTCGAGCTCGCCTCTTCCGCAGGCCCCCAATCGGACGAAGCTACCCAATGGGCAGCGATGTCGATACAAGATTGCACCGCCAGAAAAAGGTAGAAGGTCGCAAGATCACGTTCCTTCTCTTCCTCGAGAAACTCATCGGAGGGCTTGGCGAAGATCTCGTCGGCAGAACGCAGCCGTTTCCGAGCCGTGGCGAGCTTCTGCAGCAGGAGGTCATGATCGACCATCGGAGCGCTCCTCCCGCAGCCGCCGGATCGCGATTCGGTTCATTTCCCTGGCGGTGGGAGCCCAGTCCCACCAATCGAGCATGGCTCGGGTCTTGAATCGGACCCACTCTCCGGGCTCCCGCTCGAACACGAGGCGCCCGTCTCGGGTGATCTGGAAACGCAAGAGAGGAGGAGCGGTTCGCAGGTCCACCAGGTCGATCGTTCGCTGCAGGGCGGAGCCAGCCGCCAGATCGAGATCCCAGAGTCGGTCGACCGGAGCTTCGGGGGCCAGGAGAACGCCGAGATCGACGTCGCTGCGGGGAGTGTCTTCTCCCCTGGCTACCGAGCCGAAGATCACCGCCATTCGGACCTCCGGAAAGGCCGAGAGAGCCCTCTCGAGGGACTCTTGCTGAGGAGGTGGCGGCGGTACCGGCATGAGATGCCCAGGATACCACCGCCACCACCGGGGTCGGAGCCGAAGGCTCCGCGCCGGTGAGCGCTATCCCTCGATCCCCATCTTGGCCTTGAGAGCCGCGAGAGAGTCGGAGCCGGCGGACGCCGAAGGCGCCTCGAGCACCTTGTCGATCTGGGAATCGATCGAGGCCGAGGCATCGGCGAGCTCGCCGTAGGCGGTGGCGAGAGATTCCTCTTCCATCACCTTGGTCTTCATCTTCTCGAGCATCGAGATGGTGCTCGAGGAATCGACGCCGGAGAGCTGCTTGTTCACCTTCTTCATGCTCTGCGCGGTGCGGGCGCGGGCGCGCAGGGTCACCAGCTCGTTCTCGTAGCGGGTGATCTCCCGGCGCAGCTTGTCGACCTTCACCTGCAGCTGGTCCGCGGCCTGCTGCTGGGCCTGCTGATCGTTGGTGATGCTCACGGCCCGCTTCTCGGCCGCTTCTTTCTCGGCGAGCGCCTGGGTCGCCAGCTGCTCCGCCTGGCCGGCCTCCAGGTCTCCCGACTGCATTTTCTGCAACAGGAGCATGGCCTTGCGTTCGTACGATTGGGCGCGGCTCTTCTGGTCGTCGGCGTCCTTGCGCAGGCGGATGGCCAGGGATTTCACCTGGGCGAGGCCCTGCATCGCCTCCGAGAGATTCCCTTTCAGGTCACGGATTCCCTGCTCGGTCATCTTGATGGGATCCTCGATGCCGTCGACCACCGAATGGGCCTCGGACTGCGCCACCTTGAACAGTCGGCTGAAAAAGCTCATCGATCAACTCCTCGTGAATTTCGAATTCGGGTCTCAGGAGCTCTGGGCGAAGCGCAGGAGCTCGGTGCTGTTCTCGGCCATGGCCAGGGAAAGGGCGCTGATCGAGCCCTCGAGCTCGTTCAGATCGAGGTTCTCGAGCTGCAGGGTGTCGCGGAAGAAGACACTCTTGCCGTCTTCGTCGAGCACGAAGGCGCCGTGCACCAGGGTGCGGTTGATCTGCAGCAGGCGACGGTAGAACCCTTCCGGCTCTCTCTCGAGCTTCAAGATCAGCTGCTCGATCACCACGATGGGTGCTTCGCAGTCGATCACCAGGTTCTTGATCCCGGCCTCTTCGTCCTCGACCACCACCAGCTCTTCCGCCGCGTCTTCGGCGACGATCGTGAGCTCGAGGTCGGCGAGATAGCTCTTGACCAGCTCGAATTTCTCCGAGGAATTCTCAGACATGTCGGTGTCTCCTCAGGGGCCGTGATCTCCACGGCCCCGGGTTTACGTTCTCACCCGGCCCCTTCAGCGGCCGTGGTGCTTCTTGATGGCCTCGTAGGCCCGGTTCAAACCCTTGACGATCTCGGTGGCCGTCTTCTGTCGTTCCGGATCCTTGCCGTGCAGGTCCGGATGATATCTGCGCTGTAGCCGTTTCCAGGCGGCCTCGACCGTGGCCGGATCGGCACCGTAGGGAAC
>CAZMEL010000263.1:0-11251 GCA_964565225.1 uncultured Thermoanaerobaculia bacterium | reverse complement strand
GCCGAAGCCGCTGGGCACTTCACCCGGGCTCTCGCCCTCGACGACCGCCACAAGCCGTCGCTCTTCGGCCTCGCCTCGTCCCACCGCGAGCTCGGCCGGGTCGACGATGCCCTCCTCGGGTTCCGTCGGCTGCTGGATCTCGCCGGCCAGGACTCCAAGGCCACCCTGGCCATCGCCGACCTGGAAATGGAGCGCGGCCAGCCCGCCGCCGCCGAGGCCATTCTCCGGCGGGCGGCCCAGCCCGGCGCCCCGGCCCTGCTCTTCAACCGCCTGGGAGAGGTCCTGGCCCTGGACCGGCGACCCGAAGAAGCCCGCCGGGCCTTCGAACGAGCTCTCGCCGAAAAGCCCGGCCTGGCCCAGCCTCACTTCAACCTCGCCGTGCTCGCCGAAGGGCAAGGGGATCTGCACACCGCTCGCGGTCACTACGAACAGGCGATCCGCAACGCCCCGAGGCACTACCAGGCCCTCTTCAACCTCGCCCGTCTCGTGGGTCAGCTCGGCGATTCCGACCGCGAGCGCCAGCTCCTCGAAGACACCCTCGTCGCCAACCCAGACTTCGCCATCGGCCACTTCTTTCTCGGCAAGTGGTGGATGGACCACGGCGACCTCACCCGCGCCGAAGAAACCACCCGCGCCGGCCTCGCCCTCAACGCCGACACTCGCCTGGGCTGGTTCGTGCTCGCCGACATCCTCGAACGCCGCGGCCAGCGCCGTGAGGCGGCGGAAGCCCTGGCGCGGGGGCGGGAGCATTCGGCGGGTTGAGGAACTGGAAACGATAGCTCTACTCTGCCAGATTCAACCTCCAGATCTGCGAGGTGGGGCCGCGGTGCCGGGCGAAATCCCAGCCCCGCGGCCCACGATCGGTTCTATTTGCTGCCGGGGATCGGCATGTCCAAGATGAACTCGAATCGATCGTCGTCTTCGACGGAAGACATGTTCTCCGGAAAGCCGTCGCCCTCGGTGAGGATGATGTCGCCGTTCTGACTCGTGAAAAAACAGGAGCCGTTGGCGACCCAGACCCCTTGGGAATCGCGGACCGCGATCTGGGCGATGTGGGGCTGCCCCGTATCGGGAATGATTCCGACCAGCGAGTATTCTTCGACGGTCGAAGGCACGGTGCGCTCACCGATGTCCTCGGAGACGTGGATGTACAGGTTGTATACCTCTCCGTCGCCGGTTCCATTGGTCAGCTTGACCCAGATCCCATTGGTGTCGTTCGCCGTGACCTTGAACTGCGAGATTCCACCCATGAACCGCAGATCGTCCTGGTCGGTGTCCCACTCTCCGTGTTTGCCGCTGCCATCGTAGTGCTGCCAGGCGTAGAGCTTCGAGTTGGTTCCGATATCCGCGGACAAGTATTTGTCGTTGTCCCCCTGAGGCACATTGATGACTGCGTCTTTTTCCTCGTAGTGCGTCGGGTCGCCGCCGTAGCTCAGCTCCTGGAAGAAATCGACACCGGATGCGATGTCACCGTGTTGTCTCGAGGAACGCGAGGCTTTCAGAGTCTTGGGCATGTTCGTACTCCCATTCATTTTTGGAGGGTTGATCATTTTTGAAAGGTTGATGACGGGATTGGATCCGAGAGTAGTGATCTCGGTGGCCGGCCGGCTCTTGTCTCCAATCTCGATCATCCCTTGAGCAACGAACGTGCCAGCCTCCACGGCATCCGGAAAACGGCGAGAAATCCGCTGTTGGCACCGAGCTTCGAGCCAATGGTCGCGCGCCGACCGGCGGTGTTTTCGTCGAGCTTTCGCGGGTATTGCCGAGCTTTGTCGAGCTTCGACGGGCCGCCTTTTTCAAATCGCAAGAAAAAGGCCCCTCCGGCGAACCGGAGGGGCCTATACCTGATCTCGACCGGAAGGATCAGGGGCAGGCGGTGAAGGTGGCGACGTCCTGCACGGGATCGGCGCTGCGGCCGAGGGGGTTCGTGTAGGTCCGGGTCTGGCCGCTCAGGGTGTCGGTGACGATCAGGTCGTACTCGACATTGGTGGTGGCGGAGAAGAAGATCCAGTAGCTGCCGGTGAGGTCGCAGCCGTCGCTGATCTTGAACAACATCTCGACGTTGGCTCGCTCGAAGAACCAGAAGAGCCCGGAACGGTCGGACACCGCGATCGCCTGGCCGTTTCCGGTGCGGTCGGCGAAGTCCCGCCACCGCAGCTGCACCTGGAAGCGGCCGCCGAGCTGGCAGAGCGTGGTGTTGCCTCCGGCGCATTGGCCGCCGGCTCCGGAGTCGTCGTCGACCACGGTGAGCACGGCGGTAGAGCGTGCCGGGTCGAGAGAAGCCCCGGTGGGATTGTCGAGCAGGAGGTCGATCGTCTCGTTCCCTTCGGTCTCCAGGTCGTCGATGATCGGTACGAAGAAGGTCTTGTCGGAGCCATCTCCGGCGTTCCAGTGGAGCGTGCCGCTCGCGGCGGTGAAATCCTCGCCGTCGATCGCGGTGCCGCTGAAGACGAAGTAGTCGATCGAAGCCGGACCCGATTCACCCTGGCTGCGCTCGACGGTGATGATGGCGGTTCCCCCACCCTCGAGCACCTGGTAGGTGCCGGAATCGAGCTTGATCACGCCCGCCTCGCCGCCGTCGTCGTTGCCGCCGTCGTCGTCGCCGTTGCCGCCATCGCTGGGGCGGATCACCAGAATCGATTCGCCACGTTCGGTGTCGATGGAGGCTCCACCCGTCGCGTTGGACAGGTCGAGCAGAACGGTCTCGCTGCCTTCCGCCAGATCATCGTCGATCAGCGGAACGGTGAACGTCTTGGCAGTGCCGTCGCCATTGGCCCAGGTCAGGGTACCGGTGCCACCCACGTAGTCGGCGCCGTCCTGGGCGCTGCCGTCGGCGGTGGACCAGTCGACGGAGACCACGCCGGTCTCGCCCTGGCTGCGCTCGACGGTGAGGATCGCAACGCCAGCCTCTTCGAAGACCTCGAAGCTCGATTCGTCGAACTTCAAGACGCCGGGGCCATCGTCGTCGCCGGTGTCACCACCGCTGCCGCCATCGCTGGGCAGAATCACCAGGTCGGCCATGCCGCGCTCGGAGTCGATCTCGGCACCGCCCGTGGGATTGTCGAGGATCAGGAAGACGGTCTCACCACCCTCGGGGAGATCGTCGTCGAGGAGGGGTACGCTGAAGGTCTTGCTACCGCCGTCGCCCGCGGCCCAGATCAGGGTGCCGAGAACTGGCGTGTAGTCTTCATTGGGTGTAGCGGAGCCGCCACTGGTGCGGAAGTCCACGGAAACGACGCCGGTTTCTCCGCGAGAGCGCTCCACGGTGATGAGAGCGATCCCAGCTTCTTCGAGAACCTCGAAGCTGCGCTCGTCGAACTTGAAAAGGCCGGCTCGGTTGTCGTCGTCATCGTCGTCGTCATCATCGTCGTCGTCGTCATCGTCGTCATCGTCGTCGTCGTCATCATCATCGTCGTCATCATCGTCGTCGTCATCGTCGTCGTCATCGTCGTCGTCGTCATCGTCGTCATCATCGTCGTCGTCGTCATCGTCATCGTCGTCATCGTCGTCGTCATCGTCATCGTCGTCGTCATCGTCGTCGTCATCGTCGTCGTCATCGTCGTCGTCATCGTCGTCATCGTCGTCGTCGTCATCCCCCGGTGGAGGACCGTCGTCGCCGCCGTCGTTGGCCGGAATTCTGACGTCGACCTGGCCGTCCTCGGGGTCGATGATCGCCCCGCCGGTCGGCATCAGGAGCTCGACCTGGAAGCTCTCCAGATCTTCGGCTTCGTCGTCGTCGATGATGGTTACGGTCACGAGCCGATCACTCTCGTCGCCGTCTCCCCACGAGAGAGTGCCGCTCGTCGCCTCGTAGTCGTCGCCCTCACTGGCGGTGCCGCCGCCGAGGGTTCGGTAGTCCACGGTCACGGCGCCGTCTTCGCCGCCGGAACGCTCGACCACGATGTTTACGGTGCCGGCACTTTCGTCGACGAATACGAAGTCTTCGTCGAACTTGAGCTCACCGGGGCCGTCGGCAAACGACAGGCCGGGTAGGAAGGCTACGAAGAGCGCGGTCAACAGGATGGAAAGACGGAATGTGTCGTGTCTCATGGAAGGTCTCCTCGGAAACGCTTCGAGGGTGCCTCGAAGCTTGGGTTTCGACTCGTATCGGAACGCTCGAGAGATGTTCTGGAAGCAGAATTCGTCATGACAAGCAGAGTTATAGCCAGGGACGGATGAACTCACCATGAACGCCGATCCGGAGTCTCGGAGACCGTGGCCCGGTTGCTGGATGTCTCGGGATTCGGTCCGAGGCTGGCATCGGAAGCCGACGTTGAGTATGGTCTGGGGGATGAGAATTCTGCTGGTAGAAGACGACGAGGATCTCGCGGAAGCCCTGGTCGACGCTCTCGAGGACGAGAGCTACGCCGTGGATCTCGCGGCCGACGGTGACACCGCCGACGAGCTGGCGTCGATCAATACCTACGACCTGGTGATTCTCGACTGGACGATCCCCTCGCCCGACGGGATCGAGCTCCTGCGCAGGTGGCGCAGCTCCGGCGACACCACCCCGGTGTTGATGCTCACGGGGCGGAGAGAGGTGGAAGACCGGGTCGATGGGCTCGACACGGGGGCCGACGACTACCTCACCAAGCCGTTTTCCTTCGTCGAGCTGATGGCCAGAGTCCGCAGTCTCCTGCGGCGTCGGGCCACCAAGATCTCGGCGATGAGAGCGGGAGACCTGGAGCTCGATCGGGCCGGGTACCGGGTCACCATCGAAGGCCAGCCGGTAGAGCTGGCACCCAAGGAATTCGCCATTCTCGAATATCTCCTGAGTCGGCTCGGCGAGACGGTCAGTCGCACCGACCTCGTCGAGCACGTATGGGACGACTCTTTCGATGCGATGAGCAACGTCGTCGACGTGATGATCTACCGCCTGCGCAAGAAGATCGACGGAGGTCGTGAAGGGCGACTGCTGGAGACGGTCAAAGGGGTGGGTTACCGCTTGCGGCGCGAACGTCGGTGAAAGTGATCGCATCCGGGCCCGCAGGCGGAGAGAGGGGTGGACGCTGGGATTCCACGGTCCTGAATCCGATGGCCCTGCTGCTCGTGGGTGCCGCCGCCATCACCCTGCTGCTCGGGATCGACACCATTCGCCAGCGTTCGGGCGTGGCCGATGCCCGCCAGCTCCAGGCGTTGCAGGAGGTGGCCAGCGAAGTGGCCATCTCTCACCTCTGGCTCGAAGAGTGGGTGAGTGGCGACGAGGTCGACGAAGGAGAGATCGCGGAGCGCCTGGCACACGCGCTGGTCCTGGTAGACAGCATGATCGGCAGTGTCGGGGAAGACCCCGAGGCCCCGCGGCTGCACACCCCGGAGCTACGTTCGCAGATGGTGGCGCTGCGCGAGCACGTGCGGGATTTCGAGGCGATTTCGGTCGAACGTCTCGAGGGGTACCGGCGCAACCTGCCGGTGGGGATCGGCTCGGCGCTGGACGTCGAGTACGATCGCAAGTTCGAAGAAGTCTTGACCCGAGGCGAGGCGTTGCAGCACGAGCTGGAGCGGCACCGCCGCGAGCACCAGGCGTCGGCCCGGCGGCTCTTGATCGCCATCGTTGCGGGTTGGTGTGGGCTCCTCCTGCTGGCCGCCACGGGAATCTGGAAGCGAGAGCGCCAGCGACAGCGGGCCGTGGAGGAGCTGGCCGAGAGCCGCCGCCACCTGTTGCAGAACCAGAAGATGGAGCTGGCGGGCCGGATCGCCGGGGGGCTGGCCCACGATCTGGCCAATTACCTGGCGGCCATTCGTGGGCATTGCGAGTGGGTGCAGCTGAAACATCCGCCACCCGAGCGTCTCGATCGGAAGATGGCCTCGGTCCTGCGCACCGTAGACCGTGCCACCGATCTGGTCGATCGGCTGGTGGCCTTCGCCCGCCGTCGCCCGGCGCAGCGGAACCTGATCGATCTCGGAGAGCTGGTGCGCGAGGTGGAGCAGATGCTGGCCCCTTCTCTCGGCGATCGAGCCGTTCTGCGACTGCAGGTGGAAGAGGGGCTGTGGCCGGTGCTCGGGGATGCCGGCCAGATCGAGCAGGCGGTGGTCAATCTGGTGGTCAATGCCCGCGACGCGATGACGGACGCCGGCACGATCGAGATCGAGGTGCGGAACCGTCCGGCAGGCGGCGACGACCGCGAGAGAGATATGGTGGAGCTGGAGGTCGCCGACCCGGGGACCGGGATTCCGCCGGAAGATCGGGAACGGATCTTCGAGCCTTTCTGGACCACCAAGCGGCGTGGGGGAAGTGGGCTGGGCCTGGCGGTGGTGTACGGAGCGGTGCAACAGCACGGGGGACGGCTGGAGGTCGAGAGCGAGGTCGGCGTGGGGACGACCTTTCGCTGGTCATTCCCGAGGGCGCCCGAGCCCGGCTGATCTCCTCCTTCGCCTCCTCCCACGCCAGAGCAGCCCGCCGGCCAACAGGACCACCACTCCGGCACCCGGCAACCACCACCCGGTCCGGAATCCCGGCTTCCGAGGCACGACCGGGCCGGTATCACCCACCAGCACGAAGGCCGCCCAGATCTCGGGCCGATTCCAGCGGGGATCGGCGAGCAGGCGTTGTTTGGTCCTGCGCAGGGCCTCGGCCGGGGGCAGACCCTGGCCCAGCTGAAAATAGAGCTGTTCCATGAACACCGCGGTCGAAGCGTCGTCGACGTCCCAGAGAGAGGCGACGACGGCGGAGGCTCCGGCGGCCAGTAGCGCTCCGGCGAGTGAGGAGAGGGTGTCCTTGCCCCCGGAAGGGTCGTAGGCGGAGCGGCAGGCGGAAAGCACGGTGAGCCTGCGTCGAAGGTCGACCTGGTGGAGCTCGCTCGCCCACAGCAGCCCGTCACCCCCGGGCTCCGGAGAGAGCACGATCGCCGCGCCACCTCCGGGCCGATCATCCAGCAGAGTGTGGGTCGCGAGATGCAGCACCGAGCCGGGAGTCTCCGCCAGGGCTCGAAACGCGGACTCGGTGGCCTCCGGACCCAGACGCAGGTCGGCTTCGGTGCCGAGGGCCGCGGCGATGGCGGTGATCTCTCGTTCCGCTGCGGGAAGGGGCGCGAGACGGAACCGCTGGGTCAGGATCTCTCCCGGGGTCTCGAGCGAGAGCAGCCCGGGTCGAGGAGCGGGCTCCAGGGTCGGGTTTCCCAGCGCGACGAGGGAAGCTCCCTCGGGGAGGGGCTCGAGGTTTCGGCGGCGGATCCAGGCGAGGGAAGAGGTGTTCGGAAGGTAGCGGATGGTCACCCGTTCGACGAGCTTCTCACCTCCGGCATCGAGCACCTCGAAGGGGATGCGTCGCAGGGGCCCATCGGCGGAGATGTACAGGTGTTCCGGGTCGTCGCCGAGAACTCCTGTGGCGGCGAGCAGGACGGCGGAGAGGTCTGCCGTCAGCTCCTCGGTGTCCGGGGATCCGGTCGCCAGGGCACGGCCCAGCTCCCGTGCCAGCTCGACCACGGGTTTGGCAGGCCCGAGGTCGACCAGACGCAGACCCCGAGACGAGCCGATCCAGGCGAAGAGGTGCCGCTCGCCGAGAAAGAGCTCCAGCAGGGTGCCGCCGTCGAGCAGATCCCCCAGCTGCTCGGCGCCGACGTAGGGAGCGGGGGCTCCCACGGCGTCGAGCAGCTCTCGGGCCTTGGCTCGCTGCACCCACTCCCAGGCGCGCGCGACATGGTCTTCTCCTTCGGGAGAGGTCTCCGCGAGGCTCGCGAGCACGCGAACCAGCGCGGCGAAGACCGCCCGCTTGTCGCCGAAGTAACCGACCCGCCAGGCATGGCGGTCGAGGCCTTCGCGCACCGCTTCGATCTCTTCGGCTGCCCGCACGAAATCCGCCAGCGCTTCGACGGGTCGGCCGGAGGCCTCGAAGACCCGGCCCCGCCCCTCGAGAGCCGCCCACCGCCCTTCCGAAGAGCGGCTGTCCTCGGCCAGGGCGAGGCTCGATTCGAAGGACTCCCTGGCGGCCTCGAGCTCGCCGCGGTCGAGCTGCAGGCGGCCGAGATGGACCAGATCCTGGATCTCTTCGCCGATGTTGCCACTCGCTCTCGCGGTCTCCAGGGCGCGTCGGTAGGATTCCTCGGCGTCGTCGAGCCGGCCGAGATTCTGGTGCTGGGCGAGGCCGATGTTGAGCCAGGCGTTCGACAGCCCCGCGGCATCGTCGAGGGCTTCGAGCTCCTCGGCGGCAGCGCGGAAGGCTCCGAGGGCTTCGAGCGGGTCTCCGAGATTTCGATACATGACCCCGCGGTTGAGCGCCAGGGTCGCCCGCTGGCGGCGATCGAGACCCGTGGCCGCGTCCAGCAGCTCGGAGTACAGGTCGAGCGCCTCGCGGTACGCACCGAGCTTTTCGAGCAGCACGCCGTAGTTGATCTTGGCCACCGCCTCCTGGCGAGCGGCCCAGGGCTCGGGGTCGTTGGCCCGGGCGATGGCGAGTGCCTGGGCCATCTGGCCGGTCGCCTCGGCATAACGACCGGCAGCGGTCCACAGCCAGCCGAGGTTCGACCGCACCAGGGTTTCCGACTGCACGTCGCCTCGCTTCTGGTTCACCGCAAGGGCTTCCAGGTAGCTGGTCTCGGCAGCTTCGAAACGACCGAGGTTCTGTTGCGCCCGGGCGAGGTTGTTCAAGGTGCGTGCGAGGCCCCGGTCGTCGTCGAGCCGGCGGCGAAGAGCGAGCGCTCGCTCACAATCCTCGAGGGCCGAAGCCGGCTCACCGAGGTCGGTGAAGAGAACACAGGCATTGTTGCGGGCGGCGGCTTCCGTCGCCGGGTCCTCGGCTGCTTCGGCAGCTCGGCGAAAGGCCGCAGCCGCTTCGGCGGCCCGGCCCTCGGCGAAGAGCCTGCGCGCCTCCTCCACGGTCTGGGCCGAAGCCGCGCCACCCGGGGCTCCGAGAGCCCAGAGGAGAAGGCCGAGCCGCCCGACCGCGGGAAGCCGGCCGCTCCACGTCCGGAGCGCTCTCTCCGAGAGAGCGGGGCGGAATTCGAGACGGTCGAGGAGCGGCATCGCCCCGACGGTAGAAGATCCCCGCTAGAGGGTCAAGAGAGTCCGAGAAGCGTTCTCGTCGCTCAGGGCTGTGCCCTCGACCAGAAGGAGAAGTCTCCGGTCTCGAAGCCATCGGCGAAGAGCACCTCGGGAGCCACGAGCTCGAGCACGTCCTGCGCCAGCTCGAGCAGAATCGGAGTGCCGTCGGCGTCCTGGAGGGAGGTGCTCGCGGGATCGAGGCGAACGACCGAAGAAGCACCGGGAGGCAGATCGGGATCGATGAGCAGAGAGATGCTGGCCCACTGCCCCGGCACGGTGTTCAGCGTCCCTTCCGCCGACTCGAAGTCGATCACGACCCGGCCGGGAACGTCGAGGTTCGTGGTGAACGAGGCCTCTCCATGGCGCGGATCGAAGGTGACCACCGGGGGAGCGATGGCGACGGTCGGATCGAAGAGGAAAGTGACCCGGCCGCTGGCGAGAAGGAGCTGCTCCGAGGTGCCGACACCCAGCTGGGCCCAGCCACCGACCTCCGCCTCGTCGCCCTCGGCGGAGAGAGAGAAGGCATCACCAGGAGCGAGCACCTCGAGCTCACCGCCACGAATCTGCAAGGGAACCGGCTCGCCCTCGGGGTCGAAGAGAAACGTATCGGCGGCGTCGAAGTGGAGAGCGAACTGGCTGCCCGGTGAGAGGTCGTCGGCGAGACGGAAGAAGAATACGGCGAGGGGGCCATCGGTATCGTTGATCGTCCCGGAGAGCGACGAGAAGGCGACGACGGTGTTCTGGGTCAGAGGGTCGAACGATGCGGAGGCGTCGACATCGTCGGCGCTGCTGAAGACCACCACGTCTTCGAGGGCGACGAAGGGACTGCCGCCTCCGCCGAATCCACCACCGAGCGCCTCGGCCACCTCTTCGCTATCGAAACAGAGTTGCCCCTGCTCGATACCTCGCGGGGCGTAGGTTCGCACCACCACCGCGGCGACTCCGCCCGGCCGCGCTTCGACATCGTTGATCCGCAGGGTCATCGGTTCCTGCCCACGAGCGCTGGAGGCACACAGCAGCCCTACGAAGAGAGCGGCCCAAGAGTAGACAAATGCTCGGTGTCGGACCTGGGAGCGCGGCATGTCGAACGGGGCGTGGCTGGGCAACAAACGGTGCATCAGGAGTCTCCGGTAGCTGAGGATGAGGAAGGATCGACGAGGATCCGGAAACGTTCGCGGGAGGATCGGGCGATCGAGGTGCCCCCTTCATCCAGGGCTTCGACCCACCAGTAGTATACGGCCATGGGCTGCAGACTATTTCGAAAGTCCGTGGGAAGCTCGAAGGCGTGGTCGCCCTCGGCCTCGAGCTGTGCGGGAGCCGTCTGCTGGAAGATCACCTGTCCGTCGACCCGCTCGAAGACCACCCGGTGCCTGGTGGCTCGTTCGAGGCTCTCCCAGCGCAACTGGCGAGGGGCGGCCGCAAGAGGACCGGTGGGCTCGAGAATCTCCAGGCTCGTGCCGCGTACCACCCGGGAGTCGGGTCGATCCGGCAGAGCGGGGGGGCTCTCGCCCGGGAGCAGGAACACGATCGGAGCCAGCACGGCGACCGCCAGGGCAGCGACGACCACCAGACCCCAGGTGTCGAGCCTGCGCCGGGGCGGGCGCCGCGAGCGGAACACGACGGTCGATTCCGCGGGCTCGGCTCGCTGGGGGGCCGCTCCGGAGGCTCCGGGCGCGGCCGCGCCCTGCACAACGGTGTCGAGGGCCGCCGACAGGCGGCGCGGGGTCGCCGATTTCGGCAGCCACGAGACGCCGAGCGACCTGGCGATGGCCTCGGCCTCGGGATGGCTGCTGATCACCAGGATCCTCAGCTCGGGCCAGTGGCGCCGGGCCTCGCGCACCAGCGTCTCGCCGTCGACCTCGGGCATCTCGAGGTCGCTCAGCAGGGCATCGAAAGGGGCGTCGGCCAGAGCTCGGAGAGCCTCCGCACCATTCTCCGCCGTGCTCACTCGATGGCCTTGGGCCTCGAGGCGAGAAACGAGGGGGGCGAGCACTTCCGGGTCGTCGTCTACAGCCAAGATCTTCATCGCCAGATGAGAATAGACCATCCGAGATGAATACAACATGACCAGATCTTCCTCGAACGGACGATCCGGCAGGGTGTGGGGAGATTCGGCCCTTTGCGCCGCTCCGGGGCCGGCCCTACGCTCCTTCCAGAGCCCTTTCCAGGCAGCCGATCACCAGCTCGATCTCCGCGGGGGGCATTCGCGGCGGATCGGTCGTGTGCTCGGCCCTCATCAGTGCACCTTCTCCGGGTCGGTGATGGCCCCCTCCAG
>CAZMEL010000262.1:0-11267 GCA_964565225.1 uncultured Thermoanaerobaculia bacterium | reverse complement strand
AGCCACAGCTCGCCAGCAGATGGGTGGAAGACTGGCGGGCGAGGTCGAGCGCCTCGTCCCGACGCCCTTGTTGGCTCCGCAGGCTGGCCAGGTTGCCCAGGGTCACACCGATCGAGAGGTGCCGGGCACCGAAGACCTTCTCCTGCAGCTCGAGCAGGCGACGAAACGTTTCTTCGGCTTCCTCGAAGCTCCCGGCCTCGGCCAGCTCCACCGCCCGGGCGCTGAGGCCGGCGAGGAATCGAGGATCTTCGGGGGAGACCTTCGTCTCCAGGAGCCGAATCCCCTTGCCCGACGCGGCGAGCGCTTCTTCGGTTCGACCTTGCTGGCCCAGGGCCTGCCCCAGGGCCTGCCAACGTTCCGCCGTCTCGAGAGGGTCGGCCCATTCGGCCCCTTCACTCACCTCGAGATAGCTCGAGAGCGCCTCGATGCCTTCCTCCACACGCCCCATCTTCAAATACAAGACTCCGAGCTCCCCGTCGAGAAAGATCGCTCTCCGGTGGCTGGGGCCCAGCTCGGTGCGCAGCAGATCGCGAGCTTCGAGGTAGAGGGGCTCGGCCTCGGCGAAGGATTCGAGGCGCTGGTAGAGGGCGGCGAGATTGTTGAGCATCGTCGCCTGCCGCTGGTGATCGATGGGCTCTTCTCGGGCACCGTTGTCTACCGCACGCCGGAAGAAACGCTCCGCGTTCTCGAGATCACCGAGATGAAAATAGGAGAAGCCGATTTCGTTGAGCAGGCCGCAGATATCCGGAGAGTCGCCACCGAAGTGCTGCTCGGCAATACCCAGGACTTCCAGGTATTCCTGAACCGCTGCTTCGTGCTCGCCGGCACCGGCGAGCTCGCGAGCCCGAGCGAGGGGGTCCGGCCGAGAGCTGTCGGGCGCCTGGGCCACGAGCTCGGTCGACAACGGGCAGAAGAAGAGCAGGAGGGTCGTGAGCAGGCTCGAAGCCTGCACCGTCCTCCGCCAGAGGAGACCCCGATTTCGTCGGGTTCGGCAATTGAGCAGCTCGACTCGTTTCCCTCGCATGTCAGGACTTCGGACTATACCGCGCCTGATCCAGCAGTGAGACCGATTGAAGAGGAAAGGCCAAGCCCGAACCGGCCCGGAAGCTCGAGTTACGCGACTTTCGGCATGGGAACCGGGCGCTGGGCATCGACCTCGAGGGCCTTGAGCATCTGGTAGCTCACCCCCTTGGGCAGCGGGCCGAGGCCGACATCCCCCCATCGCAGCACCGTGGCGCAACAGCTCGAGACACTCCCGACAGTGTAGAGCAGGACCCGATCTCCCGGCTGGAACTGTTTCCAGTGGGCCGCGTGCAGGAGATTGAGGCCGAGCAACGAGGGTCCTACATTGGCGTACAAGGGGTAGACGCTGAGGGTCCGCGACGAATCGATGCCGAGAGCCCGGGCGCAGAACCTGGCGTACCAGGCGAGGGGGGTGTTGACCACCAGGTGGTCGATCTGGTCGATGCTCAACCCCGCCCGGTCGAGCGCCACGAGGGAACACTCGTTGATATATCGCTCGGAGGTCTCCCGCAGCAGCCTGGCCGCATCGCGACCGGTGCGCAGGCGATAGTAGGGTTGCTCGTTCTCGTCGAGCTCGATGTGGTAGGCCACCGCGCCGCAGGTCTCGGCGGAATGCACGGTGTGGCTACCGAGGTAGCCGATTCCTTCCTCCACCTGCCCGACGATCATCGCCGTCGCCGCGTCTCCCACTCCCCAGCAGATCGGATCGTCTTCGCGGGTGACCCGGGAATAGCAGCAGGACGTTACGACCAACACCTTCTCGTGCTGCCCCGAAGCCACGAGAGAGCAGGCCGTGCGCAGGGCGATCAAGGTGCTCGAGCATGCGGACTCGAGGTTCCAGGCGCCGCCGTTGAGGCCGAGCTCACGGGCCAGGAAGGTCGCTCCGCCAATGCCCGTGGAGTCGGGAAGGAAGGAGGTGCAGATCAGGAGATCGATATCGCCGGGCTCGAGATCGGCAGCGGCCAGGGCATCCCGAGCGGCCCGAGACTCGAGGGCCAGGGCGTTGGCGCCCGGCGGCAGGAATCGGCGAAGGCGGGCACCCCGGAACGGATCCTTCACGTAGGGGCTCATCTCCCGGTTGAATGCCTCGGAGCCTTCGGTCATGTCGACCGGCTTCTTCCACATCCAGATCCGATTCTCGGCCTCGGCGACCAGCTGCGGAAAGTTCCGCCGCCAGTGGTCGTTGGTGATCACCCGATCCGGAACACTGACTCCTACCGACAACAGACCTACCGAATTCCCGACTCGACCCATGATCTCCTCCTGCGTGCCTACGATCTCCGTGTCCCCCCTCGAGAGCCGCGGTGGTTATTTCTCCCAGCCGGCGACGTTCTTCGAGCTTCCCTGTTTGATCAAGCTTTCGAACCGCTTCAGCAGCGGCGAGGACTCCTCGGGGTCGATCCGGATGTCGACCACGAACGGTCCGTTGGCGGCCATCGCCTCGACCACCGCCGCGTCGAGCTCGTCCTCCGTCTGGACCCGAACCCCGTCGGCTCCGAGCGCCCGCGCCATGGAGACGAAGTCGACCTCCGGAATGTGCACCTCGGCGTCGGTCAGCCCGAGAGCCCGGTGGCCGTCGCGGCACATGCCGTAGGCGGCGTCGTTGAGCACGATCCACACCGCCCGCGCGCCGTATTGGGCGGCGCTGTTGATCTCCGAGTTCATCAACATGGATCCGTCGCCCACCACAGCAACCGCCTTCTTTCCGCTGGCCACCGCGGCACCCACCACACCCGTGGCCGCATGCCCCATGGAGCCGAAGAGGGTGCTCACCCGGTATCGCCCCGGAGTGGCGAAGCGCAGGTAGTGGTTGCACCAGGCAAACGAATTGCCACACTCGGCGAGCACGATCGCGTCGCTCTCCTGCACCACGCGGCGCTGCACGGTCTCCATGATCAACCGCGGCCGCACCGGAGAACGCCCCTTCTGGCGCATGGGTGTCGGCTCTTCGACGCGCCGTCCCATCTGCGGGGTGAGGTTGCGGCGGGCGTCGAGGCTCACCGGCTCCCTCCCACCGGGTCGCGGGAAATGGTCGAGGAGGGCCTGCAGGAACAGCCCGATCTCCGCCTGGATGGCGAGGGTCTCTGCGTCGGGATAGGCCGTGCCGGGCACCTCGGGATCGAGATCCACGTGGATCAGCTCCTCGGTGGGCTGCAGGTCACGATCCCAGAACGAGGTCGCCTCGCCCAGTCGAGTTCCCAGCACCAGAAGCCGCTGCGGCTTCTGCTGGACCATGAAATCGGTGACCTCTTCGTGGCCTCCCAGGCCGGTGACCCCGAGAAAATTCGGATGATTCTCGGGCATGATTCCCTTGCCGCGAGGAGAGCACATGACCCGGGCACCGGTGCGCTCGCTGAGCTCCCGCACCAGCCGGGCCGAGTGGGTCGCACCAAAGCCGGCCCAGATTGCGAACGAGCCGCTCTTGAGCGCCTGGGCACACTCCTCCACGTCGCCCGCGGAAGGAGCCGGAGCCACACACCGAGGCCGCAGCTTCTTCGGCTCGCGATCGAGCCGGTTCGACTGCACCGACATGGGTACACAGATATGAGCGACGAATCCGCCCGGTCGGGCGAGCCCGGTGCTCAGGCGGCGCATGACCTCGGGCAGCTCGGCGGCGTGCTCGAGGCGGATGGCGAAGTCGAAGATCGGCCCCTTGGAGTAGAACATGTCCTGGGGCAAGGTGTAGGAGCTGGTCTCTTGCGTCGCCCAACGCCCCCGCTGCGGCGAGCTGGTGGAGCCGGAGAGCAAGATCACTTTCGCGCCGTCCCAACGGGCGGCGGTAATGCCGGTCATCGCATTCAACAGGCCGGGGCCGGTGGTGGCGAAGACCACCGATGGCTTGCGAGAGGCGAAATAGGCCTCGGTCGCCGCAAAAGCGGCCCCGGTCTCGTGGCGAAAATGGTGGAGCTCGACGGAGCTCTCGACCAGGCTGTCGAAGAGCAGGGCAATCGCACCACCGCTGACCCCGAACGCTCTCTCGACACCGAGATTCGCCAGCTGCCCCACAAGCGCACCCACCACCGTTGGCCCGACTCCGCTTCCGGTGTCTACTACCGGCGGTCTCTCGACCGGAATCTGAGCTTCTAGCGCTGATTTCTTGTCAGCCAGCTTGAGCATAGTGTCATTTCCTCCTTGGCGCATTCTCGACCGAACGGTCGGTAGAATTTCCGTTGACTTCCCTGCTGATGCCCTGGTGCTCGCATTACGCTCCGAGGGCGAAAATCCGTAGAGAGAATAGGGATGGAAAAATCGTTTGAGCGTCGGTCTCGGTGCCCCCCGGCACCGATTTTTTCGACCGAACGGTCGGTAGAATACCACTCCACTTCGCCCTGTCAAGAGGGTTCTGGGCAAGACCGCTCGGCATTCTGCCCCGCTCACGACCAAGCGGACGCCATGGCCGAGGGGTCGAAAGAGGAATCCCCCAAAGAGAAAATCTGCAATCCTTGACAGAGGTAGGTTTCCAAAGAGAAATCTTCAAAAACCACTTCGAAACCCTTCGCAGAGCGAGTTGACCCTCTCGAGACTCGACGGAGAAATTGACCAGTGAACCATGGATCGAATCCACTTGCCGTCTTGCTCTCTTGCTTGAGGCGCCGACCGCCTGTAGTACCCATTTGCTGCTCGTCATTGCCAGCATAGAGTTGCAGACCAGCGTTACAGATCAGATAACGTAACCCAAAATTCGTTTCATTAATAATTGGCTATATATAAAATATTGCAATAGCGAAGCGTTCGCTCGTCGACTACGACGATGGTAGCCTCCGTGACCAACATGAGACGAGACACTGAAATCCTCACCCTACGAACCGCAGAAGACGTACAGGAAGCTGCCGAATCCCTTCTCGGCTCCCAGGTCGCGAAGACGGGCATCGTGCACACCACGGCGGTCTGGGACGGCGGAGCAGGCCAGCTCTTCACACTCGAGATCAACTCCGAGACGCCCCCCTGCCATCACGATTTCTTTCTCTTGAACCTCTGTCGCGCCCGCGCCGACGCGATCGTGACCACCGGCCAGATCCTGCGTCGAGAGACCGAGCTCAGCCACGCTCTCCAGGGACCGGCAGAAGTCCCCGGAGCCCTACGTGCCTGGCGGGAGCGTTGCCTCGGCAAGGCCACCCCACCGGTGAGTCTCGTGCTCACCTCGGGCCGTGACCTCGATTTCGAGCATCCGCTGTTCTCCGGCTGGACTCGGCCGCTCGTCTACACCTCCCTCGAGGGGCACTGGACCCTCGAGAGCCAGGCGATGAGCCACGGCGTGGAAGTCGCCGGGGTCGAGCAGCCGAGCCCGGCGGGGGCCGTGGAGCTCCTGCGCCGGGAGTTCGGCGCCGCCACGATCCTGATCGAGGCGGGCCCTTCCACCAGCCGCGAGCTCTACGAGCCTCGACTCGAGATCGACGAGCTCCTGCTGTCGACCTTCGGTGGGCAGCGCCTACCGGAGTCCGTCCGGGGTAAACCTTTCTTCGACACCACCCGCCTGAGAGAAATCTTTCCGCACCGGACTCCGGCGGTCGAGATCGCTGCCGAGAGCGGGCCGTGGACGATCCGTCGCTATTCGAGAAATTGAGAGTCTTCGAGAGGCGAAGAGGGCTCGGCGGGAGCGGCGCTGACCTCGACCGGAATCCGCAGGGTCGCCGCCTCGTTGTTCCAGGAAAACCAGGCCACCATCTCGTACACGAGGTCGAGCTCCAGGAGATAAGAGCCCGCGGTCTCGGGTGCCAGCACCTCCTGCTCGATCGACCATTCGGCCCCCGGTGGCAAGGGTATGTCGGGATAGGTGCGCAGACCGTTCTCCACCACGACCGCACCTTCCGGCGACAACCAGCGATAGGAGAGGCCCACCCGAGTCGGTAGATCGACCGGCCACTCGAATCGGCTGGCGTTGGTGACCCGGGTACCGAGGGAGAAGAGCTCCCCGGCAACCACCGGCTCGGGCACCTCGATGTCTCCCCAGGCCACGTGGTAGAGGTCGCGTTCAGTGGTCTCCCGGGAGCCGAGGAAGGCCATCTGCGCTCCGACGAAGAACGACTCCTGAATCGTGGCGTTGTAGGCGAAAGTGAAGCAATCCTGCGGCGGAAAGTTGCGATCCCAGGTACGGACCGCTCCACGGCTCGTCTCGACCTCCAGGCGATAGACCCACACCTTCTCTCCCTGCACCTGGCGCGTGCGGCTGGCCCGGGAAGGCTTCAGCTCGACTCGCCAGGGTTTCGCCCCCTCCGCACCGGCGGGAAAAACCTGCACGGCTTCCGCGTCTTCGAGACGCAGCTTCACCGCGTTCGGTCGAGCCAGGCTGGAGACCTGGAAGAGCAGGCTGTCCATCGGTTTCTGACTCTGGATCACCAGCTCGGTGGTGGTGGCTCCGTGCACCCACATCTGGGCTCCCCGCGGCAGGAAGACGTCGTTGCGCCCGCTCACCAGAGCCCCTCCCCAGATCCGCTGCTCGTACCCGGGCACCTCGCGCAGAGAGAGCTCGAGAGGAAAGAGGTCGAACGGCCGATTTCGCACGTGGGCCTGGAGCGTCGGCGACGGTACCGCGCGACCGAAGGGAGAGAAGAGGGTCGGCCCCAGGAGCAGGCCACCGAGGGCGAAGCCGAGAACATTCAACCCGGTCGGGGCGATGCGAGTGACGAGGAAGAGAAATCCCGGATAGACATTGACGTAGTAACGGTTGCCGACGAATCCTCCGCCCCCTTGCCAGTTGAAGGGAATCCAAAGGAGGAAGTAGCCGGCGACGATGGCCAGAGAGAGGAGCAACACCCACCGCCCACCGTGGTGACGACCGTGCAGAAGGAAAAACGTCAGAGCCAGGAGCGTGAATGGGAAGTAGAGAAACAGGCCGGTGTGGCGGCCGATGAAGAAGTACTCCAGGTTCTCCAGGACCGCCTGCGGGTGAGGCCGGGGAATTCGCAACAGCCAGTACCAGGAGGCCTTCGGCCGTTGTTTCGGCGCGGGCGCGGCCTCGGCCGCAGGAGCCTCCGGGGGCGCGGTCAGGGCTACCGAGGCTTCGGCTTCCACCTCCCCGATCCCTGTGCTCTCCGGGTCCGGAACGGCCGTCTCGATCTCCGTCGACTCCTTCGGACCGATGGGCATCTCGTCGGTCGAGCACACCTTCTGACCGCCTCGGGTCATGAGGTAGGCCGACGGATGCCCCATCATCGCCATGGCGAAGCCGACCAGCAGCGCCCCCGAGATCGCCGCTCCGCCGAGCCAGGCACCGAGGGAGACCCAATGTCGCGACCGGGCGTAGCGATAGAGAGGCGGCAGGCAGAGGGCCAGCAACATGGGCTTGTTGTAGACCGCGAGCATCAGCGCGGCCCCGGAGAGCGTGGCTCGGACCGCCGGATGCCGACGCCAGCGCCAGCGCCTCGCCTCGCCCGGGCCATCGCCGAGGCCCAGGTACAGGCTCACCAGGATCGCCGTCATGTTGAAGACTTCGGGATGGATCCAGTAGACGTACGAAGTGCCGCAGCTCAGGAAGAAGAAACCGAACGAAAAGAGCAGCGAGACCCCGCCGGAATTCCACCGCGACAGGTACCTGGCACCGAGGAACACCATCAACAGCATCATGGCCATGTTGAAGGCCACGAGACCGCTGGCACCCCAAAGACCGGCTGCAGGCGCGGCGAATAGGGAATAGACGTAGGCCTTGCCGAAGTAGACCGTCTCCCATCCGTCGTCGGTCGCCAGGATCAGGTTGTAGACCTGGGAGTAGGGGAACTCGCGGAACAGCCGTTGGATATCGTCGAGCTCACAGCGCAGGTCGCCGTCTTCGAAGAGACTGAGCGCCATCAGGTAGTAGGCCGGCTCGTCGGACTTCAATCCTGCCGGCCACCCCGGCTTGCGCAGAGCGAGGGGAAAGAGGATCAGGAACAGGGCCAGGCAGAGGAAGACTTGGTGCATAGCGCGGGGCATCGCCGAGCAGCTTACCGCAAATCCGGGAGCGGCCGAACCAGCCCTTTCGGCTGCTATGCTCTCGCCGCGAGGCCCGGTGAGTACCCGGCACCGCCCCAACCCTGGAGCATCCCTTGGACTCGAACGCTCACTCTCCGTTCCGGCATCTCCCGGCCTGCCTGCTTCTCCTCGGCACCGTCCTGCTGGCAGCCTGCGAACCAACCCCGGAGACCACCGGACCACCCAAACGCCTCTTCCTGATCACCATCGACACCCTGCGAGCCGACCATCTCGGATTCCAGGGGTACGAACGAGAGACCAGCCCGCACCTCGACCAGCTCGCGGCCGAAGGGGTGGTCTTCGAGAACGCCATCGCCCAGTGGCCCAAGACCGGCCCCTCGTTCGCCTCGATCTTCACCGGCCAGTACCCCCACACCACCGGGCTCACCCACCACGCGGCCCTACGCCTGCCGGACAGCTACCTGACCTTGCCGGAGCTCCTGCAGCACAGCGGGTTCCGGACGCTGGCGGTGGTCTCGAACGGAGTGCTCGCCAAGCGACTGGGATGGGACCAGGGATTCGACGAATACCTGCAGACCTGGGACCTGGCACCGGAGCCGTCGGACGATCCGGAAGAGTACCGCCAGTGGATCAACGCCCGGCAGGTGGACCATCTCGCCCGGCCCCTGCTCGAGCAGCACCGGGATGCGGAGAAGCTCTTCGTCTGGCTGCACTACTCTGATCCGCACGCGCCCTATCTGCTCCCGGACGACTTCGCCAACCCGTTTCTCGACGATCCCTACTTCACGGGCTCCGAGACCGTACAGCTGGAGAACCCCCGGGCCACGGCCCTCGGCGACCGGCGCGACCTGAAGTATTACGTGGCGAGCTACGACGCCAACATCCTGTTCACGGACTCGTATATCGGCGGGATCCTCGACTACCTGGAGTCTCTCGACCTGCTCCAGGACTCTCTCGTGGTCTTCACCGCCGATCACGGCGAGAGCCTCGGGGAGCACGGCTACTACTTCGGGCACGGACGCCTGCCCCACAACCCGGGGTCCCATGTGCCCCTGTTCTTCCATTTCCCGGGCGCCGAGAAGCCGGGCGCCGGCAGCCGGGTCGCGGCCAAGACGGAGCTCGTCGATCTCTACCCCACCCTGCGCGAGCTGCTGGTCCCCGACAAGGTGGTCCCCGGGCTGGAAGGTCGCAGCTTGCTGCCGTTTCTCTCGGCAAACGAGTCTCTCGATCCGGAGAATGCCCCGCCGGTGGCCTTCTCCCAGGCCGGCGGTGGCTCTCCGCTGACTCACTACCGGAGTGTGCAGGACTCTCGCTTCAAGCTCGTGTACCACCCGCCACTACCGCTGAAGAAGAGGGTGCGCCCCGAACGCTGGGAGCTCTACGACCTCACTCTCGACCCGGGCGAGACCCGGAATCTGTTGCAGACCCAAGACCGTGGAGAGGCCTCGTCCGAGTCGATCCCGGCCGAGCTTTCTTCCGAGGCGGCCCGGGCGTTCCGCAGCCTGCGTCGAGAGCTCGTGGACTGGATGGACGGACGAACCTGGATTCGCCCGCCCAAGGCGGAGATCGAGGCTCACAACGAAGAGACTCTCAAGACCCTCCGCGCTCTCGGCTACATCCAATGAACCGGAGCTCCTACCGGCGATGAAGCTCCCCCGACTCCGACTACGAAAGCTCTCTCCCACGGTTCTGGCAGCCAGCTGGGCTCTCCTGGCTCTCACCTGGCTGGCTTCCCTGTACGGCCTCGACATCCCCTGGCTCGGTCGCCTGGTCGCCATCGCAGCCCTGGGGGTCACCGCCGCGTTCCTCCTGCGAGAGACAAGGAAGCTCCTGCTAGCCGAGCAAAGGCCCTGGGGCCCTCTTTTCCTCGGCCTCGTGGGAGTGGCGATCGGAGTCGGATTCGTCGGTCTGGGCC
This sequence comes from uncultured Thermoanaerobaculia bacterium, assembly GCA_964565225.1. Taxonomy (GTDB): domain Bacteria; phylum Acidobacteriota; class Thermoanaerobaculia; order Multivoradales; family J023; genus CAZMEL01. Next base: position 1,420 of record CAZMEL010000262.1, on the reverse strand, counting down.
ACGAGGTCGGAACCGGCTACTACACCGACGAAGGGCACTACCTCCACCACGCTCGCCGCGTCGCCTCCGGGGAGCTCTTCACCGGCTCGATGATCTACCCCCACTTTCTCTACTACTTCGACGCCTTTGCCCTGTGGCTCTCGGGGCTCTTTCCTGGTCTCACCCGGGCCTTGGCGCAGAGCCTCTACGGCGTCGAGCAGCCCCATGCCATTCCCTGGCTGGTGCTGCGCTGGGCCGGGGCAGCGCTCGCCGTTTCGGCCATGATTCCCGTGGCCCTGGTGGCCAGGAGACTGGGCGGTGTTCTCGGGGGGCTCGCCGGTGGTGGCGCCATGATCTTCGCGTCGCAATATCACCTGGGATTCCAGGTCAACACCTGCGATGTTCCTTCCGCCGCCTTTGCCGCCTGGTGTCTGTATTTCGTGGCCCGTATCCAGGACGAGGAGTCTCCAGGCCTCTATGCCGCGGCAGGCGCCCTCGCCGGTCTCGCCGCGGCTACCAAGTACCCGGCCGGGGTCGTGGCATCCGCCATCGTCGCTGTGTGGCTGGTGCACAGGGTCCGAAAACGAGACCTGAGCTGGGGCCTGGTGCTGGCCGGAATGGCGGCGATGGCCGTTTTTCTGGCTCTCAATCCGAGCTTCTTCGTATTTCCGGAAGCCACTCTGTACGGCAAGAGGGGCCTGTTCTTCGGTGTGCGGCAATACTCCGGAGGCGGCTGGATCGGCGTGATGCCCACGAGCAAGGTCGAGTACTACTGGCAGCAGTTGGGGATCAACTTCGGCCTGCCGATTTTCGGTCTCGCCCTTCTGGGTCTCCGCGGCCTCGGTCCTCGCGAGCGGTGGCAATGGGTCGGCTTGACGGCCTTCCCCCTGGTGTATTTCGCGCTGATCTCTTCCATGAACATGGTGGTCGTGCGCAATCTCTTCCCTGCGCTTCCGGGGCTCGCCCTGCTCCTCGGGGCCGGGATCGGCGGCTGGTGGCTGCTGCTGCGTCGCCGCTCTCCGGGCCTGCGAGTCGCTCTCGCCTCGGCTCTGCTGTTGGTGGCCTGGTGGAGCCCGGCCCGCGCGACTCTCGAACAAACGGCAGCGCTGCGGCTTCCCAGCACCCGGGAATCCATGACCCGCTGGATCCAGGAGAACGTCCCTCGGGGAGCCGGCATCCTGAAAGAGTCGTACACGCCCAACTTTTCCCCGGAGTGGTACCGAACCCGAGAGCAGCGGTTCGCGCTCAAGTTCCCTACCGACCGGTTCGAGGATCCGAGCTTCGATTTTCTTCTACTGGCCGGCCAGGCCCATGGCCGCTTCTTCCGACCCGAACACCAGACCTTCTCACAGGCCGAGTGGTATCGCAGCGCCTTCGAGCGGTTTCCGCTGGTACACGAGGAACCTGCGGGCGAAGGACGCCTGGGACCCCACCTCTATCT
>CAZMEL010000261.1:0-11298 GCA_964565225.1 uncultured Thermoanaerobaculia bacterium | reverse complement strand
GGATCTCCTCCAGGAGCAGCTCCTGGGACTCCTTCACCGGGCGCTGGCGCCAGATCTGGCGCCAGCCGAGCTCGTCGCCGAAGCGGACGACCGGGATCGCCAGGGCGACCAGGGAGATCACCACCAGGGCGGCTCGGGCGGCCACCGCCAGGTCGGCCAGGTGGCGGAACCGACCCTCGCCCGGGGCCAGGAGCCTCCAGCCGTCGACCAGGGCCCAGGCCGTCGCCAGGCACAGGGGCACCAGGATCTGGATGAAGTAGTGGCCGAAGTTGCGCCCGCTGTAGGAGGCGCCGAAATAGCCGGCGAGCAACCAGAGGGTCACCAGGAGCCGTCCGTCGACAAGGCCTCGCCGGAGCCAGGCGACCAGGGCCGCCCCCGCGGTCCAGGCTCCGCCAATCAGGAAGAGCGGGTTGGCGCTCAGGTAGTGCCGGCGGTGGGCGAAGGGGTCGAGAGCGGCGAGCCGGTCGGTCACCGGCACCACGGCGGTGTAGTGCTCCACGTTGTAGGTCCAGTAGTAGAGCAAGAAATCACCAAAGGCTCCGTGCCAGGCGAAGTAGGCGGCGGTGAGGCCCAGGGTGGCGAAGAATCCGCACGCCAGTTGCAGGGCGATCCGCACGGTGGCCGGGCCGAGGAGGGCTCCTTGCCGGTGCTGCCACAGCAAGACGAAGAGGGCTCCGGCTCCGGCGTCGAAGATGCCCGGCTGTTTGCTCAGGAACCCCAGGGCAAAGGCCGCCCCGGCCAGCACGAGCTCGCGACGTCTGTTGCCTTTCGATCGGGAATCTTCCCCGTCGCGGCGTAGGGCCTTCCACAGCAAGGCCATGGCGACGGCGTTCCACAGCAAGAGAGGCCACTCGGTGTGGAAGGCCAGCATCTGGCTGCGCCGGTAGGTGAACGAGCCCACGGCGAGCAGGAGGGCCGCCAGGTATCCCAGGCCCACTCCGGCGGATCCCGGGCGCAGAGACCGGCCGAGGTGGAAGGTCACCGCGCAGCCGAGCAACACCAGCAACAGCAGGGCCCAGTGCACGGCGACCATGTCGAGTCGGCCCGCGAGGGCGAAGACCCCGGCGTAGACCAGGTAGGTCACCGGGCCCCGCTGGTCGATGGCATCGCGATAGGGAATGCCACCCGAGAGCCAGGCATCGGCGATCAGGGCGCTCACCGCCTCGTCCACATCACGGATCGGGGCCTCGGGATCGGGCATTCGCAGCCAGCAGAGCAGGACGAAGAGAAAAACGAAGAACGCCGCGGCGAGGAAGCCGCTCCGGTACCAGGCACCGGGCGGGCTCTGCCGGCGCCGGACCCGCAGATCGGTGACCACGAAGGTGAGCAGGATCGCGACGAGGAGCAGCGCCAGGAGGAGGTCGAAGAGGCTGTAGAGAGAGAAACCTTCGAAACCCCGCAGACCCGCTGCGCCGAGCACGGCGAAGAGCCCGGCCTGGGCGGCGGTGAAGAGCCGCACCCTTCTACGCCCGGAAGGTCCCGGGCGGGCGAGCAGAGGGAGGAGGGCGAGGCAGGCCCAGTAGTAGCGCGAGGACACCGCCAGCACGAAGAAGGGCGCCAGGCCGAGCAAGAAGGCGTCGGTCTGGGTCCGGCGCCAGGCGGCGACTCCCCAGAGCAGGAGCAGCAAGCCTCCCGAGGCCTGGAAGATCCCCTTTTGGCGGGCGAAATGCTCCTCCCGGTCGTCGCGGTCGGGGCGTGAGAAATCGAGATCGCGGATGTCGCGGGTGAAGGCGTGGGCCCAGCCGATGCGCTGCTGACCGGAACGATGGGCTTCGTTGTGGTGGCCGATGTTGGCGAGGAAGCCTTGCCACGCTTCGGTGCCGCCGCCCAGGAACGAGGCTCCCAGGGCGAGCAGAGCGCAGAGCCCGAGAGCGACGGCCAGCCGGAGGTCGAAACGCCGCAGTCGCCCCTGGAGCACCCAGCGTCGGGCCGAGGGAACCAGCGCCGAGAGCAGCAGAAAAACGGGAAAAATGCGAGTGCCGGCGGCGTAGGCAAAGGCTGCAGCCGCCGGCATCGCTCGCCGTTGCCGCAGGAAACACAGCCCCATCGCCAGTGCGCAGAACCAGTCGTACTGCAGAAATCCGCCGACGATCCGCCCCTCGTTGACCGGCGACAGCGAGAAGAGCAGCAGAGTGGCCGCCATGGCTTCGCGGCCGAAGCTCCTGTCGATCGAGCGGAAAGTCCAGGCCAGGAGCAGCAGGTCGAGGGCGCAGAGGATCTTCAGGGCCCACAACCAGTCGCCGGGAAACCGGGTCAGGAGGCGGCCGACCGTGGTCCACAACGGGGGCGGGTTGTAGCCGCGGTCGCGCAGGATGTTGCGCCAACCTCTTGAGGTGCGCTGGGTCTGCAGCGCTCGCACGTCGCGCTGGAAGGCCTGCCAGCGTTCTTCGGAGAAGTGGTCGAGAGGAACGTATCCACGCAACGCCTCTTCGCGGGAGATCAGCTCATAGGTCTCCAGGTCGCGAATCGTACGGATCGAGTTCCACTCGCCGCTCTGGACCCGGTCGGCCGCCAGCGACGCGACGTAGAGGTCGTGGTACCCGAGCTCGGGGAAATATTTGCTGCCCAGGTAGTAGTGGTACACGTTCCACACCCGCACCCAGGAGGTGGTGGAGAAGCTCCACAGCTCCACCGCCGTGGCCTGGGCAAAGGTGGCCACCGCCAGCAGCAGCAGCAGGCGAGGCCGCAGAGACCGCACGCTGCTCGAGAAGAAGCGGGTCGCCCCGCCGGCCGCCAGCAGGGCGACCGCGGCGAGGGAAGCCACCAGGCGCCACAGCGCATCGTCGATCCACCAGGACGCGGCGCTGCCGAGGCCGAGCGCCAGAATCCAGGGAAGCGCGCGGCGGAGCCGGGAGCTCGCGGCCGTCATCGGTCGGATCCTCGGAGCGCGATCGAAAGGGCATGGGGAGCCTCGAGAGCTCGGGCCGAGGGCCAGCGCGAAGGGCAGCGATGGGAGATCGGCTTCATCATCACCAGAGCGTAGGGCAAGGAAGATGAACAGCAGATGACGGACGGCAGCGGAGGAGCTCGGGCGGAAAGCCGTCGTCGACAAGATGGCAGGCGAGCCGGGAGGCCCGAGTCGAAGAGGTATCAGTCTATGCGGTCCAGGCTCCGGCGTCGAGCCCCGGGAAGAGCCGTCCTACAAGCTTGTGACTCGGATTGGAGCCCGGCTACCCTGGTTCGAGGCCTTCAGAGAAACCGTGATGCTTTTCATGAGGTAGATCTCAAGACCATGGGGGCCTGGCGCCCTGAGCGAGATCCATCCCGGCGCTTGCGGCAATATGAGCCCAAAGTGGTGGCACCAACGCCGGCTGGGTCGATATCGGTGAGAAAGTCGCCGAGGAGCCTGAGGATCCTCTTTGTGGCCAGCATCGTCGCAAAGAGAAGGTCCTGAGCGGGGGCGTGTTCCGCCAGGGGATGTCGAGCTGGATGACATGGGAGGCTATCGGCGCCGGATCGTCCGGTCGCGATGGCCCGACCACGAACGGATGTAGACGACGTGTCCCGGTACCATCTCCCGAAGATCGGGCTCCTCGTTCGCCGCCAAAGTGCTCGAGCCACTCCACTCGCCGTCCAGGGTCCAATCCTCGACGAGCGTCTCATCCGCCATCAACGACCGAATGAACCCGATCGGGTCGCTCTCGGCGTCGGCATCGCGAACGGGCCAGTCGAAGTGCGTGTGGAACATGCCGAAACCAACCGTGATCTCCTCGGCATCCGTGCGGATCCAGAACGCGCAGTCCGGGCGGTCCGGGCGTCCCGGCTCGAGGTCGATCTGCAACAATCCATTCTCTGATCGTGCGTGGTCCCGGAGAGCCGGAGCGGCGGAGAAGAGCCGGTCCGCGAAGGACCTGGAGAAATCGTCGAGAACATCCAATGTCTGTTTACCTGCCGGGTCCACGGTATGACCCTCAACCTTCGCGGGAGCTGCGGGAGGTTTCGAGTGCCCGTACCACTGTCTTGACAAGCCAACTCTGCAACATGACGTTGGACTTGGTCAAGATGGCCTCGGTCTACTGCGGTCTCTACGATCTCGCTCTTCCGGTTTGCAAAGAAAGGTTCTGAGGCGGCCTGCTGGGGTGCCAGCCACTTCGTACTCCCGTGTTTTCAGCCGTTTGCGTCAGAATGCCCGACACCGCTGGCCGTCAGCCCGACTCCAGCTCCCGCGCCAGAGCCGGACGATCGATCTTGCCGCTGCCGGTGCGGGGTAGGGTCTCGCGGATCTCGATGTGCGCCGGAACGGCGTAGGTGGAGAGGCGTTGGGCGGCGGCGCGGCGGAGGGTTGCGGAGTCGAGCTCGGACCCTTCCCGGGGCAGGACGGCGGCGGCGATCCGGGCGCTGCCGTTTTCGTCGCGGAGGGCGACGGCACCGGCCTCGGCCACGCCTTCGAGGGCGGTGAGCACGGCTTCGACCTCGTCGAGCTCCACGCGGTAGCCGCGGACCTTGACGAGGCGGTCCTTGCGGCCGAGGAAGAGAAGGTTGCCGTCGCCGCGGTCGCGGACGAGGTCGCCGGTGCGGTAGAAGATTTTTTCGAAGTCGGCGAAGAGGGGCTCGTGGTAGAAGGCCTTGCGGTTGAGGTCGGGCCGCGCCCAGTAGCCGTGCATCATCGTGGGGGCGCGGATCACCAGCTCGCCGGTTTCGCCGGGTGCTACGGGATGGTCGTCGCTGCCGAGGATCCGGCCTTCGGCGCCGGGCCAGACGGGGCCGATCGGGAGCGGCTCGTCGAGATCGAGAGATCCCGGCGGTACGTGGTAGGCGGTGCACTGGTTGACCTCGGCGGGGCCGTACGAGTTGGAGAAACGGGCGCCGGGCCAGAGCTCCATCAAGCGTGCCAGGTGTTTCGGGGCGAAGGGCTCGCCGCCGAAGAGCACCCAGCGCAGGCTGCTCAGGTCGCGCTCTTCGATTCCGCCCTGCTCGAGGAGCTGGATCAGGGCGAGGGGCACCGAGTACCAGAAAGTGAGCCGTTCCTTCTCGATCAGCTCCGCCAGGCTACGGGGAAACATGGTCGTCTCTTCGGGAATGATCACCGTCGTGGCGCCGCGGAGGGGACCGGTGAGGTATTCGAAGGTCGACATGTCGAAGTGCAGCGGCGAGTGGTTGCCGAGGCGGTCGTCGGCCACGACCCCGTATTCTCGGGCGGAGAGGTGAGCGTAGGCGAGGCCGCTGCCGTGGGTGTGCATCAGACCTTTGGGCACTCCGGTCGAACCCGACGTGTACATGATGTAGGCCAGATCGCCTTCGACGAGGGAGACCTCGGGAGCGTCGAGAGAGGCGGCGTCGATCTCGTCCCAGGGGATGAATCGACCGCTGTTGTCGCCCTCGGGGCGTGGCGCGCCGATCACGTGCTGCAGCTCGGGCGCCTCGGCGGCGACCCGGGCCGCTTTTCTTGCGTGGGAGGGATGACTGATCAGGTGGCGAATGCCGCAGTCTTCGAGGATGAACCGGACCCGGGCGGGAGGTGCCGTGGGGTCGATGGGCACATAGGCGGCGCCCGCGCGGAGGATGCCGTAGAGGGCCGCCGGCAGCTCCAATGTCTTCGGGCAGTAGATGCCCACCCGGTCGTGGCGACGGACCCCGAGCTCGGCCAGCAGACCGGCGATGTGTGCCGATCGCTCGGCGAGCCGGGCATAAGAAATGCCTTCCCCATGGCAGCGAAAGGCCTCGCGGTCGGGATCGCGGTCGGCCGACTCGGTGATGGAGTGATGGAGCAGGAAACCCAAGGAGAACGGGCCCGCTCAGAGGCCGAGCAGGCTGGCGATGAGATTGCGCTGGATGTCGGAGGTTCCGGCGTAGATCACGCCGCCGATCGAGTCGCGCAGCTGGCGCTCGACTCCGTGCTCTTCGAGGTAGCCCCGGGCGCCGTGGATGCGGACGGCGTCGGTGGCGCAGGCGAGCAGGGCTTCGGAAATGTGCAGGTTGGCCATGGCGCATTCGAGGCCGGCGTCGGCCCCGGCGTCTTTCATCGCCGCCACCTCGTACATCAGGAGCCTCGACGTCTCGAGACGCAAGCGCATGTCGGCAATGCGGTTCGAGACCGACTGGAAGCTGCCGATGGGTTTGCCGAACTGGCGCCGCTGCTTGGCGTAGGCGAGGCAGCGCTCGAAGAGGAATTGCATGGCCCCGAGGTGGCCGGCGTGGATGAAGGCGCGCTCCCAGGCGATGGTCTGGGTGAAGAGGCTCATGCCGATCCCTTCCGCGCCGAGACGATTCTCGGCGGGAACGAAGCAGTTTTCGAAGGTCAGGTCGCCGAGCAGGTTGGTGCGGGTGCCGGTCTTGGCCCGCGCCTCGCCGCGGGTGAATCCCGGCCTCGTCGATTCCACCAGGAAGGCGGAGACGCCCCACTTGCCGGCCTCGGGATCGGTGTTGGCGAGCACCAGGGCGAGGTCGGCAACCGGGGCCATACCGATGTAGCATTTGTGGCCGTTGAGCAGGTACCCACCTTCGGTGGGGGCAGCGGTGGTCCGCAGGCTCAGGGCGTCGGACCCGGAGGTCTCTTCGCTCACGCCGTGGCAGCCGATCCACTCTCCGGAGCAGAGCCGCGGCAGGAATTTCTTCTTCTGCTCCTCGCTGCCGTAGATCAGGATCGGCTCTTGCACGCTCCAGGTCTGACCGCCGAGGGCCAAGGTGAGGCCGTTGTCACGGCAGCCGTATCCCACCGCCTCGAGCCCCAGGACCGTGGCCACGGCATCGAGGCCATGGCCTCCGTACTCGGTAGGCACCAGGCTGCCCAGGAGCCCCTGGGCGCCACAGCGATCCCAGTCGTCGCGGGGGAAGGTGCCGTTCCGGTCGTGCTCGCGGAGATTCCGGCCGAGCTCGTTGCGGGCGAACTCGGCGATCTGGTCGCGGCGGGCGAGCTGCTCGTCGTCGAAGGAAAGCTGCATGGACGATTCCCGAGGGCTGTATGATTCGGCGGCCCCCGCGGTTCTCTGCGCGGGCCGTTCTGGGAGGTCGGCGAACGTCGCCGACCGCTGCGGACGATATCACCCAGCGGCAGCAGATGGGGTAGGAAGTGGGGCACCACGAGTTGGCAGGAACGAGAGCGGAATCGAGCACGGAAAGGCTGACGCACAGCCAGACCCAGATCTGGATCGGGCAGCAGCTCAGCCCCGAGAGCCCGCTCTACAACATGGCGTTCGCCTGGGTGCTCGAGGCCGAGCTCGACCCCGAACGGATGCTGCGCGCGTGGCAGAAAGTGGCCGACCGCAGCGACGCCCTGCGCACCGTGATCGTTACCGATGGCGGTGCTGGCGCCGAGGCCCTTGTGCGGATCCGCGATCGTGGGCCGGCCATGCAGGTGCTCGAGAGCTCGTGGGATGACGACGGAGAAGAATCCTTCCTGCGGTGGTGCCGCGACCGCTGCGCGCGGCCGTTCCCTCTCGGGGAGAGATGGGTCGACAGCGTGCTCGTACCCCTTGGCAAGGGACGCACCGGCTGGTATCTGAATTTGCACCATCTGGTTACCGACGCCTGGTCGACGGCCCTGCTCTTTCGGCAGGTGGCGGCGGAGCACCAGGCCCTCGGGGGCTCGGAGACGGTGGCGCCGGAGCCCCTGAAACCCTACTACCCGACGGCAGCTGCCCTCGCCGGCAAGGCGGCGGGGCGTGAGGCCGCGGCCCGCCACTGGGAGATCCGGCGGGAGAGCGGAGACTCGTTTCCGGCCTTCTACGGACGCCGGGCTCGGCCGGAATCGACGGCCAGCAAGCGCTACACCCTCACCCTCGATCGAGAGACGTCGGGCCGGCTGTTGCAGCTCTGCGGGGCTGACGGCTTTGCCAGCCTCTCGGCGGAGATGTCGCGATTCGCCCTCTTCTCGACCCTCCTTCTGGCCTGGCTCCACCGGGTCGGCGGCGGACACCGGCTCCGCTTCGATGCGCCGGTGGCGGGCAGGCCGAGCGCCGACGCCAAACGCGCCCTGGGGCTGTTCATCGAGATGTTTCCTTTTGCGGTCGACCTGGAGCCGGGAGAGACGTTCCGTTCCCTCGGCGCCAAGTGCCTCGAAGAGGCGCAGCTCTTTCTCTGCCACGCCCTGCCGGGCACCAGCATGCCCTCGGGAGGGAGCGGCGGCTGGGTGGTGCTCAATTTCGTGCCGGTGTCGTTCGGCGATTTCGGCGAGATCCCGGCCCGGGTCGAGTGGGTCCACCCCGGCCATGGCGACCGGGCCCACGCCCTGCGTCTCCAGGTCCATGACTTCGGAGACACGGGGGAGACGACCTTGCATTTCGACTGGAACCGAGAGGTTCTTTCCGATCGCCTCTGTCACCGGAGCCTCGAGCATTTCGAGGCGTTGCTGCAGGCGATGCTCACCGATCCCGATCAGCCCCTGGCCGGGGTAGACGTGCGGACCGCCGAGGAACGGCAGAGCCTCGCCGCCCTCAACGACACCGCCCGCTCGCCCCTGCCGGAGCAGACCGTTGTGGAGCGTTTCCTCGCCCGGGTCGAGGCCGAGGGCGAGCAGACCGCGCTGGCGCAGGGAAGCCGGGAGGTCTCGTTCGCCGAGCTGGGACGGCAGGTGGAGACCCTGGCCGCCACTCTGCGCCGGGAGGGGGTCGAGATCGGCGACCGGGTCGCCGTCCTCTCCCGCCGCTCCGTCGAGGCGGTGGTCGGAATCCTGGCAACTCTCCGCGTCGGCGCCGCCTACGTGCCCATCGATCCGGCCTACCCGCCCGGCCGAATCGCGGAGATCTTCTCCAGCTGCGGTGCTCGGGTGCTGCTCCTCGGGGATCGACCGGGAGAGGTGCTACCGCCCCTGGGCGACGGGGCGCGGGCCGTTTCGGTGGCGGAGGTGCTTCGGGCCGGCGAAGTCGAGCGTCTCGATCTGCCGATGCCTGCGCTCGGTGACCTCGCCTACGTGCTCTACACCTCCGGCTCGACCGGTCGACCCAAAGGGGTGCTCATCGAGCACGGCGGTCTGGCGGAGTACCTGGAGTGGGCCGAGCGCCAGTACGTGCGCGGGGAGCGCCTGGCCTTTGCGCTCTTCACCTCCCTCTCCTTCGACCTCACCGTGACTAGCCTCTTCCTGCCGCTCCTCACCGGCGGGCGGCTGGAGATCTATCCCGAGCCCGAGGGACCGGTGGATTCAGCGCTCGTCGACGTGGCCAGGTCGGACGTCGTGGATTTCGTCAAGCTCACGCCCTCCCACCTCTCTCTGCTGCTGCAAATGGATCTCGAAGGCTCGCGGATTCGCCGCATGGTGGTAGGGGGAGAAGACTTCAAGACCGCCCTGGCGACGGCGATCCAGGAGCGCATCGGGCCGGAGCTGGAGATCACCAACGAGTACGGACCCACCGAGGCGGTGGTGGGATGTGTGGCCCACCGGTTCGATCCCGCGAATGACGCCCATCGGGTGCGGGTCCCGATCGGGCGCCCGGCCGACCACGTGACGCTGGCGATCCTCGAGGGCGGGATGGTGGTGCCCGAGGGTGTGGCCGGAGAGCTGTGGGTTTCTCGGCCGGGCCTGGCGCGAGGATACCTCGGGCTCGAAGAGCTCACCGCCGAGCGTTTCCTGCCCGATCCTCAGCAGCCCGCCCGGCGGTGGTACCGCACCGGCGACCGGGTGCGTCAGATCGATCCGGACACCCTGGAATATCTGGGCCGGGTCGACCGCCAGCTCAAGATCTCCGGCTTCCGGGTGGAGCCGGCCGAGATCGAGGCGGCGCTGCTGGCCCAGCCCGAGATCGAGAGCTGTGTGGTCGTCGCGCGCCGCCGGCCCGAGGTGGAGCCGGCGCGCCCGGTGGCCGAGCAGCCCTGCTGTGTACGCTGTGGCCTGCCCTCCGATCACCCCCGTGCGGTCTTCGATGCCGACGGGGTGTGTAGCGTCTGTCGCTCGTACGAGAAGGTGCGCGATCACGCCCAGGGTTATTTTCGTTCGATGGAAGATCTTCGGGCGATCTTCCACGAGACCCGGCGGGCTCGGGAGGCGGCCGGGAGAGCCGCGAGCTACGACTGCCTGATGCTCTACAGCGGCGGCAAGGACAGCACCTACGCCCTCTGCCAGCTGGTGGAGATGGGCCTTTCGGTCTATGCCTTCACCCTCGACAACGGCTTCATCTCGGAGGATGCCAAACGCAACATCCGCCGGGTGGCGGAGCAGCTGGGTGTGGAGGTGGAGCTGGCCACTACCCCGGCGATGAACGCGATCTTTCGCGACAGCCTGGAGCGTTTCGACAACGTCTGCCAGGGTTGTTTCAAGACCATCTACACCCTGAGCACCCGGCGCGCCCGGGAGCTGGGTATTCCCATCGTCGTCACCGGCCTCTCGCGAGGACAGATGTTCGAGACCCGGCTCACGGAGGAGATGTTTCGCGAGGGGCACCGCAGCCCGGAGGAAGTGGACGCCGCGGTGCTGGCGGCGCGCAAGGTCTACCACCGCCTCGACGACGAGGTCTCCCGCTCCCTGGACGTCGAGATCTTTCGCGACGACCGGATCTTCGAGGAGGTGCGTTTCGTCGACTTCTACCGCTATTGCGACGTGGATCTCGCCGAGGTCTACGCCTACCTGCTCGAGAAGGTGCCGTGGGTGCGGCCCGAGGATACCGGCCGCTCCACCAACTGCCTGATCAACGACCTCGGGATCTACCTGCACAAGAAGCGTCGCGGCTACCACAACTACGCCCTGCCCTACAGCTGGGACGTACGCATGGGGCACAAGACCCGGTCCGAGGCCCTCGCCGAGCTCGACGACGAGATCGACCTGCACCAGGTGCGCCGTATTCTCGCCGAGATCGGTGGCGACCCCGACGAGGTCGGTGCCGCGGGCGGCCCGCCGCGGCTGGCGGCGTTCTACGTCGCCTCCGAAGACCTGCCCGGTGAAGATCTCCGCCAGCGCCTGGCGGAGATCCTGCCGGCGCAGATGATTCCGAGCCACCTGCAGCGGATCGACGAGATCCCCCTGACCGCCCACGGCAAGGTCGACGAGGCGGCCCTGCCGGAGATCGCGGTCCGCACCGGGGTTTCCGAGAGCGTCTACCGCCCGCCGGAAGGGCCGGTGGCCGAGCGCATCGCCGAGCTCTGGAGCGAGCAGCTGGGAATCGAGACGATCGGTACGGGCGACAGCTTCTTCGAGCTCGGTGGCACCTCTCTCGGGGCGATGGAGGTGATGCTCGGCCTGTGCCGGGAATTCGACCTCGACCTCCCCCTCGAAACCCTCTTCTCCCACCCCACCCTCGGCCGCCTGGCCCGGGTCGCCGAAGACCGGATCCTCGCCGACGTGGCGGCCATGGATGCGGAAGACCCGGAAGCGGGCTAGTTTTACTCTGTCAGATTCCCTGGCGGGGTCGAGTCGGGGGGGGGGGGGGGCCC
>CAZMEL010000260.1:0-11359 GCA_964565225.1 uncultured Thermoanaerobaculia bacterium | reverse complement strand
CGCTACAACCGTGGCGCGGCCGCCCGCGCGGCGGCCGCCGCGGCCATCCTGGCCGATGTCGAAGGCCTGCCGGCCCACGCGGCGGCGGCCCGGCGGCGGACCTGGAAGGAAGGCTAGAGGTGGATCCGGTCACCCTGGTGCGCGAGGAGATCCGCGGCCTGCGGGCCTACCACCTCGATCTCTCGCCCTGCCGACACAAGCTCGACCAGAACGAGGTGCCCTTCGATCTGCCGCGGTACCTCAAGGAGCGGATGGCGAAACGGTTGCTGGAAACCTCCTGGGCCAACTACCCCGACTTCCACTCCGATCGTCTGCGCACCGAGCTCGGCAGGCTGCATGGCTGGCCCGCCGCGGGCGTGCTGGTGGGCAACGGCTCGAACGAGCTGCTGGCCACGGCTCTCGAGGCCTTGGCTCGGCCCGGGCAGGAGGTGCTCGGCACCCTGCCGAGCTTCGGGCTCTACCCGGTGTTCGCGCTGCGAGCCGCGGCGAAACCTCGCTTCGTCGGGCCGAGCGTCGACCTGCGCCTGCCGATCGGCGAGCTGCGCGAACAGATCGACCGCGACCCGACCCGGCCGGTGATTCTCTGCACCCCCAACAATCCCACCGGCGACGCGGTGTCACCGCAGGTCATCGGCGATCTGCTGCAGCGTCTGCGGGCGCCGTTGCTGCTCGACAACGCCTACGGCGAGTTCTGCTCCCACGACTACCGGCCGCTGCTGCGGCAGCATCGCCACCTGGTGCTCTTCCGCACCTTCTCCAAGGCGTGGTCGCTGGGCGGTATTCGCCTCGGATACCTCCTCGCCGATCCCGACCTGGTGACCGAGCTGATCAAGCTCAAGCTGCCCTACAACGTGGGCCATGCCACGGCCCTGGCCGGTGAGGTGGTGCTCGAAGGGCGGGCGGCAGCCGAGCGGCGGGTGCGGGTGTTGTTGGGGCGGCGCCCGCAGTGGACGGAGATGTTCGAGCAGGAGGGCTTCGAGGTCTTCCCTTCCGAGGCCAACTTTCTCCTGGTGCGCTGGCCGGAGCACGAGCCCGGCGACGTCGAAGACTTTCGCCTGGGGCTCGAAGCGCGCAGCATCCGGGTGCGGAACATGAGTGGTTACCCCGGGCTCGCCGGCTGCATGCGGGTTTCGGTAGGAAGCGGCCGGGCGTTGCGCGACGTGCGCCGGGCCCTACGAGAGATTCGAAAGGAGCTGGCATGAGCAGGCGTGCGACCCTCGAACGCAACACGCGGGAGACCCGAATCCGGGTGTCTCTGGACCTGGACGGCGGCGAGCGGCGGATCCGGGTTCCCAACGGATTCTTCGCCCACATGCTCGACGCCCTCACCACCCACGCCGGTCTCGGGATCGAGCTCGAGGCCGAGGGCGACACCCACGTCGACCTGCACCACACGGTGGAAGACACCGGCATCGCCCTCGGCGAGGCCCTGGTCGAGGCTCTCGGGGAGCGCCGCGGGATCGTGCGATTCGCACATGCCTACGCACCTCTCGACGAAGCCCTGGCCCGGGCGGTGATCGATCTCTCGGGGCGCGGGTACTTCGTGCATCGTCTGCCGCCGGAGCTGGAGCAGGTCTTCGTCACCTCCGACTTCCCGCTGCAGCTGATCGTCGACTTCTTCCAGGGGTTGGCCGACCGCGGCCGTTTCACCCTGCACCTCGAAGTCCTGGCCGCCCGCAACGCCCACCACGCGGCCGAGGCGGCCTTCAAGGCCTTCGCCGTGGCTCTGCGCCAGGCGGTGGCCATTCGCCAGGGCAGCGCCGAGGTGCCGAGCACCAAGGGGACCTTGAGCTCATGACGCCATCGGAGGCCGCTTCGGAGCCGGCCCTGATCGTCGACGCCGGGGTGGGGAATCTCGGCAATCTGCGCCGCGCCCTGGGGCACCTGGGCGCCGCGGCCGAGATCACCCGCGACCCGGCCGAGATCGCCGCCGGTCGCCGCCTCTTCCTGCCCGGCGTCGGTGCCTTCCGCCCGCCGCGGGAGACTCTGCGCAGCGGCGGAATGGAAGAAGCCCTGCGCCGCGCGCTCGGTGAAGGGGCCTGGCTGCTCGGCATCTGCGTCGGCTTCCAGCTGCTCTTCGACGAGGGCGAGGAGTTCGGCCGGAGCGATGGTCTCGGCCTGCTCCCCGGCACGGTAAAGCGACTGCCGGAGAGTGTGCCCTTGCCCCACATCGGCTGGAATCGGCTGCGGATCGCCGTCGAAGGGCATCCCCTGCTGGCGGGAATCGACGACGGCAGCTTCTTCTACTTCGTGCACAGCTATGCCCCTCTCGACGTACCCGAGGAGGTGGTGATCGCCCGGGCCCGGCACGGCGCCCCCTTCACCGCCGTCGCCGGCCGCGGCCGGGTGTTCGGCACCCAGTTCCATCCCGAGAAGAGCGGACGCAACGGGCTGCGCCTTCTGCAGAGCTTCCTGGAGATGTCCCGATGCAGCTGATTCCCGCGATCGATCTACGCAAGGGCGAGGTGGTGCGCCTCGAGCAGGGAGACGACGAGCGTCGCACCCGCTACGGCACGGATCCTGTTCAGACCCTCGACCGCCTGGCCGCCGCCGGAGTGGAGTGGGTGCACGTCGTAGACCTCGATGCCGCCTTCGGCGAGACGCCTCAGAGAGACCTGATCGGCGAGCTGACGCGCCGGGGCCCGAAAATCGAGCTGGGCGGCGGGCTCCGGGACGCATCGGCCGTGTCCTGGGCCCTCGACGAGGCGGGCTGTGGCCGGGTGGTGATCGGCTCCATGGTGGTCCGCGACTTCGCCGGCTTCGAGGCCCTGGCCCGGGGCTTCTCCGGGCGGATCGTGCCGGCGCTGGAAGTGGCCGGCGAGGAGGTTCGGATCGCCGGCTGGCGCGAGGCGGCGAAGATCTCGCCCCGCGACCTGGGCCGCCAGCTGCGGGGACTACCCTGCCCGGCGGTGCTGGTGACCGATGTCGCCCGCGACGGGCTGCTGGTCGGCCCCAACCTCGACCTCTCACGCCAGGTGGCCGCCGACTCCGGGTTGCCCATTCTGGTATCTGGAGGCGTCCGGGCCCTGAGCGATCTGGAGATGGCCGCGGCCGTGCCCGAGGTCACCGGGATCATCGTCGGCAAGGCGCTCTACGAAGGCAAGTTCACGATCGAAGAGGCCGTGGCTGCGGCCGGAGGTCGCGGCGAATGAGCCCCTCCGAGCGACGTTCCGGTGTCGAAGGCCTCACCGCTCTGGCGCATCGCATCATCCCCTGTCTCGACGTCTCCGCCGGTCGGGTGGTAAAGGGGATTCGCTTCGAGAACCTGCGCGACCAGGGGGAGCCCGCCGAGTGTGCCGCCCGCTACGACGCCCAGGGGGCCGACGAGCTGGTGTTTCTCGACATCACGGCGGCACCCGAGGGGCGCGACACCGACCGCGAGTGGGTGCGGCGCACCGCCGAGCAGGTCTTTATTCCGCTGACCGTGGGCGGGGGTGTACGCAAGGTGCAGGATGCCGAGCGCCTGCTCCTGGCCGGCGCCGACAAGGTGGCGCTGAACACCGCGGCGCTCGAGACCCCGGACCTGCTCGACGCGCTGGCCCGGCGGTTCGGCAGCCAGTGTGTGGTGCTTTCGGTCGATGCCCTGCGCCGTGGCACGGAAGTCGGGAGCGGCTGGGAAGTGGTCACCCACGGCGGGCGCAAGCGGCGGGGTCGCGAGGCGGTGGAGTGGATCGCCGAAGGGGTGGAGCGGGGTGCCGGTGAGGTGTTGCTCACCAGCATCGACAGCGACGGCACGAAAGATGGCTACGACCTCGAGCTGCTCGACCAGATCACGGCGCGGGTCTCGGTACCGGTCATCGCCTCGGGGGGCGCCGGCGGGCCCGCACACCTGGCGGAGGCTCTCGAGCACGGCGCTGCTGCAGTGCTGGCCGCGTCGATCTTCCACGAGGGGCAATACACGGTGTCGGACGTCAAGAGCTACCTGAGCGAGAGAGGATTCCCGATGCGCGAGGAGGCACGATGAGCGCGAACGAGAAGCGCGGTGGAGCCCCGGGCGAGCTCGACCCCGAGAGCCTGGTCTTCGACGACCGCGGCCTGTTGCCGGTGGTAGCCCAGGAGCTCTCGACCGGCGCGGTGCTGATGGTGGCCTGGGCCGATCGCGAGGCCCTGGAGGAGACCGTGGCCACGGGATTCGCCCATTTCTGGAGCCGATCGCGGCAGCGGCTGTGGAAGAAGGGGGAGACGTCGGGCCACATGCTGGAAGTGGTGGAGATCCTGCCCGACTGCGACCGCGACACCCTGCTGTTCCGGGTGCGCGCCGCGGGCCCGGCCTGCCACCGCATGACCCGGACCTGTTTCGAGCCCAACGCGGCGACCCTGGAGCTGGGTTGGCTGGCCGAGATCCTCTCCCGGCGGGCGGGAGAGTCTCCCGAGACGAGCTACACCGCCCGGCTGTTGGCGAAGGGGCTGCCGCGCATCGCCCAGAAGGTCGGGGAGGAAGCTGTCGAGACGGTGATCGCCAGTCTCACTACCGACGACGACACACGAGCCCTGGTCGAGGAGGCGTCGGATCTTCTCTACCATCTCCTCGTGCTCCTGCAGGCCAGGGGCGTGGGGCCCGAGGCCCTGGCCGCGGAGCTGCAGGCCCGACATCGCAAAGGAACCGGACCATGACCTCCCGAAACGAGAGCTCCGGCGAAGCCGTGGGCGAAACAGAGACCTGTGACGACTTTCGCTCCCGGCGGGCGGTGGCCCACGTGCGGGAGTTCCTGGCCGACAGCCTGACCCCGATCGCCGTCTACCGGCGGCTGGAGAAGGTGTCGCCGATTCGTTTTCTGCTCGAGAGTGTCACCGGCGGTGAGCAGGTGTCGCGATTCAGCTTTCTCGGGGCCCGACCCAGCGCCGTATACCGGCTCTTCGCCGACCGCCTGGAGGTGGAGAGAAAGGGGCGTCGCCGGCAGCTTCCGGGCGCTCCTCTCGACGCCCTGCGCAAGGTTCTCGGCAGCATCCGCAGCGACTCCGGGCCGATTCCGCTGACCGGCGGATTCGTCGGTTTTCTCGGCTACGACACGGTCCGCCTGGTCGAACGCCTGCCCGATCAGCCGGCGGACCCTTTCGAGCTGCCCCTGGCGGTATTGGGGCGTTTCGACACCCTGGTGGTCTTCGACCATGCCCAGCAGCGGGTGCTGGTGATCGCCAACGAAGTCGAGGGCGAGGTGAGCATGCAGAAAGCCGAGCGGTCTCTGGACGAGATCTCTCGGCTCCTGATCGCCGACGGCGGCACCGGCGCGGTCGCCGTGCCACCGCCGTTGGAGCGCCGGGAGAAGGCGAACGACCGCGCCGCCTGGGGCCAGGCCTCGATCGATGGGCCCACGTTTCGCGCCGCGGTGGAGAAGGCGAAGGAATACATCACCGCGGGCGACATCTTCCAGGTCGTGCTCTCCCGCCGCTGGACGGTTCCCGAGGCGCCCCGGCCGCTGGCCCTCTACCGCTCGTTGCGGATGGTCAATCCGAGCCCGTACATGGTTCTGTTCGAGTTACCCGACGCGGCCCTGATCGGCGCTTCGCCCGAGATGCTGGTGCGCAAGTCGGGGCATGTTCTCGAGACCCGCCCGATCGCCGGCACCCGGCCGCGGGGCGCCGACGCCGAGGGCGATCAGAGGCTGGCGGAGGATCTGCTCGCCGATCCCAAGGAGCGCGCCGAGCACGTGATGCTGGTGGATCTCGGGCGCAACGACCTGGGGCGGGTCGGTGTGCCGGGCACGGTACGGGTACAGAGCTTCATGGAGATCGAGCGCTACAGCCATGTGATGCACATGGTGTCGAGCGTGCAGGCCGATCTCGCCACGCAGTTCGACGGGCTCGATGCCCTGCTGGCCTGTTTTCCGGCCGGCACATTGTCGGGCGCACCGAAGATCCGGGCGATGGAGATCATCGACGAGCTGGAGCCGACGGCGCGGGGGCCCTACGGAGGCGCTGCGGGCTATTTTTCGTTCTCGGGAGACGTCGATACCTGCATCACGATCCGTACCCTGGTCGAGAAGGGCGGAGAGACCTCGATCACCGCCGGTGCGGGCATCGTGGCGGACTCCGATCCGCGGAAAGAAGAGCAGGAAACCGAGAACAAGGCGGCGGGCATGTTGGCCGCGGTCGAGCTGGCCAAGATGCTGGAGGACTGACGATGATTTTGTTGATCGACAATTACGACTCCTTCACCTACAACCTGGTGCAGCTGCTGGCGGAGGCGGGGGCCGAGGTGGAGGTGGTGCGCAACGACGTGCAGACGGTTCCCGAGCTGCTGGCCCGCGAGCCGGACGGTATCGTGCTGTCGCCCGGGCCGGGTCGTCCCCAGAGCGCGGGGGTCTGCCTGGATCTCCTCCGCCACCAGCCTCGGATCCCCCTGCTGGGGGTCTGCCTGGGGCATCAATGTCTCGGAGAGGTGTCGGGAGCGGTGGTGGACTCGGCGCCGCGGCTGATGCACGGCAAGGTGTCGCAGGTGCGCTACACCGAAGACGAGCTCTTCGAAGGCCTGCCGAACCCCTTCCAGGCGACCCGCTACCACAGCCTCGCGGTGCCGGAGGAGTCGGTGCCGGAGAGCCTGCGACCCATCGCCTGGGCCGACGACGGCACTCTCATGGGGTTGCGCCACCGGGAGCTCCCCTACTGGGGCGTGCAGTTCCATCCCGAATCGGTGTTGACCCCGGAAGGGCCGATTCTGCTCGCCAACTTTCTGCGCATCGCCGGGCACCGTTCCAGGGCACCCCTGGCGACCACCGCCTGATCGGATCCAGTCTTCGAGGAGTGAGACCATGAGCACACCCAACGACGCCCTGCAGCACCTGATGGCGCGCCGGGATCTGAGCCGAGAACAGACCGAGGAGCTCTTCGGCCAGCTGATGGACGGTGAGCTGAGCGAGCCGATGAAGGCGGGCCTGCTCATCGCCCTGGCGATGAAGGGCGAGGCGCCGAGTGAGATCGCGGGGGCGGCCGCGGCCATGCGGCGGCGGGTGGTGCCGATTCCGCACGAAGAGGCTCGGGTGGTGGACACCTGCGGCACGGGCGGCGACGGCAAGGGGACCTTCAATATCTCCACCGCCGCGGCCCTGGTGGCTGCTGCGGCGGGTGCACGGGTGGCCAAACACGGCAATCGCTCGGTGTCGAGCCGTTCGGGCAGCGCCGACGTGTTGGCGGCTCTCGGAGTGGCGATCGATCTCGAGCCCGCGGTGGCGGGGCGGGCGCTCCGCGAGGTGGGCCTGGCGTTTCTCTTTGCGCCACGGCTCCATCCGGCGATGAAAGAGGTCATGCCGGTGCGCAAGGCCCTGGGAGTGCGCACCCTCTTCAACGTGCTCGGGCCGCTCACCAATCCGGCAGGAGCACGACGGCAGGTGATCGGCGTCTACGGCCTGCACCTGGTGGAGCCGGTAGCCGACGTGCTGCGACAGCTGGGCTCGGAGCATGCCCTGGTGGTCCATGGCAGCGATGGGCTCGACGAGCTCACCACCACCGGGCCGAGCCACGTCGCCGAGCTCCGCGACGGTTCGGTTCACACCTACGAGCTGCGGCCCGAGGAGCTCGGGCTCTCGCTGGCACGCCCGGAGGATCTCGCCGGGGGAAGTCCGGAAGAGAACGCGGCGGCCCTCGAAAGAGTCCTGCGGGGAGAGCGAGGACCCCTGGCCGACATTACCGCCCTCAACGCAGCGGCGGCGCTCTACGTCGGAGGGCTGAGCACGGACCTGCGGTCGGGGCTGGAACGAGCCTTCGAGGCGCTATCGGGCGGCGCGGCGACGCAGACACTCGAGGCGCTTCGGTCGTTCTCCTGACCTCGGTTGCGCGGGCGAGGCTACTCGGAAGGCCGCGAGGTCTTGCCGAAGAAACGCACCACGGTCTGCTCCAGCTGGGTGGGGCGGATGGGTTTGGTGAGGGTGAGGTCGACGGGGGAGAGGCGGCTGCGGAGGGTGCTCCAGAGGTCTCCGGACTGGCGGAGAAGAACCACGGGGACAGAGCGGGTGAGGTCGGTGTTCTTGATCATCCGTAGCACCTGGTAGCCGTCGATCTGGCCGAGGGCGGTACTGAGCAAGATCAGGTCGGGAACGGTTCTCTGCAGGAGAGCCATGGCTTCCAGGCCGGTGGCGGCTTCGAGCAGGTCGTATCCCAGGGGGCCGAGAGTCTCCGTGACCAGACCACGGGTGGTGGGGTCGTCATCGGCGACGAGCACGGTGCCGCGTGTTCTGGCCGCGGAGCTCGTCGGCGTCGAGAGATCTTCGGAGGAGGGTTCGGGGGCGTGCGGCTCGCCTGGGGCCGCGGGGGTGTTGCCGACCGGCTCGATACTGGCGCCAACTCCCTGGAGTCGCTGTTCGAGGCGTCCGACCATGATTTCCAGCCGTTCGTTCTCCGGCTGCAGCTCCGACGCCGCTCGCAAGTAGTCGAGGGCTTCTCGCAGTCGTTCGAGGTCGACGAATCCCACCGCCTGGGGAGGAATCGAAGGCTCCGATGGAGGCGCGCCGGGCCTCTCGGGTGGTCCGGCCTCCTGGGCCTTCCGCTGCAACCTCTGCAGCCATTCCTCCGCCGCGCGGTGGCCGGGGTTGATCGCCAGGGCCTGCTCGAGATTCGCCATTGCCTCCCGGGGAGTGGCGGCGACGGAGGCCATCCACAACCAGGCCATTTCGTTCCGCGGCTCTTCGTAGACCGCTTCACGGAACAAGCTTCGAGCCCGCGACTTCTGATCGCTCTTTGCAAGCTCGATTCCACGTTTGAGGAGATCGAGACTCTTCGGGCTGATCTTGCTCCCGGGCATCTCTTTCTAGGAGGCGTGTTTCCGGCTATCGAGGAGTTCGTCGCAACAACGATTCTTGGAGAGCTTCTCCGGAAGCCGAAGTCCGCTCCATCGAGAGAAGCCTGGTTTCCGGGTCTGGTTTTGGGCCTGCGGATTCTAGATTCCAGAAAATGGTGTCAGGAAAGTCGAGCAGAGTAAAGAGCCCCTCGGCTGGGCCGGCGATCCGCCTGGGCAATTTCTTCACCGCTTCGAAGACCCGATAGAAGCTGGTAATCTTGGCCGGTATGACCAGTGGAATCAATCAAGACGTAGAGATCCTGGGCAAGGTCTTCCACCTGCAGACGCAGCTCAGCCGTACTGCGGAGCCCTGCATCCGGACCGAAGTCTTCCACGGTGGAAAGCTCGTGGCCACTCGCGATTCCGTTCTCGAATCCGCGGAGCTCGCGTTGAGTGATCGGGAGACCCTGCAGCGCCGTCTGAAAGAGCACCACAAACGAATTCTCGAGAGCATCGTCGAGCGGGCGCGGCTGTTTCGTGAGCGGGAGACCGGGCCTCGAGACGTCCGTATGCAGGCTCCCGGTGCCACGGAGCTGGAGGAGATTTCGGCGCTGGAGATCGTCGACTCGACCCCCGTCGTGGTCCGGAAAGTCGACATCGCGCTGCGGGTCCGGCGGATCCTCGAGCGGTTCCGGCTCCGGATCGGACCGCTGCCGGCGGTGTCGCCGAGCAACCGCGACGAGCTCCTGGCTCGGATCTCCGCGAGCTTTGCCTGGATCCTCGAGTCGCCGGATTTCGACGAGATCCGGGTCGACGAACAGGTGCGATTCAATCTCCTGCGCGACCAGATCGACGACTGGCTGGGAGGCCATCGCGATCCCAAGCAGGGAGATCGAGTCTTCGCCGAGGTGGTCAACTTTCTCGATTATCTGGCCGGGGTGAACAATCGCGCCGAGCTCGCCGCCTTCGATCGCGATCTCTTGCGCTGGGCCCTGCGCAAGGCCGAGGCCGAGGGATTGACCCCGCGTCTGCGGGAGCATCTGGAGATGATCTCCGGGCGAGATCCCGAGCTCGATCGCCTGGTGGAGCAGGAGTCGATCACCTCCGATCAATGTATCGGCGTGTTGCGCAGAGTGCTCTCGGAAGTGGAATCCTCCATCCGGAAGACCTGATTCGAGTCGATCCATGAGCACACCTATCGTCGCTCCAGGCCTGCGCCAGATCCGGGTCCCGATCACCAGCGGCGAGATCGTGCTCGCGGTACCGGCGGAGGTCACCGAGCAGACTTTGATTCGAGAGATCGCCGGCCAGGACGTGGTGGGCCGGCGCCTGCTGGAGGCCATCGACCGGCTGGAGCGCACGACTCGCAGCAATCGCGAGCTCCTACAGTGTTCCTGGCGGAAGCTGCGTTCCATCAGCGAAGAGTTCCTGTCCCTCTCCGCGGAGCTCCGCCGCTTCATCGCCAGCCTTTCGACCTACCATTCCTCGATTCCCGAGCTGGAAGAGGCGCGCGGCGACGTCAAGGCCTTCTTCGCCAGCCATGTCGGCGGAGTGCTCCGCGAGGTCGAGTCCCTGCACCAGAGATTCTTCGGTGATCCGGACCTTCGGCTGACCCGCCGGGAAACCGACCTCTACCGCAAGAAGCTGGCCAAGAGCGCGGGCATGGTGCGCACCGAGCTCCAGAAGATCTTCGCGCACCTCTTCGTGCGGGATCCCCGGAACATCTACCGGCCCCAGGGCCAGCTGAGCCAGAAAGAGATTCTTTTCCGCCAGTTCCGCGGAGAGGTGCGCCTCACCCGCCAGATCTACTACGCGGTCCGGCGGGTGGATCGCTACATGCGGGGTGCGATCGTTCCGTCGGATCTATTGCAGATGATCGCGTCGCGGGTCGATCGGGAGCAGAGCATCTCCTGCCTCTTCGAGGCCGACTTCCAGCTCTTTCTGACCTCTCTGGTCGACGAAGTCCTGGAGATCCTGGTGCCGGAGCTCCAGGAGGTGCTCTACATCGACGGCATCTGGTACGACGACTTCGAGAACATCGAGAAGAAGTCGAAAATGCTGATCCGCAGCTGCCTCACCTTCCGCTCCTTGTTTCGCGATCGCAGCGGCTTGCGCCACGAGATGGCGGATCGGCTCGAGAAGATGGGGGAAGGCGCGGGCTCCAACGCGGCTTCGCTGCTCGAGGTCTGCAACCGCTTTCGGTACCACGAGATCTCCGCCGCCATTCGTGACATCGACCAGGTGTTGGTCGACCTCGAAGCCTCTCTGCTGCAGTGGGAAAAAGGGCTCGCTCGCCGCGCCTTCGCCCAGGAGTCGTGGAACGACGACGAGCTCCTGGAGCGGCGCGACCGGCGTTGAAACGCCCGTTCTTCAGCCGACGAGCAGGTACGAAAGGCTGCCGAGGGCCATGCCGATTCCGAAGCCGGCGACCACGTCGCTCGGGTAGTGCATGCCCAGGACCACCCGCGATAGAGCGACCAGGGCGGTGAAGGGCACCAGCACCCAGGCCAGCGACGGGTAGTAGTCGACCCACAGCAGGGTAAACGCCACCGCGTGCAGGGTGTGTCCCGAGGGGAAGCTGTAGCGGTCGAGGGGAGCGACCAGGGCGGTGAAGGGCACCAGCACCCAGGCCAGCGACGGGTAGTAGTC
>CAZMEL010000259.1:0-11379 GCA_964565225.1 uncultured Thermoanaerobaculia bacterium | reverse complement strand
GCTTTGGAGAGCCCCCAGGAGCTCATGCCGTAGATGATGCCGAAGTTGATCACCTTGGCCATACGCCGCTGCTCGGCGTGCACCAGCAGCGGCGAGCCGCCGAAAACCGCGGCCGCGGTGGAGGCGTGGATGTCCTCCCCCGAGCGAAAGGCTTCGATCATCGCCTTCTCCTCGGCGATGTGCGCCAGGATCCGCAGCTCGATCTGGCTGTAGTCGGCCACCACCAGCACCTGCCCTTCCCCGGCTCGGAAGGCCTTGCGGATGCGGTGGCCGAGCTCGGTACGGATCGGGATGTTCTGCAGGTTGGGATGCGCCGAAGACAAGCGACCCGTGGCTGCCACCGCCTGGTTGAAGCGGGTGTGGAGCCGGCCGTCGTCGCCGAGAAGCGCCGGTAGGGCGTCGATGTAGGTGGATTTGAGCTTGGTCAGCTCGCGGTAGCGCAGCAGCCGCTCGGGTAGTGGCAGGCCGCGCGCCGCCAGCTCTTCCAGGGTTTCGGCGTCGGTGGAGTACCGCTTGGTCTTGCGTGTCTTGCGCACCACCGGGTAGCCGAGCTTTTCGAACATCACCTCCCCGAGCTGCTGCGGAGAGTTGACGTTGAAGGTCTCGCCCGCCAGCTCGTGGATCTCCTTCTCGAGAGCGCCGATCTCCCCTTCCATCTCCTTCGACATGGTCTCGAGGTACTGCACGTCCAGGCTGATCCCGGATTCCTCGATCCGCGCCAGCACCGGCACCAGGGGCTCTTCGAAGGTGTCGTAGACCTCCTCCACCCCTTCTTCGTCCATCAGCTCCCAGAGACCCTCGCTCATCTGCCGGGCGAGGTAGACCCGCTCCCCGGCCAGGGCCAGCAGCGCCGGCTCGCCGGGCTCGGGAACCGCCCCCCGCACGAAGCCCGCATCCTGGAGCTTGCTGGCGGTCTGGTGCAGCTGGTCCTGCACCACCGACTCGAAATCGTGGCTGCGAGCGGCCGAGCGGGCGAGGTAGGATGCCAGCATGGTGTCGGCCAGGCGGCAGCCTCCGGCGTTCCCGGCCGGGCTGTCGCGACCCAGGAGCCGGAAGACTTCTTTCAGATCGTGGCCGACCAGCCGCAGGTCCGAGCGCAACACCCAGTCGCCGAGGGTCTCCACCACCGCCGTCCGCAGCCCGTCGCGGCGGAAGTCGGCGAAGAACGGCCCTCCCTCGGCCGGCAGCACCGCCAGCCCCACGGCTTCCGGCTCGCCGATGGCGACCACCGTCACCGAGCCCTTCAGCTTCGCGGCTCGTCGCTGCCATCCGGCGGCATCGGCCAGGTCTTCGGCCGCTTCCAGCTCGACCGCCTCGACCCCCGCGCCGGCCTCGTACTCCTTGGCCAGGCTGTGGAAATCGAGACGCCAGCAGAGCTCCCGCAGGGCGTCGTAGTCCGGCGGATCCAGAGCCAGGGCCTCGGGATCGAAGTCCACCGGCAGGTCGACATGAATCGTCACCAGCTCCTTGGAGAGCAAGGCCTTGTCGCGGTGCTCCTGCAGACCTTCGCGGTAGCTCTTGCGTTTGATCTCGCCGGCCTTCTCCAGCAGAGCTTCCACCGAGCCGTATTCCGCCACCAGCTTTTTGGCCCCCTTTTCCCCGATCCCGGGCACGCCGGGTACATTGTCGGCGGCGTCGCCCATCAGGGCCAGCACGTCGACCACCTGCCCCGGCGGAACGCCGAAATCGGCGGCCACTCCCTCGGCGTCGTAGAGCTTGTCGCGGCCGGTGTGCTGCAGGTAGACGCCGTCGCCCACCAGCTGCATGAGGTCTTTGTCGGCGGAGACCAGCACCACCTCGTAGCCCTCGGCCCGAGCCTTGTGGGAGAGGGTGCCGAGCACGTCGTCGGCCTCGTATTTCTCGAGCTCCAGCACCGGGATACCATAGGCCTCGATCACCTTGCGGATCCACGGGATCTGGGGCCGAAGGTCTTCGGGCATCGGCGCACGATTGGCCTTGTAGTCCTCGTAGCGCTCCTTGCGCACGGTCTGGGAAGAGACGTCGAACGCCACTCCGAGATACTCGGGTTTCTCGTCTCGCAGCAGCTTGCGCAGGATCTGCAGGAAACCGAAAACGGCGTTGGTGGGCTCGCCGGTCGAGCTCGAGAGATTGCGGATCGCGTAGAAGGCGCGGAAGATATTGGAGTAACCGTCGATCAGGAAAATGCGGGGTTTGGCGCTCATGGGGCGGATACTATCTCAGCCATTCCGGGGTCGACACGGGGAATCCCGGCGCGGGCTGCCGGTCACTCGCTCGAAGGGATACAATCGGTCGGCGTCGATCCAATGACGGGTCACGGCACGAGAGGAGACGCAGCGAAGTGCCTTTGCTCTTGGGACTCTTTTCCTGGATTTTCGTCGGCCTCGTGGCAGGCCTCGCGGCGGCGAGACTGTTCCCGGGCTCTCGACGGTTGGGAGCCGGTGCAGGTCTCGGCCTGGGCCTCGGGGGAGCGATCGCCGGGGGGCTGCTGGCCACCTATCTCGGCTTCGGTGGTCTCGCCGGCTACGATCCTCGCGCCCTGGTGGTTGCAACCCTGGCCTCGGCTCTGACCCTGCTGACCGCCCATTTCCTCCGGCAACCCACCAGGGGTTGAGGCGATCCGTTGATCCATTTCAAGGTCGACCAGCTCCTCGGTCGCTGGCTGGCCGCAGGAGACTCGGTCTCCGACCTCAATCTCTCGGCCGGCCGCCCACCACAGGTGGAAATCGACGGCGAGCTGCGGCCGGTCGAGATCCGCGGCCTGCCCGAGCTGACCCCCTTTCACACCGAAGCCATCGCCATGGCCCTCACCGGGGGCAAACGAAAACATCTCGAGGAGCTCGAGAAGAGAGGCTCGGTGGATCTCTCCTATGCCATTCCCGGGGTCACGCGCTTCCGCGTCAACATCTTCTTCCAGCGCGGCTCGCTGGCGGCGGTGCTGCGGGTGATTCCCCGCGGCGTGCCGAGCCTCGACGCCCTGGGCCTCCCCGACGAGCTGCGCAACATCTCGAAGCTCAAGAACGGAATCGTGCTGGTGACCGGCCCCACCGGCTCGGGCAAGTCCACCACCCTGGCGGCGATCATCAACGAGCTCAACCGTAGCCAGGCGGTGCACATCGTCACCATCGAGGATCCCATCGAGTATCTGCATCCCAATGTGCGGGCGACGGTGAACCAGCGCGAGATCGGCAGCGACGCGCCCAGCTTCAGCTCGGCTCTGCGGGCCGCCCTGCGCCAGGCGCCGAAGGTGATCCTGGTGGGTGAGATGCGGGACCTGGAAACCATCGAGACCGCTTTCGAAGCCGCCGAGACGGGCCACCTGGTGCTCTCGACCCTGCACACCATCGATGCCTCCAAATCCGTGGACCGGGTGATCGGCATGTTCCCCCGCGACCAGCACCAGCAGGTGCGTCTGCGTTTCGCCCAGACCTTCCGCTACGTCGTCTCCCAACGCCTGGTGCCGAAGATCGGCGGGGGTCGGGTGGCCGCCATCGAGGTGATGAAGTCGACGTTCCGCACCCGCGACTACGTGCTCAAAGGAGAAGGCGAAGGCCGCTCCCTGATCGACGCCATCAAGGACGGCGACCAGGAAGGCATGCAGGCCTTCGACCAGGTGCTCGAAACCATGGTCCGTGAGAAGGTCATCACCTACCAGACCGCTCTCCTCTACGCCTCCAACGCCGGCAACCTGGAGCTCGACATGGCCGACCTGGTGGAGGAGCCCTGAGATGCAGATCGTCTGCTCGCACTGCAGCAAGCGATTCCAGATCCCTCCGGAAAAGGTCCCGGCGCGGCGGTTCTCCTTTCCTTGCCCGAAATGTGGCCAGAAGATCAAGGTCGATCCCGTGCGCACCGAGCAGCTCGAGGTCTCCGAGCTGCGGCCGCCAGCTCCTTCGGGTCCGGTCGAGATCGCCCTCGACGCCGCCAGGACGGCGGAGGCGCCCGCCGTGGCTGCGACGATCGACGAGCCTCTTGCACCCGCCGAGCCCCTACCCCCCGTCTCTCCCATCGCCTCCGGCCTGCACCTGCCGGCGGCCGACCGCACCCTGCTCTCCACCTTCTCCACCACCGCCCTCGTGGTGAATCTGGAAGGCACGCCCGAAGCGGAAATCCACCGGGGCCTGCGCGGCATCGGCATGCAGGAAATTCACGAGATGTTCGATCTCGAAACCGCTCTCGAGAGTCTCCAGACCTACGAGGCCGGTATCGTCCTCGTCCGGATGGGTAAGGCGCCGCCGCCTCCCTGCGAGCCCCTGGCTCCTCTGCACCGGCTTTCTCCGGATCTCCGGCGGCGGATCTTCGTGGCGCTCCTGGCCGACAACGTCTCCAGCCTCAACGGTCAGGTGGCGTTCCTTCTCCAGGTCGATTGCCTGATCTCTTCCCAGGATCTTCCTCGCCTCTCCCAGCTGCTCCTCCGGGCCCTCCTCCACCAGCTGCGCCTCTATCGCCATTGGAACCACGATCGAGATTGAGGTCGTCGTCAGGAGTCTCTACGGTGCATTCGAACCCTTGGTGCCAGATTCTCGGAATCGAGCCTCCGCGGCTCGAGGTGGTCAAGGACCACCGCGAAGCCAAACCCTACAGCTTGCTGCTCGTCGCTCTGCTCGAACGTGGCGAGCCCATGACGCTGGAACAGGTCGCGGAGCGCTTCGTGGAGGCCGGGGTCGCGAACCCGAGCAAGGCCCTCCTCTCCCTGCGCCGCTGCAAACCGGCCAGGGCACCCGTGTACCGCGACGGGGATCTGTATGCTCTCGATCCCCACGATCAGGAGCTCGACCTCTGGGCCTTTCGCCTCGATCTCCGGCCTCCGAAGTTCGGGCCCATCGAAACCATCCAGCCCGACCCTGCTCCCCTACCGAGCCCGCAGGTACCCCTCTCCCTCCAGGAGCTCGTCGAGGCCTGGACCGGGGCCAGCCTCAACCAATGGTCGGCCAGCCGCCTGGCCCTGGCGGTGCTCGAGGCCCACGGCGGAGGCTCCATGCCGGCCGTCGACATCATCGCCTTCCTGCGCCAGAGAACCCGATGGTTTCATCTCGGCGAGGATCCGAAGAAGTTCGAGCGCCGCAACAGCGCCGTACGTGTGCTGGAGAACGGCCATTGGTCGATCGCTCCGGAGACCGACGACACACTGGTGGCGATTCGCAAAGCCGTGCGGGAACAGATTCGAGCGCTGCGGAATCGGGCGGTCGGCGACCCTGTTCCCGGCGCCGTCGAGGAGAGAATCCGAGAGGCCGAGCAGCGTCGGGAAGCTCGCGCCCGGAAGCTCTCACGAATGAGCCGGGCTCTCCTGGTGGGGTTTCCGGCGGAAGCACCTCGTGCGCTCACGATCCTCGACGTCGAGCGGCGCGAGCTCACCACCTACCTGGATCGAGATCTCGAAACCGCTCGAGAACGCCTGGCCGACTTCGACATCCTCGGCGCCGTAGAGATCCGGCCTTTGCTGCGCGCCCTCGGCTTCCAGGACCCGGAGAAGCGGCTTGCCGAGCTGGGCCCTCCCCAGAAGACCCGGAAGCTCGGTCGAAGCGGCCGCACCCTGAAAGTCACCACCACCCTGCTGGTCCAGGCTTCCTGCGGCATCCGCCGCCCCTTCGGAGAGCCCGAGAAACTCGCCGAGTATCTCGATACCGGAGACCACGCCAAGCTCCGGAGGCGGCTCGAGGCCGATGCCAAGTCCCTTCATGCTCTCTACCAGTACGGAAGGCTGCACGGAGCGGTCCGTTTGCGTTGGCGTAGCCTCGACGAGTTTCTCCCCGCACCCTGGGTTCATCACGACGAGAAGAGGCTCTACCACCAGAAGGAAACCGCGTTCCAGCTCGGTGTTCCTCTCCGGGTCGTAGCAGGCTCCAGCCCGGATTGGGAAAACCCCTGGTCTCGATCCAAGCTCGTCGAGGCGAAGAAAGATCCTTCCGGGCGCTCGATCTGGCTCGTCGACGAATTCGGCTTCGTCGTCGACGACGCCGAGATCCAGGCCGCCCGCCTGGCGATGCGGGTTCACTGATCCGCCGCGAGCGGGCCCTCGGCGGGGAAGATCTACTTCTCGAGGCCGAGTATCTGAAGAACCTGACTTGCTACCGAAACAGCTCCCCACACTATGGTGATTCCACCCAAGCGGAAGGCCAGGGCCCGCCGTAGACTCCTGTGAGGATCGACGCAGCTGCGCGCTGCCATCGGCCAGAGTCCTTCGCAGAGGAGCCCAGCCATGCGTTGCAGTTTTCTTTTTTCGACTGTAGCGGCGATCGTGACGATGGTCGCTCTCCCCTTGCTGTCGGGATGTGCGGTCGAGACCGCTGGCCGAGAGCCCCTGGCGCCGGTACCGGAGGCAGCAGCCCAGACCCTCTATCCAGAGGCCGAGAGCCGCCTGGAGCTGCGGGTCGAGCCCTTTACCGACTTCTACTTCCTGGTCCGTGCCCAGGCGGCCGGCATCGTCGAGCCGATCCCGTATTTGCAGCCGGTCGTGGAGGCCTGGATGCCGGTGCAGGAGGAGATCGGCACCTTCGGTGGATTCTGGCGCTTCGACGTCGCCGGCCTCGAGAGCACCTCGGTGGAGGAGCTCCGCGGCTGGTTCGTCGACGCTCCCGAGACGATTCCCAGCCGGGCGGGCGGCACGATCCCGATCCGTGGACCCGGCCTGGCGATGGCAGCGGCGATGGAAAAGGCCTGGCCGCGTTTCCTGGAGCACCACTGGCCCGAACGCGAGCGGCGCCTGCGGAAAGCGCTGGAGTCGCTGGAGCGCGGGCTCTTGCCCGAGCATCGCCGCGCCTTGGGTTATATGCTCGACTCGCTGAGGATCCCCGATCCGCAGGTCACGATCCGGATGAGCCTGGTGATCGACACCAATCCCCCGGGCGCGACCACCTACCGCAGCCGTAGCGGCCCGGTGACGGCGCTCTCGATCGCCGAGCTGCTCGGCGAGGGACGCTTCTCGGATCTCGAAGAGACGGTGCTCCACGAGACCTGCCACGCTCTCGATGGCGCCTCGCGCAGCGACCAGGACGCCTTCGATACGCTCCGCCGACTCCTCGCCGAGCGCGGCCTCGAGCGGGGCGACCCGCGCCTGCACGACATCCCACACCTGCTGATGTTCGTTCAGGCCGAGGCCACCATGCGCCGACTCTACGACCCGCGACACGTGGCTTATGGCGACACCCAGCGGGGGGACGTCGCCCCGCTCTACGAGCGTTCGGGGGAGGCGGCGGTCGTCGTGCGGCGCGTGTGGAAGGCCCATCTCGACGGCGACCTCGGCTTCGAAAAGGCACTCGCGACGATCGTCGACGAGTTGATCGGCGAAGAGCCCCGGCCCGCGGTCAACGAGGAAGAGCTCTGAGCCGGGCTCACTCTGGAGGGCCGGATCGGGGAGCGCCGAGCCCTGCCCTCTGGCGGCGCAGCCGGTAGGCCTCGGTGTCGTAGACCTCGGGATTGATCGGGTGGGCGGCGGGCTCGCCGCGCAGGTGGGCGAGGGCGTCCAGGGCGGCCAGAGTCGCCATTCGGGAACGGGTGGCGTGGCTGGCGCTGGCGATGTGCGGAGCCAGGACCACGTTGGGCAGCTCCGCGAGGCCCGGGGCCAGGGCCGGCTCGCGTTCGAAGACGTCGAGAGCGGCTCCGGCGATCCAGCCCTCGGCCAGGGCCCGGACCAGGGCCGACTCGTCGACCACGGGGCCACGAGCGGTGTTGATCAGGTAGGCGGTGGGCAACATGCGCCGCAGCTCGGCTTCCCCGATCAAATGTCGGGTTCGGGCGTTCAGGGGGACGTGTAGGGAGACGAAGTCGCTCCGGGCCAAGAGCTCGTCGAGCTCCGCCCAGCGGACGCCGATCGGCGAAGGCTCCTCCTCGAACGACCGGCGGTTGGAGGTGTGGGCCAGGATCTCCATACCGAATCCCGAGGCGCGGCGGGCCACCGCCCGGCCGATCCGGCCATAACCGACGATCCCGAGCACTTTGGGAACACCCTCGGGCCCGGGTCCCACGTCTCCCCCGAGCAAGAGATTGGGGCCCCAGAGCCGAAAACGATCCGAGGCCACATAGTGGTGTGCTTCCGGGATGCGCCGGGCCACCGCGAGCAGAAGAGCCCAGGTGAAGTCGGCGGTGGTCTCGGTGAGCACGCCGGGAGTGTTGCTGATGGGAATTCCCAGCCGCGTGGCGGCGGGCAGGTCGATGTTGTCGAAACCCACCGCCATCTGTGCGATGCCGAGCAGGTCGGGAGCCGAGGCGAGAGCTCCTTCGTCGAGACGTTCGGAGAGCAGAGGGAGCAGGACGTCGCAGCGACGGAGGCCTTCGAGGAAGGGCTCGCGGGGCACGGAGACCTCGTCGTCGTGCTGGGCCACGGACACCTCGAGCCCTTCGCGGCATAGGATCTCGATTCCCGCTTCGGGAATCCGCCGCGGCACGAAGACCCGGTGAGCGGATGATGGCTTCAACCGCGGGGCTCCTTCTTCGAGTCGGGAAGGCCAGCCTGCGGCACCGAGGCACTCACCGAATTCCAGCCGACCAACCGGGCCTCGGCGGTCCGGGCGTTCAGCCCTTTGTGCCCACCCCACTCGGGCCTTGTCGAGCCAGCCACCGGGCCGCCTCGACTCGTATTTTCAGAATCTCCCGTCATTGTAAGGACGAAGCTCGATCAGGGCAAGTCCGATCTTTGCTCCGGACCGCGGCTCCAACGGTAGTGCGCCACCCCCCACTCGGTCCCCCGGCGGTAGCCGAAGAGCTCGGCACACGCCATGAAGAAGACCCGCCAGTAGACCCACCAACGGCGCGCCTGGCCCGCTCCGTAGACCTCGGACACGATGGGCTCGAGCTCGGCACGGTGAGAATCCATGGATTCGAGCCAGGCCTCGGACGTTCGCTGGTAGTGCGTGCCGGGCACCCACCACTGCTCCTCGAGATGCAGAGAGCCCTGGAATCGCGGCAGGAGATCGGCGGAGGGCATCAGCCCGCCGGTGAAGAAGTACCGCGCCATCCAGTCGTCTTCTCCCTTCACCTCGAAGGGGTACGCCAGGTGGCGGTGGCAGAAGATGTGGACGAAGAGCTTCCCCTCGGGCCGCAGCCAGCCGGCGATGCGTTCGAAGAGAATGGCGTAGTTGCGCATGTGCTCGAACATCTCGATCGAGACGACCCGATCGAAGTGGCGATCGGTGTCGAACTCGTTCATGTCCGCGGTCCGCACCTCCACTCCCTCCAGCCCTCGCCTCCGGGCCTCGGCCCGGATGTGCTCGCCCTGGCTCGCGGAGTTGGAAACCGCCAGGATTCGGCTCCGCGGAAAACGCTCCGCCATGTAGAGGGTCAGCGAGCCCCAACCACAGCCGAGCTCCAGGATCTCCTGGCCATCGGCCAGCTCGGCCCGTTCGAGGTAGAGGTCGAGCATCGCCGCTTCCGAGGCTTCGAGAGACCGCACTCCGTCGGGCCAGAAACCACAGCTGTATTTGAGATGGTCTCCAAGGATCTTCTGAAAGAAGGCGGTGGGCAGCTCGTAGTGCTGCTCATTGGCCTCGTGGGTATGGATCGCCAGCGGGCTCTGGCGGAGCTCCGTTTCCAGGCGATCGAGCGAAGCCTCCCCCGCTGCCCGGTGCTCCTCCTCGAGCCGCCGGGCGAGCAGCCGCCGGATACCGATCCGGATCGCCGGATCCGGCAGCCAGTCTTTCTCGAGCAAGGTGTAGGCAAGGCTCACGAGCCGCTCTCCCTCTCGGCCCCCGCGGGCCGAAAGATCCCGGTCCACGGCTCGTCGGGACCCAGCTGCGCAAGGGCCAGCAGGAAGTAGGCGGCAATCGCGAAATTGCCGAGGGTCAGGATCCCGAGCAGCCAGCCCAGGCGGCGCGCCAGGCTCCGCTCGCGGTAGGCGATCCACAGGTAGACGGTGAGAAAAGCGAAGTAGGCGTCGAAGAGGGTCGCCCGGCCCCAGGGATCGCTCCAGATCTCACCCGCCGCCTGCAGGACGCTGCGGTCGAAGCTGGCGGTCACGGTGACCCAGAGCATGGCCAGGAGCACGAAGGTGAAGGCCAGCTGTAGAAATCGTTTCATGATTGCCTCGGAGTTGGCCCCTGACGCCGCACCCAGAAGGCGGCCAGGGGAAGGAAAACCGCCCAGACGGCGGCGATCGAGACCACCGCGGGTCCCAGGAGCTCGGCAGCCCCCAGTCGGGCCCCGGCGAGGTAGGCGATGGGCCCGCCGACCCCACCCACCAAGGGTGCCAGAGCCAGGCGAGAGCCCAACCAGCCGAGCAGGCCGTGGCGGGTGGTTCCCAGGTGGATCCACAGCGCGACGATCCAGGGCGGGCTGAGCCACGGAAAGGAGCTGCCTTCGAAACGCAGCCAACCGATGGCGGCCTGGGCCGAATCGAACGTCAGGCCGAAGGCGCCAACGGCGAGCATCAGCACCAGGTCGTCTCGTCGCCGGTCGCTCCACCACCAGTGCAGGGCGAGCAGGAATGCGACCACGAAGGGCCCCAGCCAGGGCCTCCCGTGAGCGGCTCCGAGCACACAGGCGAACCATCCGACCTGGAGCTGAACGAACTGCCAGACGGCGCCGTTCGGTGGTCGCAGGGCGGTGACGAAGCGACTCATGCCAGCTCGCCGAGCAAGTGCGGTCTGCGGTCGCCGGGTTTGGCCAGCACCAGGTGGACGTCGGAAATGGAACGTTCGTCGAACCCGGCCTCGCAGTAGCAGAAGTAGTACTCCCACATCCGCTCGAAGACCTGGTCGAACCCCTGGGCGCGCACCTCGGCCGAACGTTCGGCGAATCGGCTGCGCCAGGCGCGCAGGGTCTCGGCATAGTGAGCCCCGAAATCTTCGAGATGCACGATCCGGAGATCCGTGGCGTGGGCTACGGACCGAGACATCGCCCCCACCGAGGGCAGGCCCGAGCCGGGAAAGATGTAGCGCTGGATGAAATCCACCGATCGCCTCGCCCGCTCGTAGTACCGATCGGCGATGGTGATCGCCTGCAGCACCATCAGCCCGTCGGGGCGCAGACGTTCGCTGCAGACCCGGAAGAAGGTGTCGAGATTGCCGAGCCCTACCGCCTCGATCATCTCGATGGAGACCAGCTTGTCGTAGGTGCCCTCGAGGTCGCGGTAGTCCCGGGCGAGCACCTCGACCCGATCTTCGAGACCCGCGGCCCGAACCTGCTCCCGGGCATGGCGAAACTGGGCTGGGGAAATCGTGGTGGTGGTGACATGGCAGCCGCAGCGCCGGGCGGCGTAGAGGGCGAATCCGCCCCAGCCGGTGCCGATCTCCAACACCCGATCCCCCGGCTCGAGGCGCAGCTTGCGGCAGATCCGCTCGAGCTTGACCTCCGACGCCTGGTCGAGGTCGATTCCCGAGGGTTCGAAGAGGGCGCAGGAGTACATCATCTGGCGATCGAGGAAGAGGGCGAAGAACTCGTTGCCGAGGTCGTAGTGGGCGTAGATGT
>CAZMEL010000258.1:0-11440 GCA_964565225.1 uncultured Thermoanaerobaculia bacterium | reverse complement strand
CTCCGGAACCGGTGCGTTTCGGCGACGTCTCCAAAGAAGACCCGGAGCTGATCGACCTGCGCTCCAGCGTGCCCGCCATTCCCCTGCACGAGGAAGAGGGCAACGCCCTCGCCGAAGCCTTCGCCGGCCTCGCCCGCCGCCCCGACCTCTCGGCGATTCTCGGAGGCCAGCCCTACGCGGGCGCC
Organism: uncultured Thermoanaerobaculia bacterium; assembly: GCA_964565225.1. Classification (GTDB taxonomy): domain Bacteria; phylum Acidobacteriota; class Thermoanaerobaculia; order Multivoradales; family J023; genus CAZMEL01. The sequence continues at coordinate 11,255 of CAZMEL010000258.1, read as the reverse complement.
CAGGCCCATCGCCAGGCCGGCGTGGCGTGGCTGCGCCGCCTCGGGGTCGAGGCCGACGCCCGCCGGATCCTGCTCTGCTGCGGCGCACAACACGCCATGGCGGTGGTGTTCTCGGCTCTCACCCGACCCGGCGAGGCGATTTTCACCGAAGAGCTCACCTTCCCCGGCATGAAGGGCCTCGCCAACCTTCTCCATCTCCGCCTGCTGGGATTGCCGATGGACTCCCACGGGCTGCGGCCCGAGCCCTTCGAGGAGGCCTGCCGGCGAGGCGAGGCCCGCATGCTCTACACCATCCCCGGGCACCAGAATCCCACCACCCGGGTGACTCCCGAAGAGCGGCGCCGGGAGATCGTCGCCATCGCCAGACGGTACGACGTGACCCTTGTCGAAGACGACGTCTACGGTTTCTTGATCGAAAATCGCCCCCGGCCCTATGCCGACCTCGCGCCGGAACGGACTCTGCACCTCAGCAGCCTGTCGAAGGTCACCGCCCCGGGCATGCGGGTCGGTTTCCTGGCCGCCCCCGAGCCCCTCGTGGAGCGCCTGGCGGCAGCGGTCTGGGCCTCGGCCTGGATGGCGGCTCCCCCACTGGCAGAGGTGACGGCGCGCTGGATCGAGGACGGAACCATCGACCGTTTCATGAGCTGGAAACGCCAGGAGGCTGCGGCCCGCAACGCGATCGCCCGAAGCGTCTTCGCTCCCGAGCAGATCGAGGCACAACCCTGCGGCTATTTCCTCTGGCTGCGCCTTCCCGAGCCCTGGCGAGGGCAGGATTTCCTGGCCGAGACCCGCCGACGCGGCGTGGCGCTGACTCCTTCGGAGGTCTTCCACACCGGCCGCGGCAACGCCCCCGACGCGGTTCGCCTCTCGCTGGTGACCGAGCGTTGCCACTCGCGCCTGCGGGAAGGCCTGTCTCTGGTGGCCGAGATCCTGCAGCAGGCCCCACGCCCATGGGTCGGGCTGGCCTGAGATCGGCGAGCCTCAGGATTCCTCGGGCACCGAAGGCCGGTGATTCCGGATGGAATCCAGATAGATGCTGCGCCGCAGCTCCCGCAACACGGCGTGGAATCGATCGGGCCGGCCGCTGGCGCGGGCGATCTGTAATCCGCCCTGGATGCCCGCCTGGACGTAGGCCGCCAGATCTTCGGGCGACTCGCCGGCCTGAAAAACACCACTCGCCTGCCCCTTGCCCAGCAGCCGCGTGAGCCAGCGCTGCTGGTCGTCGAGGAACTCGGAGTAGGACTCCTGCAGGCGGGGTGGCAGGGCGTTGTACTCGGCCCCGAGGATCCCCAGAGCACAGATCATCTTCCCCGTCTCCAAGACCTTCGCCTGGAGCTCGAAGTACGCCTCGAGCTTCTCTTCCGGCGCGGCGTTGCCTTCCACCAGCCGGCTGGCCCACTGGTGCGCATCGCGACGGAAGCGCTCCACCAGCGCCACTCCCAGATCTTCCTTGGTCGGGAAGTGGTAATGCACGCTCGCCTTGCGGATGCCGATCGCCTCGGCGATGTCGTGGTAGCTGAACGCGTTGAAGCTGCGACTCTGCAGCAGCTCCTCGGCGAGGTCGAGAATGGCGGTTCGGGTATCGGCAGCAGCACACATGAGGATTCGATGCGGGACGGCCCCGAGCCCGGAAGCGGGATCGGGTGGCCGCGCTGGCCCATCTTAGCCTACCAAGAGGTAGACAGAAAGCGACAAGACACAGGCCGAATCTCCATCGACCCACAATCGCAGTCCGTTCGGTGCCTCTCAGCCCTTCCGGATGGGATCAACCATCTACTCCGAGATAGGCTAGAGAAGAACATATCCGCTTGGCCTGGAAACTCATCATTTGCAACAATTACGGCCTATTTCCAGGTCTCCGCCACGAATTTCCGCGACCTGCCGGACCTTCTTTGCCCTGCGTTTGAGCTTGACTGCCTACCTATTAGTAGGTAATCTCGATCCGACACGGACGGTTCTTCGCGAACAGCACTTCTCGAACCGAGCGCTGGAGGTTCCCATGCCGATCGCCTCGTCGCCAGCTCGCCTTCTTCGGTACGGCTTCTGCCTGGTCTTGTGGTCCTGGCTCACGGTCCTCGGAGCGTTCGCCGAAGGAAGCCCCGCACTGGCCCCGGGCTCCTACTCTCCGGAAGCCCCGCCTCATCTCCGCCTCTTCGAGGCCGAGGTCGAGGCGACGAATCCACTGGCCATCGATGCCGCAACCGTGCGCTGGGCCCGGAGCCTCGGCTCTCCCGGCCAGGCGCCGAGCGAACGGCTTCGCCAGCTGTCTCGGGCACTACTGCACGAGCCGAGCACACGCCTCGCGGAGATCGTTCGCCCCACCCTCACCGCCCAGCGCGCCTTCGACGAGCGCCGGGCCAACTGCGTGGCCTACGCAGCTCTTTTCGTAGGGTTGGCCCGAGAAATGGGCATTCCCGCGTTCTTCGTGCTGGTCGATTCCCCGATCCCCGGCGAACGGCAAAGAGACCTGGAGATCACCGAAGGGCATCTCGCCGCCGCCTGGGGCACTGCGGAGCACCGGTGGAGGATCTACGATTTCGGCGGTGAGACCACACTGCCCCCCGACCGGATCGAGGCCGTGACCGATCTCACCGCCAGGGCCCTCTTCGCCTCCAATCGTGGTGTCGAGGAGCTGCTGGAAGGAAGGATTCCGCAGGCGGCCCGGTGGCTGGAGCGCGCGACCCGGCTCGAGCCCGGCCGCGCCGAAGCCTGGACCAACCTCGGAGTCGCTCGCCGCCGGCTGGGCCACTTCGCCGATGCCCGCCGAGCCTACGAGGAGGCTCTGCTCCTCGACCCGAGCTCCGAAACCGCGTACCGCAACCTCGCCACCCTACTTCGCCTCGACGGGCGCCAACACGAAGCGCAGGAGATTCTCGACCTGGCCGAAGACCTGAGACACGACGACGCCCTGGGTTTTCTCGACCTCGCCAACACCAGTCTGGAGAGTGGCGACCTCACCACCGCCCGGGGTTTCTATCGCCGCGCGCTGAGGCTCTCCCAGCGCCCACGATGACCAGGAGTCAGCAGGCTGGCGATCGGTTCCCACACTCCGCGATGCTGTGCGCCTCGCAGGTGGCTCCCTCGTGGATCAGGCAACAAAGGGTCTGCTCGTAGCGGTCGACGATGGGCCCGGTGGCGAAACGTTCCGCATTGCGGCGGGCGGCGAGTCGCATGGGCTCGTAGCGCTCCCGGTCTTGCAGTAGATCGGCACCGAGTGTACCCATGCAGACGTCCTCCCCCTCGGGGCACAACAACCCGCTCTCGCCGTCGATCACCACCTCCGGCAGGCCGCCGGCCCGGTAGCCGATCACCGGGCAGCCGCAGGCCTGGGCCTCGAGGGCCGCGAGACCGAAGCTCTCGGCCAGGCTGGGCAGGAAGAAGAGATCACTGGCCTGGAGCACGGATTCGAGGGATTCGAGCTTGCCCAGGACCCGGACATGGTCCATCACTCCGAGAACCTCGGCCATCTTCTTGGCCTTGCTCAGCTCCGGACCGTCGCCCACCAGAGCCAACACGGCATCGAGTCGGCCGCGCAGGGCGGCAAAGCCGGTCACCACGTCTTCCACCCGTTTCACGGGCCGGAAATTCGAGACATGGGTGACGAGGAAACGTCCCTCGGCTCCGAGCTCTCGCCGCACCTCGGCGCCGTCTCCCGGGCGGAAACGCTCGAGGTCGATGAAGTTGGGGATCACCTGGATCTCGTGCCCGGCGGTGTGGAACTCCCGGTGGGTCTCCCGCGCCAACCAGTCGCTGGGTGCGGTGAGCAGATCCTGCCGCTGGATCGAGAACCGGGTCAACTCGAAGAAGCTGCGCTCCTTGCCGACGAGGGTGATATCCGTGCCGTGGAGCGTGCAGGCGAGCTTTACGTCGAGCTGTCGCTCTTCCCGCAGCACCTCCCTCGCCATCCACGCCGCCTGCGCATGAGGCACGGCGTAGTGACTGTGCACCACCTGCACACCGTGTTGCTCCACCAGCTCGATGATCTTGTTGGTCAGATTGAGAGAGTAGGGAGGGTACCGGAAGAGGGGATACTCGTGCACTTCCACCTGGTGGAAGAAGAGGTTCGGCTGCGAGGTATCGAAACGAAAGGGTTGCTCGTAGGAGACGACATGCACCTGGTGTCCCCGCCGGGCCAGCTGCTGCGCCAGCTCGGTGGCCACCACGCCACTCCCCCCATAGGTGGGGTAACAAACCACTGCCAGATGCATCCGAGCCTCCCTCGAGTCGCAACGGTCGTTTTCCGGTCCCTGCGCAGTGTACGACAGAAACCCCCTGGCGGTTCTGCTGGACGGGGACCTGCTCTACTCGCCAGATCGACCTCCTGGCCAGCAAGAGTCGGCGATCCTCGGAGCCCACCGCAGCCGGCGCGACCCTTCGAGGCCTGGCGGAAGGAACGCCGACTCGACCTCGACCACCTGGCTCTTCAACTCCTCTTCGGCCGCCTTCTCCCCTTCCGGTCGCGGGCCTTTTCTTCCGCGATTCGCTTCTTGGTGGCGGCCCACGAGCAGATGGGGCAGGTTTCGAGGTCGTGGTACCGAGCCGGGCAGTGCTCCCGACCGAAATAGATGATCTGCAGGTGGAGCCGATTCCACAGCTCTTCCGCAAAGGCGCGCTTGAGATCCTTCTCCGTACGATCGACGCTGCTCCCGTTGCTCAGGCCCCAACGCGCCGCCAGGCGGTGGATGTGGGTGTCGACCGGGAATGCCGGCACGCCGAAAGCCTGCGCCATCACCACCGAGGCGGTCTTGTGGCCGACCCCGGGCAGAGATTCCAGCTCCTCGAACGATCGCGGCACCTCGCCGCCCATGGCGACGATTTTCTCGCCGAGGCCCTGCAAGGCTCTGGCTTTCTGCGGGGCCAGGCCGATCTGCCGGATCGTCTCCCGGATCGTCTCCACCGGCAGCGCCGCCATGGACGGTGGATCGGGCGCCAGGGCGAAGAGATCGGGCGTCACCTCGTTGACCTTCTTGTCGGTCGTCTGGGCCGAGAGCACCACCGCCACGAGCAGGGTGAAGGGATCCGTGTGGTCGAGAGGGATCGGGGTCTCGGGATACAGCTCGTCGAGAATTTCTACGATTTTCCGGGCTTTTTCCGCTCGTTTCATGGCGCGGATTATGCGCGGCGCCAGCCGCCGGGCGCAAGCACCTCACGGCCCGCCGAGGAGAGAATCCACCGAGGCGTCGAAGCCTATGAAGACCGGCTCCGGCACCAGACACACCCCGAAGACCTCGAGCACCCCACGACGAATCTTTCCCGCCGCCGCCAGGAGATCCGCCGCGGTGGCCCCTCCCCGGTTGATCAGGGCCAGGGTGTGACGGCTGGAGAGCCCGGCCGGTCCCAGAGACCAGCCCCGGGAGAATCCCGCCCGCTCGATCAACCAGGCCGCCGACAGCTTGCGGAAACCTGCGCCGGCCGGGTCCGCGGGCCTGGGTTCGACGATCCCCCGCTCCCGGACCCGGCGCAACACGGCCTCGGCGGCCTGCTCTTCGACCACCGGATTGACGAAGAACGAGCCGGCGCTGCGGCGGTTGGGGTCGTGCGGGTCGAGCACCATCGATTTCTCTCGGCGAATCTCGAGCACGGCCTCGCGCACCGCGGCCGGCGAAGGAGCTGTACCGGTCGAGCTCTCCGTCATGCCGAGCCGGCGCCGGAGCTCGGGATACCTCGCCGTTCCCCGGCTCGATCGCGGTAGCTCCATGCGAAGACGGGTGATCAGATACCTTCCGCGCCACGACCCCTTGAAGTGGCTGGTGCGGTAGCCGAGCCCGAGAGCCTCGCGGGCCAGCCAGGAGACCTCGCCCGTCTCCAGCTCCACCACCTGCACGGATTGCAGATGCTCCCCCACCTCCTGGCCGTAGGCACCGATGTTCTGCACCGGCGCAGCACCCGAGCGCCCGGGAATTCCGCTCAAACAATCGATCCCGCCGAGGCCTTCCTCGATTACCCGGGCGACGACGTCGTCCCAATCCGCTCCCCCGCCGACGGCGATCTCCACCGTGTCTCCCGCGGAGCCCAAGGCCATCGAATCGTCCGTCCACTGCAGACACAGGCCGCCGAATCCGGCATCGGCCACCAGGAGATTGCTGCCGCCGCCGAGAGGCAAGACCGGCAGCCTTCGCCCTCGCGCCCAGGACAGAACCGCCGAGAGCTCCTCGAGATCTCGGCACCGGGCCAGGAACCGCGCCGGGCCACCCACGCCGAGTGTCGTGAGCGGAGCGAGGGGCACGCCTTCTTCGATGGGCAGCGAGGTCGACATCTCTCCATGTGTACCGCAAACCGCGGACGAAAGGCTATCGGGCCCCTGGACGCCAGGGAAACGGCAGAGCCAAGGCCAGCGGCAAGTCGTCACGAAAAACGCGGCAACGAGGCAGATTTTCGTCCGGAAATCCTTCTTCATCTCGCCATTTTCTGCGCGATGATCCTCCGAAATTGGCGCACTGATCGGTTTCCGCGCGACACCTCTTTGACAGGAACACAGATTGCCTCTATACTGAGATGTGGGAACTCCCTCCCCACCTCACATCTATGTCGACCTGCGTCGGGCTCGGTGCCGCGACTCCTACCGAGAGCGCCGGAGATCGATCTGTCTTCGAAGCCGCCATCGGCGAGCCCCCGGGCAGAGTGTCGAGACCCGTTCGAGATATCGAGAAAGGACCGCCCATGCCCCACCCAATGCCTCGCCCTTCGGCCTCCTCTCCTCCCGGCTGCGACCCCGGACGGGAAAAAGACAGCTGTGGAATCGGCTTCATCGCCGATCTCCGAGGCCGTCGCGAGCATGGAGTCGTGGCCATGGCTCTCGAAGCGCTGGGCAACCTGGCCCATCGCGGCGCGGTCAATGCCGATGGCAAGACCGGCGACGGCACCGGTCTGCTGACTCAGCTCCCCGAAGGTTTTTTCGGAAAGATCCTCGAATCCGAAGGCATCGAGCCACCTGCGCGCGGTGAGCTGGCGGTGGGTATGTTCTTCTTCCCCCGCGACGACGACGCGGCCTCCGAGGCTCGGCGCCTCGTCGAGCAGGAGGTATCCGACGGCGGCCTCGAGCTCCTGACCTGGCGACAGGTACCCACCCATCCGGAATCCCTCGGTGAGCTGGCCCGGCGCTCGTGCCCGGACGTGGTCCAGGCCCTGGTGTCCTGCGCGGGACGGACCCGGGAGAGCATCGAGAGGCGCCTCTTCCTGGTGCGGCGACGGATCGAGAAGAAGGCCCGCCTCGAGGGGCTCGACGGCCTCTACCCGGTGTCGTTCTCCCATCGCACCCTGGTCTACAAGGCCATGTCCCTGGCGCCGAAGCTCGCGGACTTCTACCCCGACCTGCGCAATCCGGATTACCGAACCGCCCTGGCGCTCTTCCACCAGCGATTCAGCACCAACACCGAGCCCACCTGGCACCTGGCCCAGCCGTTTCGCATGCTGGCCCACAACGGCGAGATCAACACCATCGCCGGCAATGTGAACTGGATGGAGGCCCGGGAGCAGGAGCTCGAGTCCGAAGCCTTCGGCCCCCTCGCCGACCAGATGGCCGAGCTGGTTCCCCTGCTCCAGCCCGGCGGCAGCGATTCCGCCATGCTCGACAACGTGCTCGAGATCCTGGTCCGTTTCGGCCGCGATCCGCTGCACTCCATGGCCATGCTGATCCCCGAGGCCGCGTCGGTGGGCTCGGGGGACGACCCGGAGATCCGGGCATTCAACGACTACCACTCCACCCTGATCGAGCCCTGGGACGGACCCGCCGCGGTGGTGTTCTCGGACGGCCGCCTGGCCGCGGCGATTCTCGACCGCAACGGCTTGCGGCCGCAGCGCTACTGGATCACCCGCGACGGCCTGGTGATTCTCGGGTCGGAGACCGGAATCGTCGACCTGCCGGCCAACCAGGTGATCCGCAAGGGCAGGCTCGGCCCGGGGCAGCTGCTGGCGGTCGACACCGGAACCGGCCGGCTGCTCGAGAACCACGAGATCCGCAGCCGGGCGGCGCGGCGCAGGCCCTATGCCGAGTGGGTTCGAGAGCATCTCCGTCCCGCTCCGGCTCCGGCCCAGGACGCGATACCAAGAGCCGACGACCGACTCCGGCTGCGGCGAGCGCAGGTCACCTTCGGCTACAGCCGGGAGCTGATGGAAAAGATCCTCGACCCGATGCTGCGGGACGGCCGCCAGCCGGTCGGCTCGATGGGAGACGATACCCCTCTGGCCGTCCTGTCGCGCCGACCCCAGCTCCTCTACAGCTTCTTCAAGCAGCGCTTCTCCCAGGTGACCAACCCCCCCATCGATTCGCTCCGGGAGAGCCTGGTGATGTCGCTCGAAACCATGGTGGGCCCGTGGGGCTCGATCCTCGGCGAGCGTGCAGAGGCCGCGAGCCTGCTGCGGTATCCCTCACCGCTGCTAGGGCCCGGTGACCTCGAAACGCTCCTCGACGTGGACCAGCCACGTTTCCAATCGCACGAGCTGGACACGCTCTTCCCCGCCGTCGAGGCCACCGAAGACGCCGGGGCCGCGCTCGAAAAAGCTCTCGACGAGCTCTGCCGCCAGGCCGAAGAGGCGGTGGATGCCGGTGCCGCGATCCTGGTGCTGCGCGACGACCGCTTCGACGAGGAACACGCACCCATTCCCATGTTGCTCGCCACCTCGGCGGTGCACCACCACTTGATCCGGCGCCGCAAGCGCATGCAGATCTCGATCGTCTGTGACACCTCGGAGCCCCGGGAAGATCACCACTTCGCCTGCCTGATCGGCTTCGGCGCCACGTTGGTGCATCCTCGACTCGCCCTCCTGAGCGTCGCAGATCGCGCCGTCAAGCTGGGCCTCGAACCCCAGAAAGCCATCTCTCGCTATCTCCAGACCCTCGAAAAGGGTCTCCTGAAGATCATGGCGAAGCTCGGCGTGTGCCCCATCTCGAGCTACCAGGGAGCCCAGCTCTTCGAGGCGTTGGGCCTCGAGAAGTCGCTGGTCGACCGCCATTTCACCGGCGCTCCCAGCCGTATCGGCGGCGCCGGTTTTGGGGCCATTGCCTACCACTCCCTCGCACGTCACGGGCAGTCCCAGCGGGTTGCGACCGAGGATCCGGAAGCCGATCCTCCCGCCCTGCGGGACCGGGGCTGGTTCCGCTTCCGCCAGGAAGGGGAGCACCATCATCTCAACCCGCCGGTCTTCAAGGCCCTGCACAAGGCGGTGCGCAGCGAGAATCCCACCGCGTACAAGGCCTATTCCGAGCTCGCCTCGGGCGCCGAGCCCACCGAGCTGCGGGACTTCCTCGCCTGGCGCCGGGCCGAGACCCCGGCACCTCTCGAAGAGGTCGAGACGGCGACCGAGATCTGCCGGCGCTTCGTCACCTCCGCCATGAGCCTCGGAGCTCTTTCTCGCGAGGCCCACGAAGCCCTGGCGGTGGCCATGAACCGAATCGGCGGACGCAGCAACTCGGGGGAGGGCGGCGAGGCCGACGAACGTTTCCGGCCCTACACCGAGGCGTCGCGGCCGCGGTTCCAGGGCGCCTGGAGCCCCGAGCCGGGAGACTGGGGCAACAGCGCCATCAAGCAGGTGGCCTCGGGGCGCTTCGGCGTGACTCCCGACTACCTGGTGAGCGCCGAGGAGCTGGAGATCAAGATCGCCCAGGGCTCCAAACCCGGCGAGGGTGGGCAGATTCCGGCTCACAAGGTCACGATGGAGATCGCCGGGTTGCGGCGGTCGGTTCCCGGCGTACGGCTCATCTCTCCACCTCCTCACCATGACATCTACTCGATCGAAGACCTGGCCCAGCTGATCTTCGACCTGCGCCAGGTCCACCCCGAGGCACGGATCGCGGTGAAGCTCGTGGCCTGCACCGGGATCGGCACCATCGCCGCCGGGGTGGCGAAGGCCCGAGCCGACGTGATCCACATCTCGGGCGACAGCGGCGGCACCGGAGCCTCGCCTCTCTCTTCGATCAAACACGCCGGCCTGCCCTGGGAGCTCGGTCTCGCCGAGGTGCAACAGACCCTGGTGCGCTTCGGGCTGCGAGAACGGGTCACCCTGCGGGTCGACGGCGGTCTGCGCAACGGCCGTGACGTGGTGCTGGCCACCCTCCTCGGTGCCGACGAGCTGGCCTTCGGAACCGTGCCGCTGATCGCCCTGGGCTGTGTCATGGCGCGGCAGTGCCACCTCAACACCTGCCCGGTCGGCATCGCCTCCCAGGAACCTAGGCTCCGCCAGCGCTTTCGCGGCACGCCCGACCACGTGGTGAGCTTCATGGCCTTCGTGGCCGAGGAAGTGCGCCACATTCTCTCCACCATGGGTTGCCGCTCTCTCGACGAGCTGGTGGGGCGTGCCGAGCTCCTGCAACCGGCACGAGAGGTGCTGGAGCAGGTCCCGGTGGCGATCGATGTCGAGGCGCTGCTCTACGCGCCGAAGAGCGGGCGCCAGGGCGCCGACGCCACGCCGGGTCGCGGACAACGAGTCCAGCGACCCGACCTCGGCGAGAAGATCTGGCGCGAGGCCGAGCCGGCGATCCGCGCCGGGGAGTCGACCCGATTGTCCTTCCCCGTCTGCAACCGCGACCGCTCGCTGGGAGCTCGCCTGGCCGGCCACCTGGCCCGGGAATCGCTTCGTCCGGAGCGCGACGGACAGATCGAGGTGGAGCTCACCGGCACCGCCGGCCAGAGCTTCGGAGCCTTCCTGCCGGCCGGAGTCAGCTTCCATCTCCACGGCGATGCGCAAGACTACGTCGGCAAGAGCCTTGCCGGCGGAGAGATCGTCCTGGCGCCACCCGCCGGAGCTCCCTACGCCGGCCATCTCAACGTGATCGCCGGCAACACGTTGCTCTACGGAGCCACCAGCGGCGCCCTCTTCGCCGCCGGCCAGGTCGGGGAACGGTTCTGCGTGCGCAACTCGGGGGCCACCGCGGTGGTGGAAGGCTGCGGCGTGCACGGCTGCGAATACATGACGGGAGGCCGGGTGGTGATCCTCGGGCCGACCGGCGCCAACTTCGGTGCCGGCATGAGCGGCGGCGTGGCCTACGTCTACGACCCGGCGAGCGACTTCGCCGAGACCCGGCTCAATCGCGACATGGCCACGGCGTCGAGTCTCGAGCCGGACGACGCCGAGGAGCTCCGCGATCTGCTGCGCCTGCACGCGGAAAAGACCGGGAGCCGCCGGGCGCGGGCCGTGCTCGAAGGCTTCGAGCACGAGGTGCTCCGATTCGTCCGCGTGGCACCGATCCTGGAGGCGGCAACCGCCTCCCCGGAAGACCCGGCCGAAGTTGCTCTACCCTTCGAGACCCAGGCGAACGC
>CAZMEL010000257.1:0-11449 GCA_964565225.1 uncultured Thermoanaerobaculia bacterium | reverse complement strand
AGACCAGGGAGCCGACGACGCTCTCTTCGTTGGCGACCAGCGAGAGGGTCAGGTCGAATTTCGCGGCCCCGGAGTCGCCGGCAAAGGGGGTGTTCTCCGCTCCCGGCTCGCCGTCGGGGCTCTGGGCTCCGTCCTGAAAGGCGAGCATCACCTGGAAGAGAGGGGCATGGGCCAGGCTGCGTTCGGGCTCCAGCTCCTCGACCAGCTTCTCGAAGGGGAGCTGCTGGTGGGCCTGGGCTCCGAGAACCTCGTCGCGCACGCTCGCCAGCAGCTGGGAGAAGGTCCGGGACGGCGATACCCGGGCCCGCAGCACCAAGGTGTTGACGAAGAAGCCGATCAGGGGCTCGAGCTCGAGCCGGTCCCGGCCGGCCACCGGGGTGCCGAGGGTGAAGGCGTCCTGGCCCGCGAAACGGTGCAGCAGCACCTGGAAGAGGGCCAAAATCGTCATGAACAGGCTGGCTCCCCGTTCCCGGCCGAGGGAGCGCAGCGCGGCCGTGAGCTCGGGCGGCAGGTGGATCTGGCGGCGGCGGCCGCGGTAGCTCTGCACCGGCGGTCGCGGTCGGTCGGTCTGCAGTCGGAGCAGAGCCGGAGCGTCCTGCAGCCGTTGGCGCCAGAAATCGATCTCCGCTTCCAGGACCGCGCCCTGCAGCCAGTTGCGTTGCCAGCTGGCGAAATCGACCGTCTGAATGGTCAGCTCCGGCAGGGGAGAGGGCTTGCCGGCCCGAAAGGCCGCTTCGAGAGCGGCGAACTCCGCGGCGAGCACACCCATCGACCAGCCGTCGGAGACGATGTGGTGCATCGCCACCAGCAGGGTGTCGCGCTCGTCGCGGCGCCGGATCAGCAGCTGGCGCAGCAGGGGACCACGGGCGAGGTCGAAGGGGCGGCGAGCGTCGAGGAGCGCCAGGCGATGGACCTCGGCACGTTCGCCCGTGGTATCGAGAGCGGTGAGGTCGACCAACGGCACACACACCCGGGCGGCGGGCAGGATCACCTGCTGCGGCTCCCCGGTCCCGGCCCGGAAGACCGTGCGCAGGGACTCGTGGCGGCGTACGATCTCGGTCATCACCCCCTCGAGCAGGGTGGGATCGAGACGGTGCTCGAAATGGCGGACTGCCGGGATGTTGTAGACCGGGCTACCGGGCTCGAGCTGGTCGAGGAACCACAGCCGTTGCTGGGCGAAGGAGAGGGGCAGGGGCCGGTCTCGCGGTACCCGTTCCAGGGAGGGGGCCTTCGCGGCCGGCTCGGAGCCGGCCGCGGCTTCCACCTGCCGCGCCAGCTCGGCGATGCTCTGGGCCTCGAACAACGAGCCCACCGGGATCTCCACGCCCAGGGCTTCGCGGATCCGTGCAACGACCTGGATCGCCAGCAGGGAGTGTCCGCCGAGCTCGAAGAAATTCTCCTCGATCCCCACCGCGCGACGCTCCTCCGGGTCGGGAAAGAGGATCTCCGCCCAGATCTCGGCCAGGGTCGATTCGGTGGCGGTGCGTGGCGGGGTGCGCTCGGCGGTCTCGCCGTCGGCGCCGTCCGCGGTGGCTTCGGCCGGGGGACGGCGGGCCAGGGTGCGGCGATCGATCTTGCCGGTGGTCAGCAGCGGCATCTCCGCGAGCTGCTCGAAGGCGCTCGGGATCATGTATTCCGGCAACCGCTCGAGCAAGAACGCCCGCAGCACGGAGGTCTCGAGGTCCGATCCCGTGGTCGAGCGGAGGTAGGCTACGAGGCGTTTCGCCCCCGGCTCGTCCTCCCGCACCAGCACCGCGGCGGCGGCCACGTCGGGATGCTCGGAGAGGACCGACTCGATCTCTCCCAGCTCGATGCGGAACCCCCGGACCTTCACCTGGTGGTCGAATCGACCCTGGAAGTCGAGATGTCCGTCGGCCATCGGGCGTACGCGGTCGCCGGTGCGGTAGAGGCGGCCGCCCGGTGTTTCGGAGAAGGGGTCGGGCACGAAGGTAGCGGCGGTCAGGGCCGGACGCCGCACGTAGCCGTGGGCGAGGCCCGGGCCCCCGAGGAAGAGCTCTCCGAAGACGCCGATCGGCGAGGGCTGGAGCCGCCGATCGAGCACGTAGGCTCGAGAGTTGGCGATCGGTCGGCCGATCGGCACGCTGATCGCGTCCGGGGCCACCTCGAGGATCTCGTACCAGGTGGAGAACGTGGTGTTCTCGGTCGGTCCGTAGGCGTTGAGGAGCCGCCGCGGCGGCTCGGCCCCGAGGGCCAGGCGCGCGCGCGCGGGGTCTACGGCCTCGCCGCCGAGCAGCAGCTGGGAGAGCCCGGCGAAGAGAGACGGATCGGCCTGGATCAGCTGGTTGAAGAGAGCCGGCGTGAGGAAGAGGGTGGCGATCCGCCGCCGCCGGAGCTCCGGACCCAGGCGCGCCGGATCGATCAGGACGTCCTTGGCCAGGCCGACCAGACGACCGCCGTTGAGCAGCGCGCCCCAGATCTCGAAGGTGGCGGCGTCGAAGATCGGGGTCGAGGCCTGGGCGACGCTCTCGCCCGGCGGGAAGCTCACGTAGTCGGTGTCCAGCACCAGGCGGGCCACCGCTCGATGGGGAATGGAGATTCCCTTCGGCCGCCCGGTGGAGCCCGAGGTGTACATGATGTAGATCGGCTCGTCGGGGCCGACCGCAGGGGCCGGCGGAAGATCCGGCGCGGCGGCGGGCTCCTCCGAGCCGCGATCGATCCGGAGCGCGCGGAGGGCCCGCAGCGGGTGCTGCGGTTCCAGGGAATCGAGCCTTTCCGAGGTGCTCACCACGACCCGCAGGTCGGTGTCCTCGATCATCAGCGCCAGGCGCTCGGCCGGGTAGGAGAGGTCGAGAGGGACGTAGGCGCCGCCGGCCTCGAGGATCGCCAGGGTCGCCGTGATCATCGCGACCGAAGGCTCGAGGGCGAGGCCGACGGGCTGTCCGACACCGACTCCGAGGCTTCGCAGCTGGTGGGCGAGCCGATGGCTCTCCTGGTGGAGAGCGCCGTAGGAGACCTGCTCGGCTCCGAATTCCAGAGCGATCGCCTCGGGCCGGCGGGCGACGGTCTCGGCGAAGAGGTGGTGCACCGGCTGCGAATCGGGGTACGGGGTCGCCCGTCCGCTCCACTCCACGAGAAGCTGCTCGCGCTCCTGGGCGGCGAGCATCGGCAGCTCGGAGATCGGAGTCTCCGGCGCCGCGGCCGCTCCCAGCAGCAGCTGGTGGAAGCTGCGCAGCCAGCGCTCGGCGGTGGAGGGATCGAAGAGATCCGTGGCGAACTCGAGCCACGCCCCCAGCTGTCCGCCGTGCTCGACGAGGGTCAGGTAGAGGTCGAACTTCGCCGTTCCGTGACCGAGGTCGTGCAGCTCCGAAGCGGTGCTCTCTTCCCTCGCGGTGGCCTCTTCGGCGACCTGCTGCAGGGCGAAGACCACCTGGAACAGAGGAGTATGGGAGAGGCTGCGCTGGGGCTCGAGCTCTTCGACCAGCTTCTCGAAGGGGAGATCCTGGTGAGAGTTGGCGGTGAGCACGGTTTCGCGTACCCGTGCGAGGAGCTCGAGAAACGTGGGGTCGTGCGAGAGATCGGTCCGCAGCACCAGGGTGTTGACGAAGAATCCGATCAACCCTTCGAGGGCGACCTGGCCACGTCCCGCCACCGGGGTGCCGATGCTGAGATCCTTGCTGCCGCTGAGCCGTGCCAGCAGGGTGGCGAAGACCGCCAGGGCGGCCATGAAGGGTGTGGCATCGCCGCGGCGGCCGAGGTTGGCGAGATCGCTGCCCTCGGGCAGGGGCAGGCGCCGGGAGCGACTGGCGCCGCGGTAGCTCTTCACCGCCGGCCGTGGCCGATCGCTGGGCAGCTCGAGGATCGGCGGTGCCCCGGCCAGGGTCTGGCGCCAGTGGTCGAGCTCGGTGGCGATGGTCTGCGCATCGAGCCACCGGCGTTGCCACAGGGAGTAATCGGCGTATTGCAGAGGTAGCTCCGGCAAGGGCGAGGGCTCGCCCCGTCGGTACGCTTCGCACAGGGTGGCGAGCTCCGAGCGAAAGATCTGGGCCGACCAGCCGTCGGTGACGATGTGGTGCAATGTGCCCACCATCACGTCGTCGCCGAGCCCGGCGCCGAGGCGCAACACGGTGAAACGCCAGGGGGGCCGCTCTTCGAGGGAGAAGGTGCGCCGCAGGTCCGCGCCGGCCAGGCGTAGGGCTTCCTGCTGCCGCTGCGCGGCGGGAAGGGCGCCGAGATCCACTTCGGGCAGCGCCACCGGGCCGGCGGGCCGGAGGATCTGGATCGGCTCGCCGTTCCGGGCCTCGAAGGTCGTGCGCAGGGCTTCGTGGCGGCGCACGATCTCGGCGAGGGCTCGGCGCAGCACGGGGAGTGTCCATCCGTCACCCAGGGGGACGCTGAGCGGCACGTTGTAGGCGGGGCTCTCGCCGAGCAGGCGATCGATCACCCAGAGCCGTTCCTGGGCGAACGAGAGCGGGGCCTCGAGGCCGCGGGGCTGCGGCTCCAGCGGTGGGGCCGTGAGCCGGTCGGCTTTGCGCAGGTGTCCTTCGACCTCGCGGCTCAGACCGGCGATGGTCGGATGCTCGAAGAGAGTCCGCACCGGCACCTCCACGCCGAAACGTTCCCGCAGCCGGGCGATCACCCGGGTGGCGAGCAGGGAGTGGCCACCGAGCTCGAAGAAGCTGTCGTGGATGCCGAGCCGGAGCGCGCCCTCGCTCTGGGCCGAGAGCACTTCCGCCCAGGTGGCGGCCACCATTTCCTCCACGGCGCCGCGGGGCGCGATCGATCGACTCTCCGGCGCCGACTCCGTGATCTGCCGCTCGAGGGCCTGGCGATCCACCTTGCCGGTGGCGCCGAGAGGGATCTCCGGCACATGCGTCAAGACCGAGGGCACGAAGGCCTCGGGCAGGCGCCCTTCCAGCCAGGTCTTGAGCTCCTGGGTCGACGGCGAGCCGTCACCCGTGACCGTCACCACGGCAGCCACCAGGCGCTGGCTCGAGAACCCGTCGCCGCGCGACACGACCACCGCCCGGCGGATCCCCGGGTGGGCCTCGAGGGCGGCTTCCACCTCGGCCAGCTCGACCCGGACCCCGCGCACCTGGACCTGGAGATCGAGGCGGCCGAGGAAGGCGATCGTGCCGTCGGCCAGCAGCCGCGTCCGGTCGCCGGTGCGGTAGGCCCGCCCTCCCGGCTCCGTGGCGAAGGGGTCGGGAACGAAACGTTCGGCGGTGAGGGCGGGCCGGTCGAGATATCCCGTCGCCAGCTGGAAACCTCCCAGCACCAGCTCTCCGGGGGTGCCCGGCGCCACCGCAGCGAGCCGTGCGTCGAGAACCCGGGCCGTGGTGTTGGTGACCGCGCGGCCGATGGGCACCTGGAGTGAGACCTCGTCTCGCCGCACCGGATGGAAGGTGGCATCGATCGCCGCCTCGGTGGGGCCGTACTGGTTCCACAGCTCGGCTGCGGAGCTGGCGAAGAAGCGGTCTCGGAGCTCGCCGCTCAGCGCTTCGCCGCCGGAGAAGACCCGGGTCAGGGTCGAGCAGCGGGAGAGGTCTTCCTGCTCCAGCACGAGGCGCAGCACCGAGGGCACGAAATGCGCCACCGTGACCTCGTGCTCCACCATGGTGTCGACCAGGGCACGGGAGTCGAGCGGCGCCTCGGCCGGAGCCAGCACGACCCGTGCTCCGGCCCACAGCGGAGCGAGCATCTCCCAGATGGAGAAGTCGAAGCCGAGGCCGGCGCTCTGCAAGACCCGGTCCGCGGGAGTCAACGGGTAGGCCGTCTGGCCCCAGGCGAGGCGATTCGCCACCGCCCGATGCGAGACCAGCACACCCTTGGGCACGCCGGTGGAGCCGGAGGTGTAGATCACGTAGGCGCTCTGGGCGGGGTCGACGAAGGCTCCGGGCAGGGGAGCCGTGGCCGGGGTCGCGCTCGGGTTCGTTGCGTCGCCCAGGTCGAGGAACCGGGTCGCGGTCTCCGGCAGCCTCTGCACGAGCTCTGCATACGACAAGAGCACCGCGGCTCCCGAGTCGCGCAGCAGGAGCTCGAGCCGTTCGGCCGGAAGCGCCGGGTCCAGGGGCAGGTAGACGCCACCGGCCTCGAGAATGCCCACCAGGGCGACCACGGATTCGAGGCTCCGCGGGCTCAGCACCGCCACCCGCTGCTCCGGGCCGACCCCGAGCTCTCGCAGCTGCCGCGCGAGCCGACCGGCCCGCCGTAGCAGCTCTTCGTAGCTCAGGTGCTCGTCGCCGGCCACGACGGCCGGGGCCTGCGGCTCGTGCGTGGCCCGCTCGTGCAGGAGGCGGGTCAGGGGCTGGTCCATGGGGCTCTCGCCGACGGTGTCCGACCACTCGGAGACCACCTGGTGGCGCGCGGCCGGAGACAGCAGCCGGAGCTCCGAGAGGGGTGCCTCGGGGGAGGTGACGGCGCTCTCCAACAAGACCTCGAGCTGGCTCACCAGACGCTGGACGGTGCTGCCGTCGAAGAGGTCGGCAGCGTAGCCGAAGGAACCGACCAGGCGGTCCCGCACCTCGAGCAGAGTGAGGGTCAGGTCGAATTTGGCGAGACCGCTGTCGACGGCGAGAAACTGCCGTTCCCCGAAGGCGCCGTCGGTGCTCGCGTCGCGAGGCTCGTTCTGGAAGCTCAGCATGACCTGGAAGAGGGGGGAGCGGGAGAGGTCGCGCTCGGTCTCCATTTCCTCGACCAGCTTCTCGAAGGGCAGGCTCTGGTGCGCATGGGCCCCGAGCACCGTCTCCCGCACCTGGCGCAGGAGATCGCGGAACGTCGGGGCCTCCCCGAGGCGGATCCGTAGCACGAGGGTGTTGACGAAGAACCCGATCAGGCCTTCGGTGTCGACGTGGTTGCGGCCGGCCACCGGAGTGCCGAGGCTCAGATCCGTCTGGCCGGAGAAACGCTGGAGCAGGGACGCGAAGGCGGCGCAGAGCACCATGAAGGGTGTCGCCCCCTCGTGCCTCCCGAGCCGGCGCAGCTCCGAGGTCAGAGAGGGGGAGAGCACCACCGAGCGCTGCCCGCCGCGATGGCTCTGGTGCCGAGGCCGAGGGTGGTCGAGGGGCAGGTCGAGAGCTTTCGGAGCTCCTTCGAGCTGCTGGCGCCAGTAGCGCAGCTCGGCCGCCTGGGTCTGGTCGTCGAGCCAGCGGTTCTGCCACACGGCAAAGTCCGCGTACTGGTGGGTCAGAGGGGCCAGCGGCGCGGCCTCCCCGTCGATCGCCGCCCCGTAGAAGACCTCGAGCTCGCGCAGGAAGAGGTGGATCGACCAGCCGTCGGAGATGATGTGATGCATCGTCACCAGCAGGGTGTCGTGGCTCTCGAGCCGCAGCAGGGCGAGCCGCAGCAGCGGTCCACGCGCGAGGTCGAAGGGGCGGCGGGCCTCGGACCGCGCGAGCTCGATCTCCTGCTCCTCCTGGCGGGTCGCGGACAGGTCGCGCAGGTCGTGCTGCGCGAGCTCCGGTGTCGCCGGTGGTGTGATCACCTGCCGGGGCTCGGTGCCTTCGACCACGAAAACGGTGCGGAGAGTCTCGTGACGCTCACACAGCGCCTCGACGGCACGTTGCAGAGCGTCCGGGTCGAGGCCGTCCGCCACCCGCAGCGCCATCGGAATGTTGTAGACGGCGGAGCCCGGCTGCATCTGGTCGAGAAACCACAACCGCTTCTGGGCCGAGGAGAGGGGCAGGGGCCGGTCCCTGCCGATCCGCTCGAGCGGGGGCAGCTGCGATCCGGGTCCGGAGCTCTGCACGGTCTCGAGATGGGCGCCGAGGGTGGCGATGGTCGGGTTCTCGAACAGGGCGCGGACCGGGAGCTC
The DNA here is from genome assembly GCA_964565225.1 of uncultured Thermoanaerobaculia bacterium. Lineage (GTDB taxonomy): Bacteria > Acidobacteriota > Thermoanaerobaculia > Multivoradales > J023 > CAZMEL01. The sequence goes on along the minus strand of CAZMEL010000257.1, from coordinate 3,678 downwards.
GACGGCGAATGCGCGACGAATGCGCGACACCACCCGGGTGACCAGCAGGGAGTGGCCGCCGCTCTCGAAGAAGTTGTCGTGGATTCCGATGCCGTCCGCCTCTTCGAGAGAGAGCACCTCGCTCCAGATGCCGGCCAACACCTCTTCCACCGGGCTGCGCGGTGCGACCCGGGAGGCGCTGTCGCCTCGGATCCCGGTGTCGGCGCGCCGCTCCAGCGCCTCGCGATCGACCTTGCCGCTCGGGGTGAGGGGGAGGGCGTCGATCCCCTCGAAGGCCGTGGGCACCATGAAGGCGGGAAGGAAACGGGCGGCGTGCTGGCGCAGCTCGGCAGCGGCGGGGAGCTCGCCGTCGCTCACCAGGAAGGCGATCGGCCCCGCCTCCCCGGCGAGCACCACGGCGGCGTCGCGGATCGCGGGGTGTTTGACCAGCACAGACTCGATCTCGCCGAGCTCGACCCGGAAGCCACGCAGCTTGACCTGGCGATCGATCCGGCCGAGGAAGCGGAGGCGGCCGTCGGTGCGGAACGCGGCGAGGTCGCCGGTGCGGTAGAGGCGCCCACCGAAGGCGCTCGGGTCGGGCACGAACCGCTCCGCGGTGCGAGCGGGGAGACCGAGATAGCCGCGGGCCAGACCCGTGCCGCGCACGCAGAGCTCCCCGGGCAGGCCGATCGGCAGCTCGTGCAAGCGGTGATCGAAGATCTGGGCACCCATTCCGAGGAGGGGGCGGCCGATGGGTGGCTCGCCGGGCTCGCCCGCGACCCAACGCTCGGCGGTGGCGCAGACCGTGGTTTCGGTGGGGCCGTAGGCGTTGAAGAACCGGCGCCGGCCCGCGGCGGAGCGGCTCCACGTGGTCGCCAGCTCGGCCGAGCAGGCCTCGCCAGCCACCACGATCGTCCGCAGGCTCTCGAGCGGCGGGGCGTCGAGCACCGCCAGCAGAGAGGGAGGCAGGGTCGCGAGGCCGGGACGACCGCGGGCGATGGAGCTCGCGACCTCGGAGGGGTCGGGGTTGCGGTGGTCCGAGAGCACCAGGGTCGCGCCGACGGAGAGAGCCATCACCGTCTCCCACACCGAGGCATCGAAGCTGAGCGCCGAGAACTGGAAGACCCGGTCCCCGGGGGCGAGGGCGAAGAGCTCCTGCTGCGCCCGGGTCAGGTTGACGGCGCCGGCATGGTGCAGGGCCACTCCCCCTTGGGACGGCCGGTGGAGCCGCTGGTGTAGATCACATAGGCCAGCTGCTCGGGATGGACCGGGTGCGTGCCCCGCGGGCCGGCAGCGTCCGCCGACTTCCTCGCCTCGGCGAGAAGGGTCTCGACCTCGACGGCCCGCCAGGGGCCCTGGCCCATGGGACCCTCGACGAAGCCCTGGTGGTGGGCGTGGTCGGTGAGCACCAGCTCGACGCCGGCATCTTCGAGCATGTGGGCGAGGCGCTCCTCCGGATAGGAGGGGTCGAGGGGCAGGTAGGCACCGCCCGCCTCGAGCACCGCGAGCACCGTGGTCACCTGCGGCGCCGAGCGCTCCAGGAAGAGGCCGACCAGGGTCTCCGGCCCGACCCCGAGCCGTGCCAGAGAATGGGCCAGGAGACGGGAGGAACGCACCAGCTCGCGGTAGCTCAGCTCCATGCCTCGTCCGCTCACCGCGATGGCGTCGGGGCTCTGCTCCGCGCGCCGGGCGACCAGGCCGTGCAGGGTGGCGGCAGACGGCGTGTCGGGATCGCTCGAAGGCGTCGTGTCGTTCCACTCCACCACCAGCTGGTGGCGTTCCGCCGGGGAGAGCCACGGCAGCTCGGAGATCGGCCGAGCGGGTTCCGCGACCACGGCCTCGAGCAAACGTTCGAGCTGTTGCAGCAGGCGCTGGATCGTCGGTCGCAGGAAGAGATCGCGGTTGTAGTCGATCACCGCCTCGAGGTGCTCGGGGCCCTCGCTCAGGGTCAGGGTCAGGTCGACCTTGGCGGTCTTGTTCTCGAGCTGCAGAGGGGTGACCCCGGATTCCTCGCCGCCGGGGGCCTCGGTGGCGTCGTTGCGGAAGACGAACGCGACCTGGAACAGCGGCGTGTGGTCGAGGGCGCGCTCGACCTGGAGCTCCTCCACCAAGCGTTCGAAGGGCAGGTTCTGGTGGGTATACCCCTCGAGGGCGACCTTCCGCACCCGCCGCAGGAGCTCTTCGAAGCTCGGGTCTCCGGAGAGGTCCGTGCGCAAGACCAACATGTTGGCGAAGAAGCCGATCATCTTCTCCACCTCCTGCCGGCCCCGCCCGGCGATGGGTGAGCCGACCACGAGGTCGGTGGCACCGGTGCGGTGGTGGAGGAGGATCTCGAAAACGGCCAGGGCCGACATGAAGAGGGTGGCACCCTGCCCCTGGCCGATCCGGCGAAGGGCTTCGGCGGTGGCGGCGGGGATCGCGCGGGAGCAGCTCTCGCCGCGGTAGCTCTGGACTCGCGGGCGCGGGAGATCACTCACCAGGCTGGTGAGCGCCGGGGCACCCTCGAGCTGGCTCCGCCAGTAGGAGAGCTCGGCGTCGAGAGCCTTCTGGCCGAAGGAACGGCGTTGCCACTGGGCGTAGTCGGCGTATTGCACCGGCAGCTCGGGCAGCGGCGAGGCCTGGCCGGCGCGGAAGGCTTCGAGCAAGGTCTGCATCTCGGCGGTGAGGATTCCCATCGACCAGCCGTCGGAGACGATGTGGTGCATGGTCAAGAGCACCGTCGACTCCTCGGTCGTCAGCCGCAGAACCTTGACCCGGAGCACCGGGCCCCGGGCGAGATCGAAGGGCAGGAGCGCTTCTTCCTGGGCCAGGCGCAGCTCCTCCTGCGAGCGCCGCTCGGCGTCGAGCGCACCGAGGTCGACGATCGGCGGCGTCACCGGCTCGGGATCGCGGATCACCTGGAACGGCTCACCCTCGATCGCCACGAAGACCGTGCGCAGCGCCTCGTGGCGCCGTACCACCTCGGTCAGGGTGCGGGCGAGGAGCCCGACGTCGAGACCGCGATGGAAACGAACCGCCTGGGGAATGTTGTAGGTCGGTCGACCGGGCTCGAGCTGGTCGAGGAACCACAGACGCTGCTGGGCGAAGGAGAGGGGCAGGGGGCGCTCGCGCGACACCGGCTCGAGCGGTACCTCTTCCCAGCCCTCCCCGGCCCCCAGGGCGCGGGTGATGTGCTCGGCGAGGCCGGCGATGGTGGAGGTCTCGAAGAGCACCCGGACCGGGACCTCGATCTCGAACGCCTGCTCGAGACGCGAGAGCACGCGGATCGCCAGCAGGGAGTGGCCACCGAGCTCGAAGAAGTTGTCTTCGACCCCGAGGCGCTCCGCCGTGGGCTCCGGCAGATCGAGCACCTCGACCCAGATCGCCGCCACCATTTCCTCGATCGGATTGCGCGGCGCGACGCCGCTCTTCTTGGCCGTGGTGCCCCGGTCCGGACCGGCGTCGGGAGTCGGCAGGGCCTTGCGGTCGACCTTGCCATTGGAGCTCAGGGGCAGGCGATCGAGATAGAGGAAGGTCTTCGGGATCATGTACTCCGGCAGGCGCTCCGCGAGGAAGGTCTCCAGATCCTGGCGGCCGGCGCCGGGGAAGGCTTCTGCCGGCAGCAGGACCGGACCGGCGAACAGCGTCGGCATCGGCTCGCTGCCCCCGGAGCTCCGGGCGAGGCCGGCGGCCTCGGCGGGCGCCCCCGGGGCACCGGGG